>NZ_KV806784.1:0-128023 GCF_001811845.1 Corynebacterium sp. HMSC062E11
CCACACCGCTACCATTTCAGTCTTCTGAACACTGCCCCCGCAGGTATACTAACCGCCATTAGCTCAATGAGGAGGACACCCACCATGGCCAACCAGAGACGCCGCGACCAAATCGCCGCCGCCGCACTCGACCTCTTTGACCAGCGCGGCTACCACGCCACCGGCATGGAGGACATCGCCAAAGCCGTCGGCATGCGCGCCTCCAGCCTGTACAACCACTTCTCCTCCAAACAGGAGCTCCTCGCCGAAGTCACCATCACCGCCATGGAGGACCTCCTTCGCGCCAACGCCGCTTGCCTCGCCGGGCTGAAAGACCCCCGCGACAAGCTCGTCGCCACCATGAAAGCCCACGTCATTTACCACGCCACCCACGCCCGGCGCGTCCGCGTGGTCAACAACGAGCTCACCAACCTCGAAGAGCCCCACAAATCCGTCGTCCTGCAACTGCGCCGCGATTATGTCGCCCGCTGGATGGCCGTGGTCAACGAGGGCGACTTCCACGCCGAAAACCTCAAAATCGCCTGCTGGGCGCTCATTGATATGGGCATCGGCGTCGCCCAATGGTTCAGCCCCGACGGTGACTACACCGCCGAGGCTTTGGGTGATATGTACGGCCAGTTCGCCCTGCGCCAACTTACCTAAGAACTCACCTAGGGCGCGCAGCCAATCTGCTGCTCTTCCTCACGTCCATCCGGGTACTGCACGCGCACGCGGGAGTAGACCTCGGCGTGGTAGCCGCACGCCACGCGCTTGTCGACGACCACCTTCACCCGATCCTCATTGAACGTGCCCTCCGCGCAATTGGGGTCACAGTCATTCTCGACGGCCACGCCGTCTGCCTCCGCGGAATCGTCTCCCCAGCGCTGCCAGTCCAACTCGTTGACCAGGTAGTTATTATCCGCGCACGCTAGTGAGATGCGGTCCGGGCCCTCCAGACCCGTCACGGACACGCAGTCCAAGATGGCGGTGGCATCGATCGTGGTTTCCACGTCCGGGCCTACCAGGCCGACTACGCGCACCAGCTGGCCGGTGGCGGGCAGGACGGAGAAGGAGACGCGGTCGGAATCGCGAATCACGGTCACCAGCTGGTCCTCGCCTTCGCCCTCGACGGTGCCGACCTCGTTGCCGTCGGCTTCCGCCAGCATGTCATAGGCAATCTTTTGCTGCTCGCTGCTCAAGCCCGGCTGGAGCAGCAGCTCCAGCGCGCCCAGCGCGCGGTTCGGGAAGGAATCCGCCAGCTTCTCCAGCCCGGCGCGGTCGGACGCGATGACGAGGTCCTCCGGGTTAATGGAAGGCTGCGGGTCAAAACCCGGCACTTCGCCCTGCGAGGAGACCTCCACGGCTCCCCCGGCATCCACCGCGTACTCGGTGATTGCCGTGGCATCGCCGAGCGTATCGACGCGCTTCATGTATTCCTTCGCGGTCACGCCCTTATCCACGGCATCGGGCTGGGTTGCGGCTGCCTCGCCGGCCTGGGTCAGAATCTCCGCGGCCGAGGCCACGGGTTCCGAATTATTGAGCAGCGGGAAGGCACCACCGATGAGCGCAAGCACCGCGACGGAAGCCGCCGCTATTGTCCACGTGGGCCGGCCCTTCGTTATCTTTGCGAGGGTCTCTTCGGAGCGGGCGAGGGAGGCGTCGTCAAGCGCTGTGTCAGGAACGGGGTTGGCGGCGCGGAGCATATCGAGAGAGCTAGGCATCGGTTTCTCCTGTGAGTTCGGAAAGGTGGGTACGCGCGCGGTGCAGGCGAACGCGCACGTTATTGCGGGAAATGCCGAGGACCTCGGCGATATCGGGGTGGTCGAGTCCCTCCCAGGCGTGGAGCGTGAGAATCTCGCGCTCCGCGTGCGGAAGCTGCATCAGCGCGCGAGTGATGTCGAGGTTGGCATCGACGGCGTCATAGCCGGCATAGGATTCCAGCTCATGATCATCGAGGTTCTCCGTCTCCCGGCGGGTGCGGTAGAACTCGCGCATCACGTTGCGGGCGATGCCATAAAGCCACGGCAGCGGCGTGCCGCGCAAGGAGTCGAACCCGGACCAGGCCCGCTCGAAGACGTCGGCAGCCAGCTCTTCGGCGTGGCTCGGTGGGACGCGGCGGCGCAGATACGCCAGCACCGCCGGGTAATGCTCGCGAAACAGGCGGGAAAACTCCCGCTTACGCGAACCAGGCAAGGTAAGGACAGACACTAATAAAACTCCAGAATGCTAATGGGCTCACTGAGTATGTTGCACTAGACGCCCGAGCGTTACAGCACAGCAATGAAATGGTTTACTAAAGGGGATGGAACCACTCGAGCTCTCCGCCCTGACGGGCACGCAATCGCGCACCTACGGCACGCGCAAGATCACCAAAGACATGATCTCAGCACCCGTGCATGTGGCTATTGCGCTGTGGGATGAGCGCTGGGATTCCGCCGAAAACGGAACTGTCGACGGCTGGGTCATCGCCGTCAACACCAAGAAGACGCGCTTCGTGCGCAAGGGCCAGATTAAAAAGGGCGACATCGTTGAGGTGGCCGTCCGCGAATTCGAAAAGGCCACCAAGGGGCTCCGAGGACGCAGGTGGATCGTCACCGGGCGCCGGCAGGCGGGGTTGCGGGTCGCGCTGGAAAAGCGTGGCTATGCCGTGACGGGGAGTTTTGCGGAGGAGAATAGGGCGTCGAAAAGCGCCAGCTCCGTGCGGCGCAAGCAGGCCGGAATCACCGCGCGCCGCGCCAAGAAGGAAGGCGAGGCCCCGCGCAAGAAGCAAGTAGTAAAGGTGGACACACCGAAGGCGCACTGGTGGCCGAACTTCTCGACGGCCTCCTCCTGGCCCGAGGGGGCCACCGTGCGCATCGCCACGGACGCCTCCTCGGACACGGTTTTCAAGGGCTCCATGTGCTTCGTGGCCAGCAACGGCGACTACCGGTTGCGCACGCGCAAGACGACGGCCAGCACCGATGAGCTCGAGCTCGAATCCCTCACCTTGGCGCTGAAATACCTGCTCAAGGTCGGTGCAACCAAGGCGATCATCGAGTCGGACTCAGTAGCTGCTCTGGAAGCGGTGGAGCAGATTCGGAAGAAGGGCTCGAAGGCGATGCGCTCGCGCGGGGTGTGGCGCGGGCTGTCCTCGGGCTCGCGCTCGCGCTTCCAGCAGGCGTGGCATGACGTGGAAGGAGTCTGCGAGGTGACCATCCGCCGCGTGTTGGGGCATGCGGGCGACCCGCTGAACCGGGCTGCGGATCAGATTGCGTACATGGGCCTGCGGGCGATTGCGCATCCAATGAAGCAATCGCAGGCAACGCTCAAGGAAGGAATCACGAAGGCGTTGGCCAAGCTCTAATTCGGGCTTTGGTTCACTGGTGACATAGGCTAAGCCACATGAGCAATCCCTTTGACCCCACCCCTTTTGAGGAGCCGGACAAGCCTCTCCCCGGCCGTGGGTCGAATCCTTTCGCGGAACCCGCGCGCGAGTCAGACGCGAAGCCTTCGGCGAACCCTTTCGTTGACTCGTATGAGGATCCGAGTGTGGAGCCCTTTGCTGAACCTATCGCAGAGCCCTTTGCCGAGCCGGAGCGCACCTACGCCCCAGCTCCGCTGCCTGACCATGCCCCTGCCCAGCAGCCAATGGAAGGCACGATCCACAGCTTCTCCCTTTTCAAGGGGCTATTGAGTCTGTTCTCGCTCCTCGTAGGCTTCACCGGAATTACTGACGGCGATGTGTCAATGGGCATCGGCTTCGCCTTGCCCGGCGCCTGGTATTTCATCAAGTCACTACAGCAGAAGGCCAACCCAACCACGCCGCAAAAGCGCCATTGGTTTGTCATTTGGCTCATCGCCATCGTGCTCATGTTCTTCGGCGCCTAGTCCATAGGCCACTGCGCGACGACCCGCCGCCACACAATGCGCAGCAGCGAATGAGGAGTCGCCACCACCTCGCGCAGGTAATTCCATGGGCGGTCTTTCCGCGGGGTGCCAACACCATGCATGCGAACCCGAATCCCCAGGTGCCAGGCCCACAGGCGGGTGCGCAGCACGTGGAAGTCATTGGTCACGACGCGGAAATAGTCATAGTCCGGGCACAGCGCGTGGGCGCGCTCAAGGTTTTCGTTAGTGCTGGTAGCCAGCGGCTCCACACGGATCCGCTCTGGGTCCACGCCCCGCTCGATGAGGTAGCGCGCCATCGGCTCCGCCTCCCCGAAACCGGACACGATGATCGGCTCCTCCGGCAGCACGCGCGCCAGCACCACCGCGCGGTCCAAGCGGCTGCGCAGGAGCGAACCGGGCTCGCCGCCCTCCACGCGCGCGCCCAACACCAGAAGCGGAAACTGCATGCCCGCTAGCTTAGCGTGCATACTAGTCAGCATGAGCATGTGCGTAGTCGGTTCCATCAACGCTGACCTCGTGGTCCACACAGCCCGGCACCCGCAGCCGGGCGAGACCCTTCTGGGCAGCGGCGGCACCATCACCGCGGGCGGTAAAGGAGCGAACCAGGCGGTCGCTGCCGCCCGTCTGGGTGCTCAGGTCAGCTTCGTCGGCGCGGTGGGCAGCGATGCCTACGCCAAGCCTGCGATGCACTACTTGCAGGCCAGCGGCGTGGACCTCACGCACGTCGAATCCAGCGAGGAGGTGACGGGCTTGGCGGTCATCACCGTGGACAAGCAGGGCGAGAACACCATCATCGTGGTGCCGGGGGCCAATGCGCTTGTCGACGCTCCCTTCGTCACCACCCACTCCTCCCCCATCACCGAATCGGAACTCATTCTGCTCCAAGGCGAGGTTCCGGCGGAGGGTTGTGCCAAGGCTATCGAGCTGGCGAAGGGGCGCGTCGTGGTCAACCTCGCACCGGTCATCGAGGTTGAAAAGGAAGTGCTCCTGCGTGCCGATCCGCTGCTAGCCAACGAGCACGAGGCCGGGCTCATCCTGGAGCAGTTGGGATTGAGCAGCGAGGGCGCGCCGGAGGAGCTGGCGCGGCGCCTGACGGAGGCCGGCTTTGCCTCGGTGGTCCTCACGCTGGGTGCGCGGGGAGCCCTCGTGGCCGAAGGGGCTGAGCTTGTTGACGTTCCCTCCCCGCAGGTCACCGCCATCGATACGACCGGCGCGGGTGACGCCTTCGCCGGCGCGCTGTGCGCCCGGTTGCTCCACGGCGATGACCTCGTGGAGGCCGCCACCTATGCCGCTCGAGTTGGGGCTTACGCCGTCACCGGAGAAGGCGCGCAGGCCTCCTACCCCGATCTGAAGAGCAAGCTCCCCAGCTGATTACTCCCCGAGGAGCTGGGAGCGCAGGTTCTCGTCCTTCTTCTCCACCTCGGCGGCCATGTTCTCTTGGTAGGCCACCATGTTGTCCACCAGTGCCGGGTCACCCGCGGAGAGAATGCGCACGGCAAGCAAGCCGGCATTCTTCGCTCCGCCGATGGAGACGGTGGCCACCGGCACGCCGCCCGGCATCTGCACGATGGAGAGCAGCGAATCGAGCCCATCAAGATCCTTCAACGCGCGCGGGATGCCGATCACCGGAAGCGGCGTGGCCGCGGCGACCATGCCCGGCAGGTGAGCCGCGCCACCGGCGCAGGCGATGATGGCCTTGAGGCCGCGCTCGTGCGCGGACTTGGCATAAGCCAGCATCTTTTCCGGGGTGCGGTGCGCGCTGACAACGCCTACCTCGAAGGGCACGCCGAACTCAGCGAGCACCTCTGCGGCGGGCTTGACGGTGGGCCAATCGGAATCAGAGCCCATAATCAGGCCGACGAGTGGTTCCATAAAACTCTCCTTAGTAGATAGGTTTCACGCTCGCTGCGGGCTTAAGCCCACTGCGCGTGGACGAGGAAGTGGGCGGCATCGTGGGCGATGCGGCGGGTTTCCGCCACGTCCTCACCGACTACGTTGACGTGGCCAATCTTGCGGCCCGGCTTGTGGTCCTTTCCATAGAGGTGGACCTTCGCCTCTGGGTAGCGCTCCATCACTTCGCGAACGCGCTGCGGCATGGGCATCTGCGGATCTTCTTCGGCGCCCAGCACATTAGCCATCACCGTGACCGGAGCCAGGGCTGCGGTAGAGCCCAGCGGCAAGTCCAGTACGGCACGCAGGTGCTGCTCAAACTGGGAGGTCACGCAGCCATCCTGAGTCCAGTGGCCGGTATTGTGCGGGCGCATGGCCAGCTCGTTGACGGCGATATCCTCCTCAACAATCGCGCCCGGCGCGCCGGAGGCGGAAGCAATGATGGAGCCGGCGTCTTGCTGCGTGGCGAAGGCAAAGAGCTCCACCGCCAGCACGCCGGTAACGCCAAGTTCGGTGGCCACCTTGATGCCCACCTGCATGGCGCGCTCGGTCAACTCCGGCGAAAGGTTCGGGGCGGGGGCAAAAGCCTCGGCGCAGATGCCGTCCCGTTGCACGGACTCGGTGACCGGCCAGACCTTCACCTCGCCGGAGGGGCGGCGGGCGACGAGCACGGACAGCTCGCGGGTGAGGTTGACCTTTTCTTCGGCCATGAGCGGGGTATCGGCCGCAAGCAGCTTAGCGACGAGCGGCTCCAGCTCCTCCGCGGACGGGAACCACACGCCATGGCCGTCGTAGCCGCCGCGGCGGGCTTTGAGGCACACGAAACCGTCGACAAGCGCGGCGAAGTCCCGCGCATCCTCCACCGATTCGATGGCGGCAAAGCGCGGCACTGGGGCGCCCAGCTCTGCCATTTTCTGGCGCATGAGCAGCTTGTCCTGCGCGTAGAGGAGGGCGGAAGGCTGGGGCTGGACGTTGAGGCCGTCGGCGATGAGCGCCTGCACGTGCTCGGCGGGAACGTGCTCGTGCTCAAAGGTGATTGCATCCGCGCCTTCTGCGGCGGCGGTGAGCACGTCGAGATCGTGATAGTCACCGAGAACGACGTCCGGGATCACCTGTGCGGCGGACTTTTCCGGAGCGGAGGCCAGCACGCGCAGGTGGATGTCGAGCTCGGCGGCGGCCGGCTGCATCATGCGTGCAAGCTGGCCGTCTCCATAAACAGTAACGAGGGGTTTGTGTTGTTCACTCACTCTTCCAATACTAGCCTTGGGGCCATGATCGTCCGGCATACCATCTTTCAGAACTCCCTCATGACCGCCCTGTTGGATGGCATTTACGACGGCGAAATGACCATCGGTGAGCTCTTGGGCAAGGGCAACTTCGGTATTGGAACCTTCGATGCGCTGGACGGAGAGATGATCATCCTCGACGGGGTGTGCTACCAGCTGCGCGGCGATGGCACCGCAACGGTCGCTGACCTAGACCAGGGCACGCCCTTTGCGGTGGCCACTAACTTTGTCCCCCGTATTAAGGTGGCCGCGCCCAAGGGTCTGAGGCGCGAGGAGCTTTCGGCATTCATCGATGAGGTGGAGCCTTCCGCCAACTTCATGTACGCGGTGCGCATCTCTGGGCGGTTCAGCAACGTGGTGACCCGCACGGTGGTCAAGCAGAGCAAGCCCTACCCGCCGATGGCGCAGGCGGTGGGCGGTGACAAGGAGCTGCGCTTTGACTACGTCGAGGGCGTCATCGGCGGTTTCCGCACGCCGGTCTTTGAGAAGGGAATCTCCGTTCCCGGATGCCACGTGCACTTCATCGACGCTGCGCGTACCTCCGGAGGGCACGTGCTGGACTACACGGTGGATGAGGCCATGATTGATCTCTGCCCCGGAACGGACCTCGATCTGCGTCTGCCGCTGACCCACGAGTTCCGCTCCGCCAACTTGGCGCCGGAGGACCTGGACCAGCAGCTGCATACGACGGAGATTAAGGACTAGCCCCAGACCGGTTGCTCGTTGAGGATGTCTTCGACGCGCTTTGCTTTGGGGATGGAGGGGAAATACATCGGCTTGTCATAGCCGTGAAGTGCCAGCGAGATCCCACCGCGGCGGCGGCGCGCACCGCGGATATCGGTGAGCGGGATCGAATCAACGCGCTTGCCTTCGCGGGCGATGACGCGCAGGTTGGTCACGATGAAGCGCTTGCGGCGGGCTTTGATGAGGGGAAGGACAAAGCGCCAGACGGCAAGCAAGGCCCATATAGCTACCAGGCCATTGCGAAGCGCCAGGTCAATGCCGTTATAGTCACACCAGCCGATGGCGATCCAGCACACCCCGGTAATCACGACGAGCTCTAGAAAAGGAAAGAGCAGCGTGCGAAACGGGGCGGTCATGTCAGCGCGAACAACTTCGCCGCGGCCCATCTGCATGAGGTTCATGGGGCTCATGGTACCTCCCGTCCACGTACACTCCATTCCTTCCCTGCCCACGGCTGGCTCTGGGTTATTGTGGCAAGGGACACCGCAAATGGCATCTCACAGAAGGCATTAGTCAAAAGGCGCCTTTGGGGCCAAAGACACCTTTTGCGGGTCTGTAGATGGCGTTTTCAGGGGCAAAGACGCCTTTTGACTAATGCCATTTGATAAATGCCTTTTGACAGACGCCATGTGGAAAGCACCGTAACTGAGTGCCCTGGATGAGTGCCCTAGTTGTGCCCTGGTTGAGTACCTCGCCACTTGGCTCCGCTAGGAGGAGCCGTGGAAAAGACGCGCGCCGACTTATTTATCAGCCGGGCGCAGGTGGATGACATCACCGGCGGAGTAGTACTCGCCGCCGACGTTGATGCGGCCGTCGTCAGCCACGCCCTCGACGGTGCCGATCACATCGCCCGTCGGGGCTTCGAGGCGAACCTCCTGGCCAATGGAAGAACACACCTTGCGGTAATCAGCCATGAGCTGTGGGTCCTGCTGCTCCCACTGGGTGATGCGGCGGCGCAGGTTCTTCAGAACGGTGATGGCCAGCTCAGTGCGGTCGGTATCAAGCCCTTCGAGCGCAAGCGAAGTCGCGGCCTCGATGGGCAGTTCCTCCCGGGTCAGGGTGACATTGATGCCCATGCCCACGACCACGCGTGCTGAAAGCGGGTTAGCGGCTTGAGTCTTGGGCGCGACCTCAGCCTTGTTGATTTCCGCTTTGTTGATCTCAGCCTTATTAACTTCAGCCTTATTGATCTCGGCCTTATTAACTTCAGCCTTGTTGATTTCGGCCTTGTTCACCTCCGCCTTCGAGACTTCAGTCTTCGGAGCGGACTTGAAAGCCTCCCCCACAGGGCCGGCTTCCGCGAGGATGCCGCACAGCTTCTTGCCATCGATGTGCACGTCATTGGGCCACTTGAGCACCGCTCCCTCGACCGAGTCGGTCACGGCCAAACCGGCAGCCAGGGGCAGGGTGCCAAGGTGCTCTAGCGACTCCGGGAGGATCAGTGCGGAAAAGATAAGCTGCGCCCCCGCCGGGCTCACCCACTGGCGGCCCAAGCGGCCTTTGCCGGCCACCTGTTCGTCGGCAAGCAGTACGGTGCCATCAGCCACCTTCTCCGCCTGCATGAGATCGGTATTGGTGGAGCCAGTGGACTCGGTGAAATCGATGACAGCGAAGTCGTCACTCAACGCCTCGCGGATGCGGTCCATATCAAGTGCAGTCATGCACCCTAGGTTACCCGCCGGGCAGTGGCCTTCTAGACGTGACTAAAAGTAATCCGGATTGGCCAGAATTGTGTGTGCGGTGGCCTCGTCAAGACAGGTGGTCAAGACCGCTTGCGGCAAAGCATGGGTTACCTGTTCAGGAGTAACGGAGATCTGCCGAGAATCCGCTAGGAAGGACACGGTATCCTCAACCAGCTTGTCGTAGTCCGCGCGCTCTTTCGCACCGAGGCTATCTGGTTTCCCTTCAGTCACCAGCACGTAGCGGATCTCCGGGGCGACCCACTTACACACCCACTCGCCGTATTCTTGCGCTTCCGAATCCGAGAGGTCCAACCCCATCCGTTTCATGCTGGCGCGCATGGTGGCGCGATCAACCTTGCCGTTGTCCACCAGTTGTGAGCGCACCTTTGATGAGTCCACGGTGTCGCCGAAAATAGCGCGGAACACAGTATCGCGCTGAGCCGCGGAAGGCGAAGTGGACTGCGTCGAAGACGCGTCAGCGGTCCCAGTGGAAACAGTTGTTAGCGGTGTGAAAGCCTCTGCAGATTCCGTACTAGAGCAACCAACCAAGAGCACTGCGAGGAGCGGGGCGAACTTCTTCATAGCGAATTCCAGCCTAATCCACGTGCCGCCGGGTGCTAGTGTGTGTCCATGGCAAAGGTCACTTTTGAGAACGTCGGCATCACCTATCCCCGCGCCGAGAACCCCACGGTCAAAGACCTCAATCTCGAGATTGCGGATGGCGAATTCCTGGTCCTCGTCGGACCGTCCGGCTGCGGTAAGTCCACCACCCTGCGCGCCCTCGCGGGACTCGAGCCTGTCTCCAGCGGCCGCATCCTCATCGACGGCAAAGACGTCACGGGGCTGGAGCCCGGCGAGCGCGATATCGCCATGGTCTTCCAGAATTATGCGCTTTACCCGCACCTCACCGTGGCCCAGAACATGGGATTTTCCCTCAAGCTGGCCAAAATGCCCAAGGCAGACATCAAAGCCAAGGTCGAGGAAGCCGCCAAGACCCTCGGGCTCACGGAGTACCTGCAGCGCAAGCCCAAGGACCTGTCCGGTGGTCAGCGCCAGCGCGTGGCCATGGGCCGCGCCATCGTGCGCGAGCCGAAGGCCTTCCTCATGGATGAACCCCTGTCCAACCTCGATGCCAAGCTGCGCGTACAAACCCGCGCGGAGCTGGCCAGCCTCCAGCAGCGCCTCGGCACCACCACCGTCTACGTCACCCACGACCAGGTCGAGGCCATGACCATGGGAGACCGCGTCGCCGTGCTCAAAGACGGCGAACTGCAGCAGGTCGCCCCACCGCGCGAGCTTTACGACGCCCCCGCTAACGAGTTCGTCGCCGGCTTCATCGGTTCCCCCTCGATGAATATCTTTGACTACAACGGCGGCCGCATCGGCGTTCGCCCCGAAAAGCTATTCATTAATAAGGGGCCGGTGGGCTTCCAGGGAACGGTGGAGTTCGTGGAAGAGCTGGGCTCGGAATCCTTCGTCTACGCCATGGTGGGCGAGCAGCGCTTCGTTGCCCGCGCGAGCGACAACGTTCCGCAGCGCGGCGACACCGTCGTCCTCACCTTCAACCCCCGCGAGGCCCACCACTTCGATCCGGAAACCGGCCAGCGCATCGAGGCTTAGGCAGTAGCGTTAACAGGGGTAGCTTCACCCCCGTTTGAAGTGAATTAAAAGCCAAAACCACGTGCCTTGTGGGGATGATCCCCTATTTTGAAGTCATCAGAAGTTTTCCGAAAGGTGAATACTCCATGAAGAAGCCGTTTCTCCCTAGCTCGCTGCGTTCTGTCCGCCGCGGCGTAGTCGTCACCACCGCTGCACTCGCGTTGACCTTGGCAGGTTGCTCGTCGGGTGACGAGGGGTCGTCGTCAAGCGCTGGCTCCGATGCCTCCTCCACCGATGGTGGCGGCCGCGGGCCCATCACCTTTGCCATGGGCAAGAACGACACCGACAAGATCACCCCCATCATCGAGGCATGGAACGCCGAGCACCCGGACGAGAAGGTCGAGCTCAAGGAGCTCGCCGGCGAGGCCGACGCGCAGCGCGAAACCCTCGTGCAGTCCCTGCAAGCGGGCAACTCCGACTACGACGTCATGGCGCTCGACGTGGTCTGGACCGCGGACTTCGCCGCTAACCAGTGGCTGGCACCGCTGACCGGTGACCTGGAGGTTGACACCTCTGGCCTGCTGGAGCCCACCGTGGAATCCGCGACTTATAACGACACCCTCTACGCGCTGCCGCAGAACACCAACGGCCAGCTACTCTTCCGCAACACCGAGTTGGCGGACAAGGCTCCGGAGAAGTTCGAGGACATCGCGTCTGCCTGCGAGGCCATCAAGGACGATGCGTCCTGCCTGACCACCCAGCTCAAGCAGTACGAAGGCCTCACCGTCAACACCGCCGGCTTCATCGAGGGCTGGGGCGGCTCCATCTTGGATGACGAGGGCAACGTGACCGTTGACTCGGACAAGTCCAAGGAAGGCCTGCAAGCGCTTGTCGACGCCTACGAGGACGGCACCATCTCCAAGGACTCCACCGCCACGACGGAGGAGGAGACCAACTTGGCTTTCACCGAGGGCAAGACCGCATTCGCCATCAACTGGCCGTACATGTACACCAACGCTGAGGAAAAGGGCGTCAAGTTCGAGGTCCAGCCGCTGGTGGGCAAGGACGGCGTCGGTGTTTCCACTCTGGGTGGCTACAACAACGGCATCAACATCAATTCCGAGCACAAGGCTACGGCCCTGGACTTCATGAAGTTCATCATCAACGAGGAGAACCAGAAGTCCTTCGCTGAGGCTTCCTTCCCGCCGGTACTGGCTTCCATCTACGACGATGAGTCCCTGGTGGAGGAGTTCCCGTACCTTCCGGCCCTGAAGGAATCCCTGGAGAACGCCGCACCGCGTCCGGTTTCCCCGTTCTACACCGCCATCTCCAAGGCCGTGCAGGATAACGCTTACGCGGCATTGACCGCGGGCAAGTCCGTCGACGACGCAACGAAGGACATGAAGGCAGCCATCGAGGCAGCCGCGCAGGGTTAATCTTCCCAGCGTGAATGGGGCGCGAGTAAGTCCACGAGACTTGCCCGCGCCTCTTTCTTTGATCTGGCTTTGATCTGGGTGCTCGTGCACAGAGGATGTCTCAGCCACCCGCTATGATTTTCCCCAACCCCCGATAAACCCCTCCCCCTATTAATCAGAAAGGCAGGCACCGCATGGCTGGAGCACCGGCTACCGCGCAGCCCCGCAGACAGTATCTGCGCGTCGCTGCGCTCATCGCACCGGCGCTGATAGCGCTGGCCGTGGTCATCGGCTATCCCATCGTGCGCGCTGTGATGTTGTCCTTCCAGGGCAACAAGCGGCTTAACCCGACCACGGGTGTATTCGAGGAAGGCTCATTCGCAGGGCTCGAGAACTACCTGTACTGGCTCACCAATAAATGCATGTCTGCCACCGGCCAGGCCACCACATGCCCGGACGGCGTCATCGCCACCGATTTCTGGCCAGCGCTCAAAATCACGCTCTTCTTCACCGTGGTCACGGTGGCACTGGAGACGATCTTGGGCATGTTCATGGCGCTGGTGATGAACGGCGAGTACCGCGGGCGCGGCCTCGTGCGCGCGGCTGTGCTGGTGCCTTGGGCCATTCCCACCGCGGTGACTGCGAAGCTGTGGCAGTTCATGTTCGCGCCGGACGGCATCATCAACGCGCTCATCGGCTCGAACATCGCGTGGACCACGGACCCGTTCTATGCCCGCCTCGCGGTCATCATCGCCGATGTGTGGAAGACCGCCCCGTTCATGGCGCTGCTCATCCTGGCCGGCCTGCAGATGATCCCGCGCGATGTCTATGACGCGGCCCGCGTGGACGGTGCCTCGCGCATCCAAACCTTCTTCACCATTACCCTGCCGCTGGTGCGCCCGGCGCTCATGGTGGCCATCCTCTTCCGCACGCTGGACGCGCTGCGCATGTACGACCTGCCGGTCATCATGATCTCCGCTTCCTCCAACGCGCCGACGGCCACCATTTCCCAGCTGGTGGTGGAAGACATGCGCCAGGGCCACTTCAACTCAGCCTCCGCGCTGTCCACACTCATCTTCCTGCTTATCTTCACCGTCGCGTTCATCCTCGTTCGCTTCCTCGGCGCTGATGTCTCCGGTACTGCTCGCCAGAAGAAGGAGAAGAAGTCATGAAAAAGATCGGACACTACCTTGGCATCCTCTTCATCATGTTCTGGGGGCTCGCGCCCTTCTACTGGATGGTCGTCACCGCCCTGCGGCACAAGTCCCATACTTTCGACGCCACTCCGTGGCCCACGCACGTGACCCTGGATAACTTCCGGGACGCCCTAGCCACGGACAAGGGCAATGACTTCCTCAATGCGCTGGGGAACTCTTTGATCATTTCCTTGGTCACGACCGCGGTGGCGGTCCTTATCGGTGTGTTTACCGCCTACGCCTTGGCACGCTATGACTTCCCGGGCAAAGGTATTGTCACCGGCATCATCCTGGCCGCCTCGATGTTCCCGGCCATCGCGTTGGTGACCCCGCTCTTCCAGCTCTTTGGCAACCTCGAGTGGATTGGCACCTACCGCGCGATGATCATTCCGAATATCTCCTTCGCGCTGCCCCTGACTGTCTACACACTGCTGAGCTTCTTCCGTCAGCTGCCCTGGGAGCTGGAGGAAGCTGCCCGCGTGGACGGCGCTTCCCGCGGTCAGGCTTTCCGCCTCGTGCTCCTGCCCCTGGCCGCGCCCGCGCTGTTTACCACCGCCATCATCGCTTTCATCACAACGTGGAACGAGTTCATGCTGGCCAAGCAGCTATCCACCACTGCTACTGAGCCGGTGACCGTGGCTATCGCGCGTTTCTCGGGCCCCTCGGCCTTCGAGTACCCCTATGCCGCCACCATGGCCGCGGGCGCGCTGGTAACGGTTCCGCTCATCATCATGGTGCTCATCTTCCAGCACCGCATCGTCGCCGGCCTCACCGCCGGAGGTGTCAAGGCTTAATGCGCCGTGAACTGCTATGGGACACCGCGCTGGGATTCGTTGGCTTCTTTGCCTTCCTAGCGCTGGTGCAAGCAGTCCTCAATCTTTTTCACCCCTCCCCCGCCATCTGGCCGGGGCTCCTGGCGGGCGCGCTGTGCCTGGCGGAGTTTCTGCTGTGGCGGGCCAAACGGAAGGATCTCCGATGACCTGGCACAATAACGCCATTTTCTACCAGGCCCTCGTGGGCTCGTACAAGGACACCCACGGCGAAGGCGTTGGCACGCTACGTGGAGTTATTGAGAAGCTAGATTACCTCAAGTGGCTCGGAGTGGACTGCCTGTGGCTCTCCCCCTTCTATACCTCCCCGCTGCGCGATGACGGCTATGACATCGCCGACTACTACTCCATTCACCCTGACTACGGCACGATGGAAGACTTTGACGAGCTCGTCACCGAACTTCACGCTCGTGGCATGCGCCTCATGACGGATTTGGCTTTCAACCACACCTCTACCGATCATCCGTGGTTCCAGGCCTCCCGCACCGATCCGGAAGGCCCTTACGGCGACTATTACGTGTGGGGCGATGATCCCCTGCGCTACCCCGAGATCCGCATTATCTTCACCGATACGGAAACCTCGAATTGGGCATGGGACCCGGAGCGCAAGCAGTACTACTTCCACCGCTTCTACTCACACCAGCCGGACCTAAACTACGACAACCCGAAGGTCCACGAGGAAGTATTCAAGATTCTTTCCTTCTGGCTAGATAAGGGCGTGGACGGCTTCCGCCTCGATGCCATCGCCTACCTGTACGAGCGTGATGGGGTGGGCGGCGAGTCTCTGCCGGAGACGGTCGAGTTTGTGGAGAAGGTCCGCGCCTTCATCGACGAGAATTACCCCGAGGCCATCATGATCGCGGAGGCTAACCAGCCGCCCGAAGAAACCATGGAGTTTTATGGCACGGGCAATCGCTTCCACATGGTGTTCAACTTCCCAGTGATGCCGCGGCTTTACCAAGCCCTCGCGCTGGGGGACGCCACACCGGTCTACGACATCATGGCGGAGCTTCCGGAGCTTCCCCAGGGTTGTCAGTGGGGCACCTTCCTGCGCAACCACGACGAGCTGACCCTAGAAATGGTCGACGAGGACCAGCGCGCCATCATGTACGAGCACTACCTGCCGGATGAGCAGATGCGCGCCCACGTGGGCATCGCGCGGCGCCTCGCGCCGCTGTTGGGCAATGATTACCGCAAGATTGAGCTTTTTTATTCACTTCTCATGACTCTGCCGGGTGCGCCCTTCCTGTATTACGGCGATGAGATTGGTATGAACGATGCCCCCGAATTGCCCGACCGCGATGCCGTGCGCACGCCCATGCAATGGGAGCCCGGTGAGGGCGCAGGTTTCACTACATCCGCTCACCCGCGCCGTCCCATCGTCGGCGGCGTAGGGGTCTCAGTGAAAGAGCAGCTTGCCGACGACTCCTCGCTCCTCCACCGCCTCCGCGGTCTAATCCAGCAGCGTAAGGCACATCCGGAACTCGGCACCGCACCTTTCGAAGCCGTGGAAACCGGTCAGACGGGCGTTCTGGGATTCCAGCGCGGTGAGTTGTTGTGCCTCCATAACTTCACGGATCAGACCGTCGACCTAGGCCCTGTGGAGCTCGGGCCCTATGGCTACGCCTGGCTGCCCATTGAGGCTTAAAAAGGCGCTCGTTTCTCACCTCATATTTCGCGCTAGGTTAACTGAAAGTTAACTCGCCGTGAACGAAAGCTAGCTTTTAGAGAACTTTACCTATATAGTTGGTTTAACCCCATGATGCGGACGGCCGCATCATTACGACAAGAAATAGAGAGGTGAGCCAAATGAATACCCTGACCGGATTCCTTTCCGCCATCACTAACGAATTCAAGAGTGCCACCGGAATCAACCTTGACACGGTGCACCCGGCGCCGCTGGTATCGCAGATCGCCGAAGATCTGCACAAGCACGGCCTCGTCCCAGCCACCCGCACCGACATCGAAGAGTCCTACGCGGCGCTGACCAACTCCTTTCCCAGCGAAGAGGATCTCACAGAGGTTGAACTCTTCCTTTACAACCTCGGCTGGCTAGCCGACGCTCCAGATAAAGCCGCTTAACTCAAGCCTCGCCCCCGCCTCCAGGGAGCGAGGCTTTTCTTTTACCCGCACCAGCCAATCCCACCAATACCACGCCAATTACACTGGCAACCATGTGCCCGACACACCATTCCCGAGGAAACCCTCACCTTTTTCATCCCACCTACCTGCACAAACGCGGGCTGTGAGAGAAATCACCCGATCGCCGCTATACATTCCTATACAAAACTTCTCTACACTGTCGAAACATGACTATTTCCTCACATTTGTCGGAGCTTGACTCCCTGAGCGCCGACACCACCGCAGGCAAGATCGCTGAACTGAAGAGGCGTCGCGAAGCAGCGGCGCAGCCCATGGGTGCAAAAGCCCACGACAAGGTCCACGCCCAGGGCCGCCTCACAGCCCGGGAGCGCTTGGACTACCTCCTCGATGAAGGCTCCTTCGTGGAGACCGACATGCTCGCCGTGCACCGCACCACGGACTTCGGGATGGGCAAGAAGCGCCCGCTGACCGATGGCATCGTCACCGGTTGGGGAACCATCGACGGCCGCGAGGTCTGCATCTTCTCCCAGGACGGAACCGTCTTCGGCGGCGCCCTCGGCGAAGTCTACGGCGAGAAGATGATCAAGATCATGGAGCTGTCCATCACCACCGGCCGCCCGCTCATCGGACTGTACGAGGGCGCCGGCGCCCGCATCCAGGATGGCGCCGTGTCCCTGGACTGGATTGCCAAGACCTTCTACCAGAACGTCAAGGCCTCCGGCGTCGTCCCACAAATCTCCGTCATCATGGGTGCTTGCGCCGGCGGCAACGCCTACTCCCCCGCACTGACCGACTTCGTGGTGATGGTGGATGAGAAGTCCAAGATGTTCGTCACCGGGCCCGACGTCATCAAGACCGTCACCGGTGAAGAAGTCAGCCAGGAAGAACTCGGCGGCGCCGGCGTCCACATGCATAAGTCCGGCACCTCGCACTACACCGCTTCTAGCGACGAGGAAGCGCTCGATTGGGTACACGACCTACTGACCTACCTACCCTCCAATAACCGCCAGCTGACCCCGGTTGAGCCCTACGAGGAGCTGGGCGAAGAAACCGTCGACGACCTCGTGCTGGATAGCATCATCCCGGATTCCCCGAACCAGCCCTATGACGTCAAGGAGATCATCGAGGCTCTCACCGATGACGGCGATTTCCTGGAGATCCAAGCCGACCGCGCCGATAACGTCGTCACCGCCTTCGGCCGCATCGAAGGGCGCACCGTAGGGTTCGTGGCCAACCAGCCCCAGGTCTTCGCCGGCTGCCTCGACATCAATTCTTCGGAGAAGGCCGCGCGCTTCGTGCGCACCTGCGATGCCTTTAATATCCCGATCATCATGCTGGTCGACGTCCCCGGCTTCCTCCCCGGCGCCGACCAGGAACACGATGGCATCCTACGCCGCGGCGCCAAGCTGCTCTACGCCTACGCCGAAGCCACCGTTCCGAAGATCACCGTCACCCTGCGCAAGGCCTACGGCGGCGCTTACTGTGTGATGGGCTCCAAGGGACTGGGAGCGGACGTCAACCTGGCCTGGCCCACCGCCCAGATCGCGGTCATGGGCGCTGCCGGCGCCGTCGGTTTTATCTACCGCAAGGAGATCAAGGCAGCCCACGAAAAGGGCCTCGACGTAGCTGAGCTGACCAAGTCCTTCGAGCGCGAGTATGAAGACCACATGCTCAACCCGTATAAGGCAGCGGAGCGCGGGCTTATCGACGCCGTCATTCTCCCCTCTGAAACCCGCAGTGCAATCGCCAAGAATCTGCGCTTCTTCACGGACAAGAATGTGGCCCGCCCGGCACGCAAGCACGGCAACATCCCGCTTTAGGCTGCGCTCGGAACGAGCGCAGCGTAGTGCAGCAGACGCACTGTATTACACTAGTGTCCCATGACTGACTTGAAGACGACCGCTGGCAAGATCGAGGACCTGAGCGCTAAGCTCACCGAGTCCCGGGCGCCGCAGGGAGAGGTTCCTGCGGCCCGCAGCGCCATCGAGGCGCTCTTTGACGCCGGATCCTTCGTGGAGACCGACGCGCTCGCTCGCCACCGCTCCACCGAGTTCGGCCGCGAGCACATCCGTCCTTACACCGATGGCGTCGTCACCGGCTTCGGCACTGTCGATGGCCGCAAGGTCTGCGCCTATGCGCAGGACGCCTCGCTTTTCGACGGCACCATGGGCGAGGTCTATGGCGAAAAGGTCACCAAGCTTTATGACCTGGCCATTAAGACCGGCGTGCCCATCGTCGCACTCGTCGCCAGCGATAAGCCCCGCGCCCAGGAGGGCATTGTCTCCTCCGCCATGCAGGCCCGCATCCTGGCCCGCGCCACCACCGCTTCCGGCCTCATCCCGCAGGTCACGGCGGTCTACGCGGACTCCAAGGAGGCCTCGCTGGTGGCTGCGCTGTCGGATGTCGTCATTGCTCCGGACGGTGACCTGCAGGCGGATGGGGAGCACGAGGTGAACGTCACCAAGCGCGTGCTCTCCTACCTGCCTTCCAATAACCGTGCCGCCGCTCCCCGCACCGAGGCCACCATCGTTGCGGGCTCTGTGGAGGAGAACATTACCGACGCCGACCACGCCCTCGATACCCTCGTGGGAGATGACGGCGCCGTCGATCTCGCCGACGTGGTCACCGCCACCTGCGAGGATGTTTTCGAGCTCGGCGCCCAGGTGCGCGGTGTCTTCACCGGCTTCGGTCGCGTGGAGGGCCGCACCGTGGGCATCATCGCCAACCGCGACTCCTTCGATGCGGAAGCTGCCGCTAAGGCCGCGCGTTTCATCCGCCTCTGCGATGCCTTCAATACCCCCATTATCGAGTTCGTCGACTCCCCGGCGCTGGATGTGGAGAAGGCAGCGCTGGCCAAGCTGGTGCACGCCTACTCCGCGGCGAGCGTAGGCAAGATCAGTGTCATCGTCCGCCGCGCGCACGGCACCGGCTACATCGCTTTCGGCTCCAAGGAACTCGGTGCGGACCTGTCCTATGCGTGGCCGACGGCCGAGATCTCAGTGGCCGATGCCCCTGCACTGGCCGCAGAGCTAGAGCTGAGCGAGGAGGAGGCCGCCGCCTACCTGACCCCGTACCAGGCCGCTGAGCGTGGTCTCGTCGATTCCGTCATTACCCCGGCAGCCACCCGCGGCTCCCTCATCGAGGGCCTGCGCCTGCTGGATCGCAAGATTATTCCAACCCTGCCGAAGAAACACGGCAATATCGTTTTGTAGAGGTTTCCCTATGACCGCTTCCCTGTTTACCGTTCTGCGCGGCAATCCCACCGACGCTGAGGTGGCGGCCCTGTCCACGGTGCTCAGCCAGCTCGACTCTGAGGCGCGCGCCAAGGCCGCCGATACCCGCTCCGAGCGCGACCTGTGGGGCCAGCCGGGTGACGTATTCAACCCGTCCGCCTTCCGCAACGTCCGCTACTACTAAGCGCATGCGCCTGGTTCTAGCTTCCCAGTCCCCCTCCCGCCTGTCCATCCTGCGGGGTGCGGGCGTGGAACCCGTCATCGCCCCGGCCCACGTGGACGAGCGGGCCATCGAGGAGCGCCTGGCGGGTGCTGAGCCCGCCGAGATCGTCTGTGCGCTGGCTACTGCTAAGGCAGAGGCTATTGCTCCTGACTATCCCGAGGACGTCGTGGTGGGCGGGGATTCCATGCTGCTTCTCGACGGCTCCCTCCAAGGCAAACCCCATACCCCCGAGGCCACCGTGGAGCGCTGGCACGCGCAGGCCGGGCGCGCCGCGGAGCTCATCACCGGCCATTGCGTGCTGCGGGGCGATAAGCGCTTCGTAGAAGCCTCGCGCACGACGGTGCACTTTGCCCAGGCTTCGGACGCCGATATCGAGGCCTACGCCCGCACCGGCGAGCCACTCGAATGCGCCGGCGCCTTTACCTTGGAGGCCCTCGGTGGCTGGTTCATCGACCGCATTGAGGGCGATCCCTCCTCCGTTATCGGCCTTTCGCTACCAGTGCTGCGCCGCGCGCTGTATTCCTTTGGGCTCAACGTTTCCGATTTCTGGGCTCAGCACTAATTCTGGGCGAGCCCTTCTAGTTCCGGGCGAACCTTCCAGGTTCGCCCCTTTCAAGGTTCGCCCCCTCTGGTGGCCGTGGCGCCACATGGCTAGAGTGGGGCGGCATGGAAATGAAAGATATGCTCGCTCCCCCGCCCATCAAGCTGCCCGCCGATCCGGGTGCTGACAGCACCTCCAATCTCACCGCAGGAATTGTCACCCACCCGGATTCCCCGCTGCTCTGGGCTCTGCTGGCGGAACAGGAACTAGACAAGAACAAGGGTGCTGAGCCCACCGCTTTCATCACCGCCTACGCCTATGCGCGTACCGGCTACCACCGCAGCCTCGACCGCCTGCGCGGCAATGGTTGGAAGGGCTGGGGCCCTGTCCCCTTCTCCCACGAGCCCAACCAGGGTGTGCTGCGCGCGATTGCCGCTCTGGGCCATGCTGCGAAGGCCATCGGTGAGGACGCGGAGTATGACCGCATCCGCCAGATGCTTTCCGACGCCGACTCCGAGTCCGTCGCCGCGCTGCTGGACTAAGCAGCTCGGCCAGCCCGACTGGCTAGGAACAACGCCGCTCTGCTCGCCGCGTAAACCGCGGCGGCCCCTGCATAGAAAAATCCCGCGGACCTCGAATACTGAGGCCGCGGGATTTGTTTGTCTGCCCTACAGCAGCGCGGAGAGTGACTTTTAAGCCTTATCGCCATCCGCCTTGGCAACCAGATCGCCGGTGTTCTGCGCGGTGCGGATGTTTGCCACGAAGAACTCCAAGATCAATCGGAACTGGATGACGTAAAAAAGGAAGGTGATTCCGCCGAAGATCACAGCACCGAGGAACGCAAGGATTCCCAAAAGAACGCTATCAGCGAAAAACGCGAAGGAGAAGAGGATCGTTCCTACCCAGAAGACTGCTGACAAAATGACGAGCAGCATATAAATGAAGGACGAGAACTTCAGGGTGATAAAGTTGCTGAAAGAGAAGTCAAATAGCGCCTTGAAGAATCCCGTGCCCTTGGAAGAACCGCCATTCGGCGCAGCCTGCTGCGGGTACTGATTCTGCGGGGAGGCCGCAAAGGGCGAGTTCTGCTGGCCAAAGCCCTGCTGCTCCTGGGTGCCGAAACCTTGCTGTCCTTGGGTGCCGAAACCTTGCTGCTCCTGTGCTCCGAAGCCCTGGTTCTGCTGGGAGTAGCTACCAAAACCGGACGTGGAGTTGGAGTGAGAGGCCTGGCTACCGAAACCATTGCTTGACTGCTGCCCAAAGCCATGGCCCTGGTTGGATTCCGTCTGCGCACCACCGCCAAAGCCGTCGTTGCCATAGCCGTTAGTGCCGTAGCCGTTGTCGCTGTGGCTCTGGTTCGAGTTCGTCGACTCAGCGGCATGCTCGGCGCCAGCACCACTATCGGTGTTGTAGGAAGCATAGGAGGCGCCAAAGGAGTCCTGGGTGGAGTGGGTGTCCTGGTCCTTAGCGGACTCGGATGCGGGCTCAGCAGAAGCAAAGCCTTCGCTAAACATGCTGTCCTTAGCTTCGCGGTCAGTGTCCGGCTGCGAATCCTGGGAAGAGGCGCTACCAAACGAGGAAGTCTCAGCAGAGTTCTCGGAGTAATCGCCGTATCCTGCCTGGCCACCCCAGCCAAAGCCGGAGTTCGAATCCTGGGCATTCCAGCCAGACGCCGAGCTATCCTTGTTGGACTGGGGGCTGCCGTAGCCGCCAAAGCTACCGAAGTTATCGTTCCCAGAGTTCTCGCCGTGGGAACCGTTAAAGCTGTTATCGCCCACGTTGCTATCGCTGTTGTCGGCGTTCTCACCAAACTGGTTGGGGTTCGTCATTATTCCTTAGACCTTTCGGAGAATCATCGAATTTCGCAGCACGCTACAGCACTACACTGGCGCAATTTTTACCCCTTCGAACGTACCTGAGATCTCGCTCACCGGCAGCCCGGCTCGGGGAATAAGCCCCAAGAAAATGCAAATTTCCCCTGCCGCGGCAGGGGAAACTCGATAAGGCTAGCGCGAAAATAAACGCTTATGCGTGCTTGGCCTCCACGCGCTTGATGGCTTCAGCCGCCACCTTTTCCTGGATGCCCATGTCCAGCTCAGAGGTGAAGCCCACGCAGGAGCAGTTGATCTCACCAAGGACATAGGTGTCTTCGCCGTTCTCACCGTCCGCCAGCATGAAGTCTGCGGTCCAGATCAGTGGGATGTTGTCACCACCGAGCTTCTCTGCAATGACCGGGCGGACCTCAGCGAACATGTCGACGAGTTCCTGCCACTCCTCCGGCTTCTGGTAGGTGTACTTTGCACCGGAGAACAGGGTCGCGGAGAAAGCGTCGCCGCCCTCAGCCGGCTTCTTGTGCACCACGAAGACCGGATCCGGGCCCACGAGAAGAATACGAATCTCGCCTTCAACGATGCGCGGCATGAAGCGCATGTCCACGAGCATGCCGTTGTCACCCACGATGTACTGGTCGCAGAAATCCATAAACTCGCCGAGCTCGCGCTCCTCGGTGTGGTTGTCCACAGCCTCGGTGCACTTGATCTTGGTGTCGAGAGGCAGTGCGGTGCCCGGTTCGACGGACTCGGCCAGCTTCTCGTCGGCAAGGCGCACGCGCCAGATGCCGGAACCAGTGGAACCGCGGTTCTGCTTGAGCACGCGCTCGCCGTAGGACAGGGAGGCCGGGAAGGTCTTGTGGAAGGACTCGACGTCGTAGTAGGCGGCGGTGTCAGCCGGAACCAGGTCCGTGTCATTGAGCTTAACCAGGGCATCCTTGGCACCGTAAGCCATCATCTCGTACGGGGTGGACATGCCGACCAGGCCGGCGTCGGACAGCTTGGTGAGCAAGTCGAAGTAGCCCTTCTCACCGCCCGGGATGTTGCCCGGGTTCACGCGGGAAATGTAGGCATCGAAGTTCTCAGATACATACTCAAAGAGCTTCTCAGACCACTCGGGACGGTAGAACACGACCTCTGCGTGCCAGCCTGCATCCTTGATGCAGTCGACGATCGGCATGGTGTCCTTACGGTGTCCATTGATCTGCTTGTCGGATCCGCCCTCGACCTCGAAGACGACGATTGCCTTGTGCACAGTGCTTCCCTTTCGCTAGGGGGTTGATGAGTGTCACTTCTTAAAATAACCCAGGTGAGGCCTGTTCGCTCACCTGAAGAAGCGACGCCAAAATGCGATAAAAGTCGAGCTTAACGCAGTTTTTAGCCCCTGACCTGCACACTTGTTATAACCAGCACACGCGAGCTGGCACCCTACGGCATAAAAATGTATCCAACACCACAAAGAGCCCTCCCCCGTGACCACTTTTCGGCCGAGCGCGCTAGAGTTGAAGCGAACGTTTCCCCTTAACGAGAAAGGCAGGTGGACCGTGGCCGAATTCGACCCGAATCCCCCTTTCCAGGAGTACGCGCACCCTGAGCGCCTCGTGTCCGCACCGTGGCTATCCGCGCGACTGGGCATCAACGGCCTCCACGTCATCGAGGTCGATGAGGATTCACTCCTCTACGATATCGGCCACATCCCCACCGCTATCCGTATCAACGTCCAGACAGAACTGCTCGATAACACAACGAGGGACATCATCAGCGCGGAAGATTTCACAGCCCTCCTTCGCTCGAAGGGCATCGAGCGCGATGACACCGTCATCCTGTACGGAGACAAGTCCAACTGGTGGGCTGCATTCGCCCTGTGGATCTTTGAGCTGTACGGCCACGAAGACGTGCGGCTTCTCGATGGTGGCCGGGATGCCTGGATGTCCGAGGAACGCGATACCTCGTTTATGGTCCCTGACCCAACCGCTTCCTCCTACCCTGAGGTTTCCCGCGAAGAATCATCCCGCATCTTCGTCGACGAGCTGCGCGGCTCCACCACCACGGTGGTCGACACCCGCAGTCCAGACGAGTTCTGCGGCGAAGCCGCCCTCAAGAACGGAACTGGTGAGTCTGCCTACGGCACCACCTTGACCCACGGCCACATCCCAGGCGCCATCAACCTCGAGTGGGATCGAGCGGTCTACCCCAACGGCTGCTTCCGCGCGCTCAGCGAGCTCAAGGTCAACTATGGCGAGCTAGAGCCCGCAACGGAAACCGTCCTTTACTCGCATGTCGGCGCTCAGGCCGCGCACACCTGGTTTGTACTCAAGTACCTGCTCGGCTTCGACAACCCGCGCGTCTACGATGGCTCGTGGGCAGAGTGGGGCAACATGGTTCGCATGCCCGTTGAGCGCTAAGAACACACCGAATTAACCCCGCATCCACGCTGGTGCGGGTTTATTTTTTGACACGAAACCAAGATGTGAAGGTATCCTCATGTTTTGGTGTGCAAGAATAGTACGCAGTCCTATCAGAAATAATGGAGGAGGGTTCCTGCCGTGGCAGTTGAAACCAAGAACATCACCAAGGTCCTCGTGGCCAACCGCGGTGAGATCGCGGTCCGCGTTATCCGCGCGGCTCGCGACGCCGGCATCGCATCCGTAGCGGTCTACGCTGAGCCCGATGCTGACGCCCCATTCGTCACGCTTGCCGACGAAGCCTTTGCACTCGGCGGTCAAACTTCCGCAGAGTCATACCTCGACTTCAACAAGATTCTCGACGCCGCCTCCAAATCCGGCGCCGACGCCATCCACCCCGGCTACGGCTTCCTCTCCGAGAACGCCGATTTTGCCCAGGCCGTCATCGACGCGGGCCTGATCTGGATCGGCCCCTCCCCGAAGTCTATCGCCGACTTGGGTGACAAGGTCACCGCCCGTCACATTGCCGAGCGTGCTGACGCTCCCATGGCACCGGGTACCAAGGATCCCGTCGCCAGCGCAGAGGAGGTCGAGGCCTTCGCCGACGAGCACGGTCTACCGGTTGCCATCAAGGCCGCTTTCGGTGGCGGTGGCCGCGGCATGAAGGTCGCCCACACCCGCGAAGAGATCAAGGACCTCTACGAGTCTGCTACACGCGAAGCCGTTACCGCCTTCGGCCGCGGAGAGTGCTTCGTCGAGCGCTACCTGGATAAGGCCCGCCACGTCGAGGCTCAGGTCCTCGCCGACCAGCACGGCAATGTCATCGTCATGGGCACCCGCGACTGCTCCCTGCAGCGCCGCTTCCAGAAACTCGTTGAAGAAGCCCCTGCCCCCTTCCTCACCGATGAGCAGCGCGCCTCCATCCACGAATCTGCCAAGCGCATTTGCCGCGAGGCCGGATACTACGGTGCCGGCACCGTGGAGTACCTTGTGGGCGACGATGGCCTCATCTCCTTCCTTGAGGTCAACACGCGCCTCCAGGTCGAGCACCCCGTTACCGAGGAAACCACTGGCTTCGACCTGGTTCGCGAGCAGTTCCGCATCGCGGAGGGCCGTGAGCTCTCCATCTCCGAGGACCCGGCTCCGCACGGCCACGCCATCGAGTTCCGCATCAATGGCGAGGACGCCGCCGCGGGCTTCATGCCAGCCCCCGGAACCGTCGCCACGTACTCCGAGCCTTCCGGCCCGGGCGTGCGCATGGACTCCGGCGTGCGCGAAGGTTCCGTCATTGGTGGCCAGTTCGATTCCATGCTGGCCAAGCTCATCGTCTGGGGCCCGGACCGCGCGACTGCCATTGCGCGTGCACGCCGCGCCCTGGCCGAGTACCGCATCGAAGGCCTCCCCACGGTTATCCCCTTCCATCAGGCCATTCTCACCGATCCTGCCTTCACCGCCGAAGACGGCAACTTCACGGTCTACACCAAGTGGATCGAGGAAGAGTGGGTAAACGAACTGCCTGAGTACACCGACACAACCGAGGCCCCCGAGGACGAGGAACAGGAGGCCGCCCAGAAGTTCGTCGTCGAGGTGGGCGGCCGCCGTATCGAGGTGGCCCTGCCGGGCAACCTCCTCTTGGGCGGTGGCAATAAGCGCAAGAAGTCGAAGAAGCGTCGTGGCAAGGGGGCGTCGGCAAACGTGTCCGGCGACACCGTGACCGCGCCGATGCAGGGCAGCGTCATCAAGGTCGCCGTCGAGGAGGGCCAGGAAGTGGAAGAGGGCGAGGTCGTTGTCGTCCTCGAGGCCATGAAGATGGAGAACCCCGTCAAGGCCCACAAATCCGGCACCGTGACCGACCTCAAGGTGTCCACCGGCACGCAGATCAACAAGGGCGAGCCGATTCTGGAGATCAAGTAGCCTCGGAAGGCATGAGCGTTAACGATTCTGAGTTCGGTGTACGGTTGGCCAAGGAGCACGACCGTACCTACCTCTCCCGCCTCCTTTTCCTCGCCGATGTCCTCGGTGACGAGGACGCCCATATCGGTGATTTCCACACGCCTGATGTGGGGCTGTACGTCGACGAATGGTCGCCCCATGTCGACGGCGGCGTCATCGCTGTCTCCAGCCACCGCGTGCCCGTTGGTGGCGCGTGGCTGCGCTACTACACCACCGAAGCGAAGGGTGCTGCTTACACCGGCAATCCAGAGGCCGATCCTTTTGATGAGTCCCAGTGGGCCACCGACCTGGATCCGGAGGAAATCCCCGAGCTCTTCCTTGCGGTGGAGTCCCGCTACAGGGGCTTGGGCGCTGGGCGACGCCTCCTGCGCAACACCTGCGACCTCGCCGAGGCACAGGAGGCGCCCGCCATTTCGCTGTGGATTGAGCCGGAGAACACCGGCGCCCGCAAGCTTTATGAATCCGAGGGTTTCGTCGACATCGACGTCCCCGGCCGCCCAGATGCCCACGTGATGCTCAAGCGTTTCTAGCAGCACAAGTCCGCAAAGGGTGTCGACTATACTCGACGCCTTCGGCGGCGCGTCGACGGCAGCGCGAACAGCGACGTTGCTCACCCACCCAGGATCCAAGTCGGGTCACAACGACGGTTTCCGTAGAACACTGCACGTATCTTCGCGAAACGCGACTAGCTTCTTCGCTCCCCTCGCAACGCGCAACGCCTACGTGCCTCCATCGACATGCGGGAGGCATCTGGCAAAAGGCGTCTGATGAAAGGCATCAGTCAAAAGGCGTTTTCACGGCTGAAAACGCCTTTTACTCAGTGCAGATGGCGTTTTTGGACCCAAAGATGCCTTCTGCCAGATGCCTTTTGCGAGACGCCCTCCTGGCTTAGGCCAATGTAGTGCGGAAGAATCCCACCCCACCGCTAAAACCACCAGGGAGCAGCGCCAAGAATGACGCTGCTCACCCATCCATGACCTAAGTCGGCCTTTAGTTGATGACGGCGATGAGGTCGCCGCCCTCCACCTTGGTGGCGGCGCCAATGGCGACGCGCTCGATGGTGCCATCCTTTGTGGCGGAGATGGAGGCTTCCATCTTCATGGCCTCGATGACGGCGATCTGGTCGCCGGCCTTGACCTCGTCACCAGGCTTGGCAGTCGGGTTGACCACGCCAGCGAACGGTGCGGCCACATGGCCATCGTTGGACGGGTCAGCCTTCTCCACGGTGGCGACGGTGGACTCCACGTTGTTGTCACGCACCTTGAGCGGGCGGATCTGACCGTTGACGTTGAGCACCACGTTACGGATGCCCTTCTCGTCCGGCTCACCCATAGCGTCAAGACGCAAGGTGATGGGCTTGAGGTCTGCGCGGTCGTTGGAGCCCTCCGGGAAGTGGTGAACAATGTAGTCCTTACCTTCTTCCAGACCGTAGAAGAAGACGGTATCCGTCAGCGCCTCGGTATTGCCGTAGGTGCGGCGGAACTCGTTGAACTCCTCGAACTGCTTCGGGAAGAGCAAGCGGTTGAGGGAGGCACGGCGCTCGGTGGAATCATCCGAACTCAGGTGCTTCTTCTCCTCTTCGGGGACGGGCTTGACGGCGACGTCGCCAGGCGCGCGGCCTTCCAGGACCTTGTCGCGCAGCGGCGGCCAGCCACCCGGAGGCGTACCAAGCTCACCGCGCAGGAAGGCAATGACGGAATCCGGGATGTCGTACTTGGTGGGGTTGGCCTCGAAGTCAGCCGGGTCCACGCCAGCACCCACGAGGTGCAGAGCGAGGTCACCGACCACCTTGGAGGACGGAGTCACCTTGGTCGGGCGGCCAAGCATCTCATTCACTGCCGCGTAGGTGTCTTCGATGATTTCGAAGCGGTCCTCCAAGCCCAGCGCAGTAGCCTGCGCGCGCAGGTTGGACAGCTGGCCGCCCGGAATCTCGTGGCGGTAGACGCGGCCGGTCGGTCCAGGAATGCCCTTCTCGAACGGCTGGTAGAGCTGGCGTACTGCCTCCCAGTAGGGCTCCAGATCGGAGACTGCCTTAAGCGAAATGCCGGTATCACGCGAAGAGTTCGAGAATGCCGCGATGATGGCGGACAGCGATGGCTGAGAGGTGGTTCCCGCTAGCGGTGCGGAGGCACCGTCGACGATGTCCGCGCCAGAGAGGGCCGCCGCGTAGTAGGTAGCCAGCTGGCCACCCGCGGTATCGTGCGTGTGCACGTGAACCGGCAGGTCAAACTCCTTGCGCAGAGCCATAACCAGCTTAGATGCAGACTCCGGGCGCAGCAGGCCTGCCATGTCCTTAATAGCCAGGACGTGAGCGCCGGTGTTGACGATCTCTTCGGCCAGCTTGAGGTAGTAATCCAGCGTGTAGAGCTTCTCATCCGGGGAGCACATGTCGCCGGAGTAGGCCATGGCAACCTCGGCCACGGTGGTGTTGGTCTCCAGGACGGCGTCGATAGCCGGGCGCATCTGGGTGACGTCGTTCAGCGCGTCAAAGATGCGGAAGACATCCACGCCGGACTTGGCGGCCTCCTGCACGAAGCCGGAGCACACGTCGTTGGAGTACGGCGAGTAGCCCACGGTGTTGCGGCCACGCAGCAGCATCTGGATGTTTTGGTTCGGCATGGCCTCACGCAGCAGATCCAAGCGGACCCACGGGTCTTCCTTGAGGAAGCGCATGGCCACGTCGTAAGTAGCACCACCCCACGCCTCCACGGAGTACAGCTCCGGGGTCATGCGGGCAACGGCTTCAGCAGCCGTGACCAGAGCGGTACCGCGCACGCGGGTAGCCAGCAGGGACTGGTGAGCATCGCGGAAGGTGGTATCGGTGACCGCCAGGGCGTCCTGCTTGCGGATCTTTTCAGCCCACTTCTTCGGGCCCAGCTCCAGCAAGTCGTCACGGGAACCGCGCGGCAGCTCGGAGTTAAAGTCCAGATCCGGCAGCTTATCGAAGGGGCGCAGGGTGGTCGGACGCTCACCGTTCGGCTTGTTGACGGTCACGTCAGCGATGTAGTCGATGATGCGGCCAGATTCGTCCACAGCCGGCGGGGCCTTCAGCAGGTCCGGGTGCTCCGGAATGAAGCTGGTGTCCACGCGAGTGTTGACGAAGTCGGGCTCGCGCAACAGAGCGCGCAGGAAGCCGATGTTGGTGGCCACGCCGGCCACGGTGAACTCGTTGAGCGCGCGCTGCGCACGGGCCACGGCTTGCTCGAAAGTGACACCGCGGCAGGTCATCTTCACCAGCAGCGAGTCAAAGTTCGGGGAGATCTCCGCGCCGACGGCCGTTGCACCGTCGAGACGCACGCCCGCGCCGCCCGGCGAGCGGTACTGGGTCAGCGTGCCGGTATCTGGGCGGAAGCCGTTAGAGGGGTCCTCAGTGGTGATACGGCACTGCAGTGCCGCGCCGGTGATGTGGATATCCTCCTGCTTGAGGCCCAGCTCCTCCAGGGAGAGGCCCGCGGCAATCTGCATCTGGGACTTCACGATGTCCACGCCCGTGACCTCCTCGGTCACGGTGTGCTCGACCTGCACGCGCGGGTTCATCTCGATGAAGACGTGGTTGCCCTTCTCATCCACGAGAAACTCGACGGTACCGGCGCCTTCGTAGTTGATGTGCTCGCAGAATTTCACGGCGTCCGCACAGATGCGGTCCCGCAGCTCCGGGTCCAGCGTCGGCGCCGGGGCGATCTCCACGACCTTCTGGTGACGGCGCTGCACGGAGCAGTCGCGCTCGTACAGGTGCATGACGTTGCCCTGGGAGTCAGCCAGAATCTGCACCTCAATGTGCTGCGGGCGAATGACCGCGGTCTCGAGGTAAACATTGCCATCGCCGAAGGCGGCCTCCGCCTCGCGGGAGGCCTCAGCGCACTTGGTCTTCAGCTCCGCCTCGTTCTCAATGAAACGCATGCCGCGGCCACCGCCGCCGGCCACTGCCTTCACGAAGACAGGGAACTCAAAGTCCTTGGCGTATTCCGCCAGCTTGTCGACGTCCGTCGAGGGCTTCGAGTCCTTCAACGTAGGCAGCCCTGCTTCCTCAGCTGCAGCCACAGCGGCGGCCTTATCGCCGGTCAGGTCGAGGGTCTCAGCCGTGGGGCCGATGAACTTGATGCCGTTGTCACGGCAGGCGCGAGCCAAATCTGCACGCTCTGAAAGGAAGCCATACCCCGGGTAAATGGCATCCGCACCGGACTTCTTGGCGGCGCGAATAACCTCATCGATATCGAGATAAGCCTTGACCGGCTGACCCTCGGTACCGATACGCACGGCTTCATCCGCGAAGGCGCGGTGGAAGGAGTTGCGGTCTTCTTTGGGATAAATTGCAACGGTCTTGGAACCGACCTCAAAGGCGGCGCGGAAGGCACGCACGGCAATCTCACCGCGGTTGGCCACCAAGATCTTGGAGAAGGACTTGTGGGCGGTATCAGACACTAGGAGTGATCCTTTCAGATAGGAACAATACGAAGACAAGGATAGTGTCCGAGGCGACAACGCGGGCGAGAATCGGCTTATATGTCAACAGGAATCCACACGCTGCACATAGTCGGACAAAGAAGAAAACCAGCCCACGAGAAGAAAGTTTCGTGCGCTGGTTTTACGCTGACTAGGTCCGCTTCTCTTAGATCTGCTTCGGAGGAACGGAGCGCTGCTCCTTGCCGTTGTAAGCAGACAGCGGGCGAATGAGGGAGTTGTTCTCGTTCTGCTCCACGATGTGTGCGGTCCAGCCAGTGATGCGGGCCATCACGAAGATCGGGGTGAAGAACTCGATGTCGAAGCCCAAGATGTGGTACGCGGGGCCAGCCGGGAAGTCCAGGTTCGGCTGGATCTTGATGGAGGTGTTCTCGTACATGGTCTTAGCCATCTTCTCGTACATCTCCACCCACTGCTCCTGGCCGTGATCCTTGGCCAGCTCGCGGAAGGCAGCCTCCATGGTCGGAACACGGGAGTCACCGTTCTTGTACACGCGGTGACCGAAGCCCATGACGAGCTCCTTGTTCTTGAGCTTGTTGAGCGTCCACTCCTCTGCCTTGGCCGGGTCACCGACCTCCAGGAAGTTCTTCATCACGGCCTCGTTAGCACCACCGTGTAGCGGGCCCTTGAGGGCGCCGATGGCGGCGGTAACAGCGGAGTAGGTATCGGACATCGTGGAGGTCACCACGCGGGCAGCGAAGGTGGAAGCGTTGAAGGAGTGCTCCGCGTAGAGGATGAGGGACTTATCAAAGGCCTCGATATCGGAGCGCGAGAGGGCTGGGGAGCCTTCCTCCTCACCGAAGACCATCCACAGGAAGTTCTCCGCAAAGCCCTTCTTACGGGAAGGCTCGAGGTATCCCTCGCCACGGCGGCGACGGATGTCGAGTGCGACGATGGTCGGCAGCTTCGCCATGAGCTCCAGCGCAGTGCGGCGGATGTGCTCGGAGTCCTTGGTGTACTCCTCCGGGTCTTGGGAGCCGATGAAGGAGACTGCGGTACGCAGCACGTCCATCGGGTGGCAGGACTTCGGCATGGAGGTGATCAGGTCGATGAGGTGGCGGTCCAGGTGACGCAGTGCCTTCTCACGGGCGGAGAAGCGGACCAGCTCATCCTGGGTCGGCAGCTCGCCATTCCACAGCAGGTAGGCAACCTCCTCGAAGGAGCAGTAGCGGGCCAGCTCCTGCACCGGGTAGCCACGGTAGGTCAGGGAGTTGGTCTCCGGGACAACCTTGGACACGGCGGTCTCGTCGACGACAACGCCGTACAGGCCCTTGCGGATCTCTGGGGTTTCAGACATGGTGTTTCTCCTTAAGTGGGGGGCCTAGCGTGTGGGCTAGGCCGGGGGGATTAGTCAAAGGTGGGCTTGTAGCTGTCCTTGGAGTACGTGAACACGCTCTGGTCGAAGGCGTTGTACTCGTCGTAGCGCACCAGCTCGTAGAGGCGGGAGCGGTGCTGCATGCGCTCGAGCCACTCCTCGGATTGCAGTCCGGTCTCCTGCATGTCGCGGAGGAATTCTTCGGTAGCACCCATGGCCACGCGCAGGGTGGACACCGGCCAGATGACGGCGTTGTAGCCCAAGTCCTCAATGCGCTTAGCCGACAGCAGCTCGGTCTTGCCGAACTCCGTCATGTTGGCCAGCAGCGGGGTGTCCACGGCGGCGCGGAACTTTTCGAAGTCCTCCGGCGAGTAGAGGGCCTCGGTGAAAATGAGGTCCGCGCCGGCATCGGCGTAGGCCTTGGCGCGCTCGATGGCCTCATCGATGCCGTGGATGCCGGCGGCATCGGTGCGGGCACAGATGATGAAGTTCTCATCGCGGCGCTCATTGACGGCGGCGGTAATGCGGCGAACCATGAGATCCGTCGGCACGACTTCCTTACCATCGAGGTGACCGCAGCGCTTCGGGTTGACCTGGTCCTCCAGGTGGCAGCCGGCCAGGCCAGCGTCCTCCAGCGCGGCAACCGTGCGGGCGGCGGACATGGGTTCGCCGAAGCCGGTGTCGGCGTCGACAAGCACAGGCAAGTCCGTGGCACGGGCAATGTGCCCGGCGCGCTGCGCTACCTCGGTGAGCGTGGTCAGGCCGATGTCCGGCAGGCCCAGGTCATTGGCCAGCACCGCGCCGGAGACGTAGACGCCGCCGAAGCCACCGAGATCCTGGATAAGGCGCGCGGTGAGCGGGTTGAAGGCGCCCGGCAGCGTGGTGATTTCCGGTGCATTCAGCGCCTCGCGAAAGCTCTTGCGCTTGTCTGCGTTGCTGATAGTGGAGCCAAATAGGCCAGCCATTTAGAACAGTCCCTTCGGGGTCTCGGGTGCGGTGGCGATGGCCTCGTCGGTGAGGCGAACGTTGAGTTCGTTCAGGTCGGTGAGGTTCTCCAGGTTCTGCGCGGCAGCGAGGAAACGCTCCTGCTCCTCCTCCGAGACCTTGCCAGCGGCCAGCTTCTTGAACTTGTTGATGTACTCCTCGCGGCCGAAGGGGCGGGCGCCGAGCGGGTGGGCGTCGGCTACCGCGCGCTCATCCTCAATGACAGTGCCGTCCTTGAAGGTGATGACGGCCTTGCCGCCGAAAGCCTTCTCATCCAGGTCGTTGGAGTGGTAGCGGCGGGTCCACTCTGGATCCTCAACGGTGGAAATCTTGTGCCACAGGTCGATGGTGTCCTGACGGTGCTTGCGCTCGTCGGAGTAGGAGGTCTCGTAGTCCCACTCGCCGTCCTGCAGGGCCACGGCGAAGATGTACATGATGGAGTGATCCAGGGTCTCGCGGGAGGCGTTCGGATCCATCTTCTGCGGGTCGTTAGCGCCGGTGCCGATGACGTAGTGGGTGTGGTGCGAGGTGTGCAGGACGATGGACTCGATGTCCTCCGTCTTCAGGCCCTTCTCCGCGAGGGTCTTCTTGAGGGCAAAGGCCATGTCGATCGGGGCCTGTGCCTGGTACTCCGCGGAGTGCTCCTTGGTGTAGGTGTCCAGGATGGCGCGCTTTTCTTCACCCTCCGCCGGAAGGGGGACGGTGTAGGTGCGCTCCGGGGAGTGGAGCATCCAGGCGATGAAGCCGTCCTCACCTTCCCAGATGGGGGCCGGCGCGCCCTCGCCGCGCATGGAGCGATCCACTGCCTCGATGCCCATCTTGCCCGCGAAGGCTGGGGCGTAGGCCTTCCAGGAGGAAATCAGGCCCTTGCGGGACTGGCGGGGGGCGGTAGTGGTGTGCAGTGCCTGGCCGATGGCCTGGTAAATGGTGTCCACGTCGAGGTTCAACATGGTGCCGATGCCCGCGGCGACGGACGGGCCAAGGTGTGCCACGTGGTCAATCTTCCACTCGTGGAGGCAGATGCCCTTGACCAGGTTGACCTGGATTTCGTAGCCGGTGGCCAGGCCGCGGATGAGGTCCTTGCCGGTCAGCCCCTTGTGCTGTGCCACGGCCAGAATCGGCGGGATGTTATCGCCTGGGTGGGAGTAGTCGGCAGCAAGGAAGGTGTCGTGGTAGTCCAGCTCGCGCACGGCGGTGCCGTTGGCCAGCGCAGCCCATTCGGCGGAGTAGTTACCGTCCACGCCGAAGATGGTGGCGCCGCCTTCCTGCACCGGGTGGGCCTGTGCAATGACGCGGGCGGAGGCAACCGGGCGGCGCGTTGCGGAAGCGACGGCCACGGAGGCGTTATCGATGATGCGGTTGATGATCATCTCGGTGGTCTCGGCCGGAACCTCGACGGGATCGGCAGCTACCTTGGCAACCTTGTAGGCCAAGTGCTCTTCAATAGGAAAGTCCTCGGCGGACTTGTGGGTACGTACTTCGTGGTTAATCAACGGGATTCCCTCCTAGACCAGAACAACGATTGCGATAGGCATCACACTAACCCCACCCCGTGTGACCTGCCACATGTGTAAACTGTGACTATCTGTTGCAGGGATTTGCGTTAATTGCAAAACTTGTGGAATCCCCAGCTAGCGCAATCTTTTAGGAGGAAGCAGACGGTGACCAAGCACTACGCGGGGGCGAGAATCCACGCACTACGCAAGGAACGCAAACTCACACAAGCCGCCATGGCGAAGCAGCTGGGGCTATCCACCAGCTACCTCAACCAGCTGGAAAATGACCAGCGCCCCCTCACCGTCACCGTCCTCCTGCAGCTGACCCAACGCTTCGGCGTTGACGCCACGTACTTTGCAGGGGACCGCGATCTGCGCGCTCTCGCCGAGCTGCGCCAGCTCTTCCCCGAAGCCACCGAAGCCACCCTTACTGACTTAAGCGGGCGCTTCCCCGAACTTTTACCCCGGCTTGTCGACGCCGCCGCACACACCCCCGCCGAACCCGGCCCTTTCGAAGCGGTCCGTGACTTCTTCTACGACGCCCACAACTACGTCCATAGCCTCGACATAGCCGCCGAGGAGCTCTCCGATTCGCTCGGAGACCGAGTCCTGCGCCGCGGGCGCTTAGCTTCCGTCTTGCAGGATGAATTCGGTGTCACGACGCGATTCTCCTCCTCTTCACCACGGCGCCGCACCTTCCACGACCGCGAGTTGCACCTGCGCGCGGGCCTTACGGAATCCCAACTCGTCTTTGAAATGGCGCTCCAGTACTGCCTGCTGGCCTACCCGGAGCATTGCGCGGAACTCGTCGCCGAATTGCCGGGCGAGGAAGCACAGACTATTGGCACGCTGGGCCTCGCGCAATATTTTGCCGCCGCCGTGACCATGCCTTATACCCAGTTCCTCGCCACTGCGGAGGAAACGCGCTATGACATCGACGTCATCGCGACGGCCTTTGGCACTGGTTTCGAGACCACCGCGCAGCGCTTGTCGACGTTACAGCGACCCGGCCACCAAGGCGTTCCCTTCTCCTTCATCCGCACCGACCGCGCAGGAAATATTTCCAAGCGCCAGTCCTCCACCGCTTTCCACTTCGCCCGCAGCGGCGGCTCCTGCCCGTTGTGGGTCGTGCACCGCGCTTTTGAAACGCCCAACCGCATCACGAGGCAGGTGGCCTCGATGCCCGATGACCACACCTACTTGTGGATTGCGCGCTTCGTCCAAGGCCAGGCCCAGGCCTGGGGCACGCCGCGCAAAGAATTCGTCGTGGGCTTAGGCTGCGATATCGCACAGGCGGATCGCGTGGTCTACGCGGATGCGCTCAACCTCTCCCCTTCTGAGGCGACCCCCATCGGCCCTGGCTGCGCCGCCTGCCCACGTCCAGCGTGCCCGCAGCGTGCCTTCCCACAGGTGGGGCGGCCCGTCAGCCTCGACCTCAATGCCACGCCGGTTTCGGCTTATGCCACCTCATAGTTCTTTCATTTTCGCCTAGGCTTTCGAATTTCCTACTGCGATGTCCGGTGGGCTTGCCAAGATAGGACGTGTTCGGCACCACGCCGAGTTCTCTTCCCTCACCTACGCAGGAGGTTCTCTCTCATGCCCAACCCTTATGCAGCTCCTCAGTTCTCTCCGGAACCAACCCCGGTGCAGCCGGCACCACAGAAAAAGAAGGGCGGCTGCCTGAAGTGGGGTGCGGGTGCCGTCGCGGTATTCGTGCTCGGCGGCATCGCCCTCAATGCAGGTTCTGATAGCGATGACCCGACTAACACCGCCTCACCGGAGCCAAGCACAAGCGTCACTGCCGCCGAATCGCTGGAGTCTGCGCTGAGCACCCCGACGCTCGATATCAACCACGCCGTAGTTGACGTGGAAACCGCCGGAGGCGGTACCGGCAGCGATGACAACACCGTGCCCGCAGAACACAAGAATGCTCTGCGCGCGGCGAAGCGTTATCTGGACTTTTCCTCATTCTCCGAAGCTAAGCTCTATGACCAGCTCACGAGCGAATACGGCTCGCAATTCTCACCCGAGGCGGCGCAGTACGCAATGGATCAGCTGGATGTGGACTGGAACGCCGAGGCGCTCGAGTCCGCAGAGAGTTACCTCGATTTCTCCTCCTTTTCCAAGGCAAAGCTCTATGAGCAACTGACTTCCGAGTACGGGGAGAAGTTCACGCCAGAACAAGCTCAATACGCCGTAGACACCGTCAATGCTGATTGGATGGCCGAAGCCGTCGAGGCAGCAGAGAGCTATCGGGAGCTCATGCCAATGTCCGGCTCCGCATTGTTAGAGCAGCTCACCAGCGAATACGGAGAGCAGTTCACCATGGAAGAAGCCCAGCATGCGGTGAGCACACTGGGCTTATAAGAGCGGGCCGTAGATAAATCAGACCCGGGTCTGATTTACGCGAGGTCTTTACTCAAGGTCATCGTGAGCAACGAGGCGGCGGGCCGCCTCCGTGATGGTGCCGGACAGGGACGGGTAGACCGCCAGGGAATCCGCTAGCTGGTTCACGGTGAGCTGGTTGGTCACGGCGACCGCGATGGGCAGAATGAGCTCGGAGGCAGTCGGAGCAACAATCACGCCACCGATGACGCGGCCGGAGGTCGCACGGCAGAAGAGCTTGACAAAGCCGTGCTGCAGCGAGCGCATCTTGGCGCGCGGGTTGGTATTCAACGGCATCGTGATGGTGCGGGCGGCAACCTCACCGGCCTCAATCTCCGCCTGGGTAAAGCCCACAGCAGCAATTTCTGGGCGGGTAAACACGGCGGTTGCTACGGTCTTCAGGCGCAGCGGGGACACGCCCTCACCCAGGGAGTGGTACATAGCGATACGGCCCTGCATCGCGGCAACGGAAGCCAGCGGGAACAGGTCGGAGCAGTCGCCGGCGGCATAGATGCCAGCGACATTGGTGCGGGAAACGCGGTCAACCTCGATGTGGCCGGACTTCGTGGTAGCCACACCAACGTGCTCCAAGCCGAGGTTCTTGGTATTCGGGATGGAACCGATGGACATGATGACGTGGGAGCCGTGAATCTCACGGCCATCCTGGGTCTTGACCACGACGTTGCCGTCTTCTGTACGGGAGACCGTCTCCACGCGGCAGTTCTTCTCCAGCTCCACGCCGCGCTCAGCCAGGACGGTCTCGAGGACGTCGGCAGCGTCGGCGTCGTCGTGCGGCAGAATGCGGTCGCGGGAAGCCACCATGGTCACGCGCACGCCCATCTCGGCGAAGGCGGAAACGAACTCAGCACCGGTCACGCCGGAGCCGACGACGATGAGGTGCTCCGGCTCCTCCTTGAGGTCATAGACCTGCTGCCAGGTGAGGATGCGCTCGCCGTCCGGCTGCGCGCCCGGCAGAATGCGCGGGGTGGCACCGGTAGCAACGAGGACGAGGTCCGCGTCGAGGGTCTCAGTGGTGCCATCCTTATGGGTGACATCAACCTTGTGCGCTGCCCCCTTCACGCCATGCTGATCCTCAGAAAAGGCAGCGCGCCCATCAATGACCTTGACGCCGATCTTCTCTAGGCCCGCACGGACGTCACGGGACTGGTTAGCAGCCAGCGCCTGAACACGGCCGTTGAGGGCCTCCAGGCTCAGCTGCAAGGAGCTGAGCTGGTGGTTCAGGCCCATGTCATCGGCGCGGCGGAAGTCGGTGCGAATGTTGGCGCCAGCGATGAAGGACTTTGAGGGCACGCAGTCCAAGAGAACGGAGGAGCCACCGGGGCCCTGTTCCTCAATCAACGTAATGTGCGCGCCGTACTTGGCGCCGGCGGTCGCAGCCTCGTAGCCTGCGGGGCCACCGCCGATGATTACGATGCGGGGGGCTTCCTGTGACACTGTCGCTCCTTTTTTAAAATTCTGCCTATAAGAACTCTGGGAAATCCTTGTCACAGTGTAGTGCTTAGGCGCTTAATCCTCCACGTTGGCAAACTGCTCCGCCACGGAGCCGAAGAGTTTGACGCCCACGCCGATGGCTCGCTCATCGGGGGCCAAATCACCCATATGCAGATCATGCTGCTCGCCTTCACCGGACCAGCAGCCAAGGCGAGCCATGGAGCCGGGCACCTTTTCTAGGTACCACGAGAAATCCTCGCCGCCGGAAGACTGCGGCGCCTGAACCACAGCCTGCGGGTCAATGGCCTGGGCAGCGCTGGCAAGGAGGGCGGTAGAGACGTCGTCGTTAAGCACGGGCGGAACCCCACGGTGGTAGACCAGCTCATGCTCCACACCCAGGGGCGCTAGCACCTGTTCCACCAACTCGGAGAAGAGCGTTTGCATATCCCGCCAGATTCCGATGTCTGCCGTGCGCATAGTGCCAGACACAGAGCCGGTCTCAGGGATCGCGTTCGGGGCATAGCCGGAATTCACCTGGCCGAAGACCAAGACGGTGCCGGTGCGCGGATCGACGCGGCGTGAGAGCAAACCTGGCAGGTCCGTCAGCAGCTTGCCCAGCGCATAGACGACGTCCGCCGACAAGTGCGGGCGCGAGGTATGCCCGCCGGGGCCGGAGACGTTGATTTCCACAACATCGGTCGCGGAGGTGATCGCCCCAGCGCGAACGCCGATACGCCCGACGCGCAGCTTTGGTTCGACGTGCACGGCAAAGATGGAGTTCACGCCTTCGAGTGCACCCCACTCGATGACATCGGTGGCGCCGCCTACCCAGACTTCTTCGGCGGGCTGGAAGATGACACGAACACCGAAATCTAGCGGATGCTCGCGATTAAGGTCCGCCAGGGCGCAGGCCGTGGCCAGCGCAATGGTGGTGTGTATGTCATGCCCACACGCGTGCATGACGCCGGGGACCTCGGAGGTGTACTCGAGGCCGGTAACCTCGGTGACGGGGAGCGCATCAATATCGGCACGGAAGGCAAGGCGTCCGAGTTCCGTATCGGGGCCGATGTCCACCATGAGGCCGGTCTCGGGGAAAAGATGCGGCTCCAAGCCGTACTCGCGCAGGGTGCGGGACAGGAAGCGGGTGGTTTCCACCTCGTTATTGGAAGTCTCCGGGTGGCGGTGAATATGGCGGCGCCACGCGATGACCTCCGCGCGGTGGTTGCTGAACCACTCACTGACGTAGTCCGAGATCACTGCTTCCTCCTCCGTGGTTTCCTCTTGGGAAGAGTCTACAACTAGACCATGCGGTTCAGTTAGCCGGGCAGGTCACACGCTAGATATACTGAGCGGTCTGCCCTGACCGACGGTTTCGCTACAGGTCGATATTACGGGGGCCGTAGAGGCGATCGCCGGCGTCACCCAGCCCCGGCACGATATAAGCGTCCTCGTTGAGGGCCGGATCAATCGCTGCGGTGACCAAGCGAACTGGCAAGCCCGAGTTAGCCAGCGCATCAACGCCCGGCTGGGCGGAGACCATGCAAATCGCCGTGATGTCGGTAGCGCCACGGTCCGCAAGGAGCTTCAGGGAGTGCAGGAGGGAACCACCCGTGGCGAGCATCGGGTCAACCACGAAGACGCTGCGGCCGCTGAGATCCTCCGGTAGGGCCTCCAGATAAGGCACCGGCTCGTGGGTTTCCTCATCTCGCGCCATACCGATGAAGCCGACCTGGGCATCCGGAATCATGGACAGGGCCGGGTCAATCATGCCCAGACCAGCACGGATGATGGGCACGATAATCGGCGGGTTTTGCAGGCGGGTGCCCTCCGCCGTGGCGACGGGAGTGACGCAATCAAAATGCTCGACGGGCAAATCACGGGCTGCTTCATACACCAGCATGGTGCCCAGGTCTCGCAGGGCGGCACGGAAAGCGGTGTTATCGCTGCGGGCATCACGCATCAGCGTGAGCCGGGAGGCGGCGAGGGGGTGGTCTACTACGTGGATATCCATGCCCTTCACTGTATAAGAATCCGCCGGGAACCGATCAGCGGGCGGCGCAGTCTAAAAAGGCATGACTAGCTTTGACACATTCACTATTGACACCGAATACACCCGCCGGCTGGCACACGAACTGGCCACCGTCTCCCAAGCCTCCGCCACTCCCCCTCCTGCGTTACCTATAGATTCCGTTCTGGGTGGCTTCACCGGCGCATTTAACTCCGCCATGGAAAACCTCGCTGCCCGCCTTGCCCAGGTCAGGGCGGATGCCGGAGCTGTGGCGGACTCCAGCTTCCGCATGGCCCGCGAGGCCGAGGACGCTGACGGTGCTCTTGCTAGCGCCTGTGGAGGTCTGTGATGTTGGAGTCAGCACTCGCTCACATCGCCCGGATGCAGCCGGCACAGCTTCCCGATGTCTCCCTGCCCACTGTGCCCGATCTCACTGCTGCCGGGCCCTTAGCGGAGATAGCGCACGGAGATCCGCGGGCGCTTTTCGCCACCGCACGCCAGGCCACCGAGGACCTTTCCACGGCGCGCTCTGCGCTAGATTCCGCGCGCGGGCTCATCTCGGCGGCCGTCAGGGACCTCATCGGGCTGGGATTCGAGCTGCTCCAGCGCGGACTGCCTTTAGCCTTGGGCTTGCTCATCCCCAACCCAGCCACACAGGCCGCAGCCCGCTCGGCTTTGCAGGCCTTGGCAATGGAGTACGTCGGCAAGGCGATGCTGCGCGTAAAGCAGCTGGCCGGGGAGCTCCTTCAGGCGGCCGCGCCCCTCGTGCCCATTGCACAACGCGCGGTGCGCCCTTCAGTGCGCGGTCCGCAGGAGGAAGGCGGAGCACGCCACGCGCTGACCACGTCCTCGTCCTCTGATAGCAAAGGAAGCGCGCAAGGCCAGGCCGCGGTGCAAGCCGCACTCTCCCAGCTGGGCACACCCTATGGATGGGGCGGCACCGGCAACGGCAGCTTCGATTGCTCGGGGCTAACCCAATGGGCTTGGCGCCAGGCTGGGGTGGAACTGCCGCGCACCGCTGAAAGCCAGACCGTGGGCCGCCAGGTGAGCGCGGATGAGCTGCAGCCCGGCGACCTCGTTGTGTGGGATGGGCATGTGGCCATGTACTCCGGTGACGGGCAGATGGTGGAGGCCGGCAGCCCCGTGCAAACCAATCCACTGCGCACCAACAACATGGGGATGGCTTTCAAAGGCTTCTGGAGGCCCACAGGGTAGACTATTTGCCCATGAACACCCGCGCTATTGTCCCCATCAAGCTCTCCCTTTCTGAGGGCGATTTTTATACCCTATGGGCGCCAAAGTGGCGCCAGAACGGTTCCGAGTGGCAGGCCTTTCTCGGTGACGACGAATCCGTCCTGCTCTTTAACACCGAAGCCGAGATGCTCTGCTTCCTCGAATCCGGCACGAAGCACGACTTGCTCGACCACCCGAAGTGGGAAGCCTTTAATTCCCAAGCGGCGGACCGTGTCGTGCCAGAAAAGAAACGCGTCTACGACCTCATCGGCATGCCGAAGCACCTGGCCGGCCGCCCCAGCCACGAGAACGTGTCCACCGTCGCACGCTGCCTGGAGATTGCACAGGCACTAGCGGAGGTCTGCGCCGCGGAACACACCGTCATCTTCTTCGCATCGCACTCCATCCTGCGCAACCCTGCCCGCGGAGCCGATCACTACGCCGGTGAACAGGGCATGAGTGAGTGGTCCGGCGTGGGCCGCGTTATCCACAGCAACTGGCGCTCGGTCATCGAAGACCTCGACAAGGTGGTCAAGGTCGTTCCTTCCTCTGACTTCACCCAGGATGCAACCACCAACGCCGCCACCCGCATCTCCGCCGCCAGCGAAGCAGCAGAGGAAGCCCGCAAGAAGGCCGAGGAAGAGCGCAAGGCCGCCGCAGAATCCGCCGATCCTTATGACAGCTCCCCCTGGGCAGCCGCGGGCATCGACCCGGTGAAGATCACCGCCGATCAGAGGACGGTCTACACCCTGCGCACCTACCTCGACGGCAAGCCGGTTTTCTTGGGCAAGTGGGGCGAAATCTTCACCTTCCCCAGCTCCAAGGTGCTGGTGCGCTGGATCATGGAAAACGATGACCACGACCTAGCAAAGGTATCCACCTGGGAGGAAGTCGTTGCCGCAGCGAACGCTGGTGAGCTCGAGGTCACCGTTCACCCGGATAACCAGTACAGCTTCTACGGCATTGTCCGCGATATTGAAAAGGGCCCCGAATCCGTTGATACGGACCAGATGAGCCGTTGCTACGAGGTCTGCGCAGATGCCGCCGACTGGGCCGGGGATGACTCCATCAACTCCTACATGCTGCAGAACCCGCGCTTCCAGGACTACCTGGGCTACATGCTGGGTTCCACCGAGCACGCAGGCTACGTGCCCTCCAAGCCCTACACCGAGCACGCGGAGTCCTGGAAGGGCCTGGAGGAAATGCTGACGAAGCGCTTCTCCCGCTTCTAGTTTTTACTCGGAAGACTCGCTGTCTTCTTCCGCTTCGGAAGCGTTCACATCAGAAGCGTCTTCCGCGAATTCCGGATCCGCTAGCTCCTCGTAGGCGGGTAGGATTTCCTGCTCGATGAGGCGCTGGCGGTCTTCTTCACTGGCAAAAGAGTTCTCAATCGCCTTGATAGTGAGATCGAAGAACTCCTCCAGCCCATAGCCGAAGGTCTCGCTCAGGGCCAGGAAAACGTCACTGAGCTTCTCGCCTGCCACGGTGCAGGTAAAGCCAAGCTGCTGCAGCAGCGGCAGAGGATGGTCAGCCAGCTCCTCTGCGGGCAGCTCCTCCAGCGGCGCGAAGGTCAACGCGATGCGGCGATCCCGCACCCACGCGGATGCCTTGCCAGGGCGAACGCCGTCGAGATCAGCGCTGAAGTCATCGACAAGATCAGTGGCGTGCACAAGGCGTGTCGCACCCGCCTGCACAGCCACCACGGCATCCTCATAGGAGGCAACGTCCCGCTCCCACGGGATGAAATCTGCGCGGAGCTTCTCAGCCGCAGACAACTTTGTCAGCGCAGCACCGGCAACGCCTTCGCCTACATCCCAGCTATTGGCATCGCCCTCAACGATGAGGCGAGCATCAATTCCGGGAACGTCGAGTCCTTCCCGCGCTGCAGCGAGCGCCTCGGCGGCACCGAAGGAGAAAGCACTGGGGCGCAGGCGGAGCTCGGCGTAGACCACGTGGTCGCTGGCAAGCGCCTGCACAACAGCGTGCGTGGCCGCGCGGAGCTCCTCTGGGGTGGAAGCATCCGTGGGCAACGGCGCCAAGAGCGTCACCTTGGGCAGGCCGGCGAAAATCTCAGCGCCGGAGTCTTTATTTTCGGGGCTAATCAGAGGTGCGTCATGCATGAGGATCATCCTAGGACGCGGTCTAGGATTAAGCACGCTATGAAACATGTCCCCGCGATCCTCACTGCCCTCGCCTTGGCCGCGACGCCGCCCGCGTTTGCAGAAGAGGAAGAGTCCTCATCGCCCACGCGCACCACCGCGCCGGATACCGACTCCTGCCCGCATTCCCTTGTTCCCGAGGAACCGACGACCACCTCTGAGAGGTTGGCACCTGGCCAGGAAGCGCCCACTCCCCTTCCCGCGGTTGAGGGCGCTGCGTGCGGTGTGACAGCCCCGCGCGGTTTTCGGGTCAATAAGGACGTTGTGGCTTCGGCGTGGATGGTTAGCGACCTGGATACTGGCGAAATCATCGCCATGAAGGATCCCAACGGGCGCTACCGCCCAGCCTCCATCATCAAGGCGCTGCTGGCGCTCGTGGTCATCGAAGAGCTGCCCCTGGACCAGCGCATCACCGCCACGCTTGACGACGCCTCCGTCGAAGGCTCCGCCGTCGGCCTCGGCCCCGATGGTGTCTATACCGTGGAGCAGCTTTTACAGGGTCTACTCATGGCTTCCGGCAACGACGCCGCGCACGCCCTCGCGCAGGCTGTTGGCGGGGATGAGAAGGCGCTGGAGAAAGTCAACGCGAAGGCACAGGAGATTGGCACGCGCTCGACGGTGGCGGCGAGCTACTCCGGTTTGGACGCGGCAGGCATGTCGACGTCCGCGGCGGATATCTCGTTGATCTACCGCGCGGCTTTTGCCAACGACACCTTCGCGCGCATCGTCGATACCGAGCACGTGGAGTTTCCCGGCTGGGGTGACATGCCCGGTTATGAGCTGTGGAACGACAATGGGCTCTTCCTCAACGACCCGGACGGTATCGGCGGCAAGACGGGCTATACCGAGGACGCGCACCATACCTTCGTCGGCGCGATTAATCGCGGCGGGCGCCGCCTGCAGGCGGTCCTCCTCGATACAACCGTCGAGCATGGTTTCCGCGCTTGGGAGCAGGCGCAGATGCTTCTCGACGAAGCCTCCGACGTCCGCCCCGGCGATGGCGTAGGGCTTGTGGATGATTTCGCGGCTGGACAAGAGGAGCCCTCGGAATCTGCACCAACCACCCCGGCTCCTACCACGCCGTCCACGCCCGCCACCCCGGAGGCGACTGCGGGGTCTTCATCCTTTGGGGACTCGCAGGGCTGGATTGGGTGGCTCGTGGCAGGGCTCGTCGCTCTCCTGGTCGTAGTGGTTGCTACTTTTTCACTACTTCGGCGTTAGCCATAATGTCGTGCTGGCCGCGCAGCGCATTCTTCGGACCAATCGTGGTCACCACGTACAGGGCACCAAAGAAGGCAATGAGCGGGCCGATGAGCGGCACGAGGGAGGCCACGCGCCACCAGTTGCGCTTGATGCTCTGCTGCCAGGTGAGCTTGTTGTGGGTGGTGACATCGCGCACCGTGTATCCAGCTATCAGCTTCGCCGGCGTTGCCCCAACTAGGACTTCGAAGCAGATGTAATAGGCCACCGTGATGATCCCCGAGAAACTGGTGAGCCAGACCTCATTGAGAGTGGAGTTGTACACCCCGACGCTTAGCAAGAGGGAGACACCAATCGCCGCAATGACGTAGTCGATGACGGCCAAAAGCACTCGGGTACCGGGAGTAGCGCGCGGGGCGTCCTGAACAGGCGCGGCGGGTGTGGCAGCATGATGGTTCTCGCCCCAGCGGCCGGTAGTGGCGTAGTCATCGAGCTGCGCCCACGTGAGCCGAGCACCTGATTCCATCATTTGGTCATAGCTGGCTCGGGACGAGGGCTCGCAGAGAATGCGGGCGGCAACGGCGAGTTCCTCGCGTTCGGAGTCCTCGGGGAGGTAGCCGAGGCCTTCGAGGTGGGCGTCAGCAGCCGCTAGCTGCACGCTGAGCTCGCGTGAGGTCGCGCGCGAATCCAGGGTGAAGTGCGCATAAAGGTTCGGGGCAAAAGACGCTGGTAGCATCCCGCCCTACTTTCGCCGCAGCAGGGCCCACGCACCCGCGGCGGCCGCACCAAGGGCAGCACCGGCGCCCAAGGTCACGCCCGTGTTCGGGCCCTGGCGGATCTCGTTGCGGACGCGGATGACTGCCTGATCCGGAACCGGCGGAACCAGCAGTTCGAGAGATTCTTCAGTAGTAGCCGTCCATGCGGAAACATAGAGCACGACGCGCCAGACCAAGTACATGACCACCATGAGGACGATCACCGGGCCAAACACGGCACCGGCTGGGTTGCCTGCCGCGGAGGACATGATGACGGTGGACAGCTGTTTGATGGCCTCAAAGATCACAGCGCCGATAGCCGCGCCCTTCAGACCAGACTTGGTGGGCACCTTCGTGCGCGGCAGGAAAGCCACCATCCACCAGAAGACGAGGAAGTTAGCGATGAGACCGATCACGATGCCGGCGATAACCAGCACCGTTCCCATTCCTGGGAAGGACTCGATACCAACCCACTCGAAGATCTTTTGGGTCAGTCCGGAGGAGCCCGCCGCCGTCACGCCGAAGGCGATAACCATGGCCACGAGCAGGCCGATGAGCCCCAGCAGGTCGCTGAGCTTCTTGGTCACAAAGTTGCCCGGGGCGTCAGTCGGATCCTGCATCCACATCGCCGAAATGCCGATGCGCAGGTTATTCATCCAGCCGAGCCCAGACCACAGGGTGGTGAGGCCACCGATGCCGTACATCGCACCGCGCTGTTCAATCGCGGTATGGAGAAGCTCCGTAATCGAATCCCCCAGATCGCCCGACACGGCGTTCGCGATCTGCTCTTCCAGTTGTTGCATGAGATCGGGGCGATTGGCCAACACGGTGGCGATGGCTGCCACCGTGAGCATGAAGATGGGGAAGATAGCAAGAACCGAGAAATACGTAATTCCGGCCGCGAACTGGTTGCCGCCTTGGCTACCGTAGCGATCCAGCATCTTCATGATGTGGTCGATAAAACCGGACTTCTCGCGGACCTTATCTACCGCTCCCGGCTCATCGGCATAAGCACGCTCGATGCCGTAATCATCGGTCTTCTTCTCATCGGGTTGAGTCGTTGGCGCCACAGGCTTTCCCCTTTTTATGAATTACAGAAATAAGTTACAGAATCCTCTACACAGTCTTCATCATGCTAGCCAACTCAGCCGCGACGCGCGGGGAGAAAGCCCACCGCCTCGTAGACCTTGTCCACGAGCGGGGTGGCAATCTCCGTGGCGTGCTCGGCGCCCTTGGCCAAAATACGCTCCAACTCGCCGCGGTCTTCCATGAGCTCGTCGTAGCGAGCCTTCAGCGGAGTGGTGAAAGCCTCAAGTGCTTCCGCCGTGTCCACCTTCAGGTGGCCATAGCCCTGGCCCTCGTACTTGTCCACGAGGTCCGGGATGCTCTCGCCAGTCAGCGCGGACTGAATGGCCAGCAGGTTGGACACACCGGGCTGCTTCTCGCGGTCAAAGGCCACCACGCCAAGGTCATCGGTCACCGCGGACTTGATGCGCTTGGCGGAGGTCTTGGGAGCATCGAGCAGGTTTACGATGCCCTTCGGGTTTGCGCCCGACTTCGACATCTTGGCCGTTGGCTCCTGCAGGTCATAAATCTTGGCCGAGCCCTCCGGAATGAAGGCCTCCGGCACGCGGAAGACCTCGCCGTACTTGTTGTTGAAGCGCTCCGCCAGGTTGCGGGTGAGCTCAAGGTGCTGGCGCTGGTCCTCCCCCACCGGCACATAGTGCGGGGAATACAGGAGGATATCCGCGGCCATCAGGACGGGATAGGTAAAAAGGCCCACGGACGTGCGGTCCTGGCCCTGCTTGAGGGACTTGTCCTTGAACTGGGTCATGCGGGAGGCCTCACCGAAGCCGGTCAGGCACTGCAAAACCCACGTCAGCTCCGCGTGTGCGGGGACGTGGGATTGTACAAAGAGGGTGGATTTCGCCGGGTCAATACCCAATGCGATGAGCTGCGCGGCGCCCGCCACGGTGCGGTGGCGCAGCTCCTCCGGATTCTGCTCCACCGTGATGGCGTGCAGGTCCGGGATGAAGTAAAAAGCCTCGTGGGAGTCTTGCAGGTCAATCCACTGCTTGAGCGCTCCAAGGTAGTTACCCAGGTGATAGGAGTCCGCCGTGGGCTGAATGCCAGAGAGGACTCGAGAAGCGGAGGTCGATGCAGAAGTGGAGTCAGTCATGGTTGATCACTCTACTCTGCCGCCTCCGCCGGGGAGGCGCTGCGTCGATTAAATCTTGCGGGAGGTCGGGCTAATGACGTCCATCATGACGGCAAAACCGGCCACCATGAACGCGCCGCCAACGCCCTGGAGGACGATCGGGCCAAGGAAGGCAAAGGACGGTCCGACGATGGTCCACCACCAGATACCCAGGGCAAGCAGAATAGCGCCGAGGACAAAGTAGATGATTGCGCGGGTCATGAGCATCTCCTGCGAAATAGAAAGGACGTTAAGACGGGATTATCGTACCACTACTTGGCGTGGGCTACTTGTACTCCACCAGAAGCGGAGAGTGATCGGACCAGCGCTCCTCCACCGTCGGCGCCTTCTCCACCCACGTGCGCTGCGCGCGCTCCAGCATGGCCTTCGTGGCAGCCTGATAGTCAATGCGCCACCCGGCGTCGTTGTTGAAAGCCTGGCCGCGGTAGGTCCACCAGGTATAGGGCCCCTCGGCCTCCGGGTGCAGGCGCCTGGCGACGTCAAACCATTGCGGATCCTTGGCCGCCTCCCAGGCGGTCTTGGTCTCGTAGTCCACCACGCCGAGCCAGTCCCCAAGCCCCTTCTTCTCCTGGGGCTCATCATCCGGGAAAGAGCCAAAAACGCGGTCCATGAAGGCTCGCTCCTCCGGCAAGTGTCCGGACTTCTTCTCGTTGGGCTTGTTGTTCTTCAAGTCCTGGGCGCGGTGGCAGATGTTCCAATCACCGCCGATAACAGACTCCGGATACGTCGCGGCCATCTCATCCAAAACTTCAGAGAATTCATCCAAGAAAAGGTACTTCTCATCCTGCTTCGGGGAATCAGTATCGCCGGAGGGCAGATACAAAGAGGCCACGCGCACGCCTTCCACGGTGGCGGCGATGAAGCGGCCGGATTCGGCGAAGGAGCCGAAGCCCACGGCGACGTCGCCAAGCGCGTGCTTCGATAGGATTCCCACACCCGCGCGGCCCTTGGCGGCGGATTCGGCCTGCACCAGGTTCCATCCGGCCTCCAGGGCTGGGGCCAGGGCCTTCTGGGTCTGCTCGGGGTTGGCGCGCACCTCCTGCATGAGGACGACGTCGGCCGGCGTGGTCTCCAACCACGCGTTCATACCCGGGTTGTTCTCATTGCGCTGTTTGCAGGCCGCGCGGATGCCGTTAACGTTGACGGAGGCGATGGTGAAACTCATGCCGGCCAGTCTAACTCTGTTCAATAATCTTCACGGAAGGGCCGCGGCGGCGCTTGTCCCACATGGTGATAACCCAGGTGATGCAGCCGGCCACCGCCAACCCCGCACCAGCGAGGGCGGTGGAGTTATAGGAATAACCTGCGCCCACGACCGCACCGCCGATAGCAGCACCCGCCGCATTGGCGATATTGAGGGCCGACTGGTTCAAGGCCGCCGCGAGGGTCTGCGCATCCCCCGCCACGTTCACCAAGCGCAACTGCAGGGAAGGAACGAGGATGGAGCCGAAGAAGGCCAAGACACCAAAGGCACTCGTGCCCGCCCAAGCGTTGTGGGCCAGGAAGTAGAAGGCCACGGACACACCGACCATGCAAATGAGAGCAAAGATGATGCCAAATTCCAGGTTTCGGTCCGCCAGTGCACCGCCAGCGACGTTGCCGACAGTCATACCGATGCCATAGGCCATGAGCACAATCCAGGTGCGGTTCGGATCCATGCCGGCGACCTCCGTCATGGTCCACGTGATGTAGGTGTAGACGGCGAACATGCCGCCAAAGCCGACGGTGCCGAGGAACACGGTGAGCAGGACCTGGCTGTTCTTCAACGCGCCGAGCTCGGTGAACATATCCGTTTCCGGCATACGCGTCATGTGCGGGAAGAGGAAAAAGAGCAGCACCATCGTTAAGGCTGCAAGGACCACGACCAAGTAGTAGGCCGAATGCCAGCCCAGTCCCTGGCCTAGGGCTTGGGCTGCCGGTACACCGATCACGGTGGCAACGGAAAGGCCCATGCCCACCATCGACATGGCAAAACCTTGCTTGCCCGGTGGGGCCATCGAGGCCGCCGCCAGATTAGCTACGGAAAAGTATGCGCCATGCGGCAGACCCGCAATGAAGCGCGCCACCAGCAGAACACCGTAGTTCGGGGCCAGGGCCGTCAGCAGGTTACCCACGAGTAGAAAGCCTATGAGCAGGATAATCAGTCGGCGGCGTGGAAGTTTGCCCGTGAGCGCCGCAATCACTGGCGCGCCCACGACGACACCAAGCGCATAGACGGCGATAACCACCGACGCCGTGTCTTCCGTAATACCGAAATCATCCGCGATGAGTGGCAGCAGGCCCATCGAGGTGAACTCGGTGGTGCCGATGGCGAAGGCACCCAGCGCCATGGCGATCATCACGATGGTGCGGCGCGTCGCGGAGATTTCCGTCTGGCGCGGGACGGGACGGCGTTGGATACTGGTATTCATCGGTTTCACGGGGGCAGACCTTAGTACTCTCGCCGCGTTGCTCGTAAGTCCAGCCGGAAAGGTTGTGCCAAATACACAGACCTCCCCCACTGGTGGTGCGAGTCACAGGGGGACCGGCACCGCGAGAAAATAAGACAGGTATCCTGTGAGGTTGAACAGTTTTCAACTTCTTTAGGAGAACCATGGCAAAGATTATCTGGACCCGTACCGACGAGGCGCCGTTGCTGGCGACCTACTCCTTCAAGCCAGTCGTGGAGGCCTTCGCGTCCACCGCAGGCATCGAGGTGGAAACCCGCGACATTTCCCTAGCCGGCCGCATCCTGGCCCAGTTCCCGGAGCGCCTTGGTGACAAGAAGGTCTCCGATGCCCTGGCTGAGCTCGGCGAGCTGGCCAAGACGCCGGAAGCCAACATCATTAAGCTGCCGAACATCTCCGCTTCCCTGGTGCAGCTGAAGAAGGCCATCGCTGAGCTGCAGGCAGCCGGTTTTGATCTCCCGGAGTACGAAGAGGCTCAGGAGAAGTACGACGCCGTCAAGGGCTCCGCTGTGAACCCGGTTCTGCGTGAGGGCAACTCCGACCGCCGCGCCCCGATTGCAGTCAAGAACTTCGCTAAGAAGAACCCGCACAAGATGGGCGCTTGGTCCGCTGATTCCAAGACCAACGTGGCCACCATGGACGCTAACGACTTCCGCCACAACGAGAAGTCCGTCATCATGCCGGAGGAGGACACCCTCTCCATCGTTCTGAAGACCGCCGAGGGCGAGCAGACCCTGCTGGAGAAGCTGCCGGTCCTCAAGGGCGAGGTTATCGACGGCACCTTCATGTCCGCCAAGGCACTCGATGAGTTCCTCAAGGCACAGGTTGCCCGCGCCAAGGAAGAGGGCGTTCTCTTCTCCGCTCACCTCAAGGCCACCATGATGAAGGTTTCTGACCCCATCATCTTCGGCCACGTCGTGCGCGCTTTCTTCGCTGATGTCTTTGAGAAGTACGGCGAGGAGCTCGAGGCCGCTGGCCTCAATGGCGAGAACGGCCTGGGCGCTATCTACGAGGGCCTGGACAAGCTGGAGAACGGTGCTGAGATCAAGGCCGCTTTCGACGCCGCGCTGGCCGCGGGTCCGGACCTCGCGATGGTCAACTCCCACAAGGGCATTACCAACCTGCACGTTCCATCTGACGTCATTATTGACGCCTCCATGCCGGCCATGATCCGCACCTCCGGCCACATGTGGAACAAGAACGACGAAGAGCAGGACACCCTCGCCGTCATCCCGGATTCCTCCTACGCCGGTGTCTACCAGGCTGTCATCGAGGATTGCAAGGCTAACGGTGCCTACGACCCGACCACCATGGGTACCGTCCCGAACGTCGGCCTCATGGCACAGAAGGCTGAGGAGTACGGCTCCCACAACAAGACCTTCAAGGTGCCGGCTGCGGGCACCGTTGAGGTTCGCAACTCCAAGGGTGAGGCTCTTATCTCCCACGACGTGGAAGCTGGCGATATCTGGCGCGCCTGCCAGACCAAGGACGCCCCGATCCAGGACTGGGTCAAGCTGGCTGTCAACCGTGCCCGCCTGTCCGGCATGAAGGCCATCTTCTGGCTCGACCCGGAGCGCGGCCACGACGCCAACCTCATCGAGCTGGTCAAGAAGTACCTGCAGGATCACGACACCGAGGGCCTGGACATCTCCATCGAGGATCCGGTCACCGCAACCAAGATTTCCGTGGAGCGCATCCGCAAGGGCGAGGACACCATCTCCGTGACCGGTAACGTCCTGCGTGACTACAACACCGACCTCTTCCCTATCCTGGAGCTGGGCACCTCCGCGAAGATGCTGTCCGTGGTTCCGCTCATGGCTGGCGGCGGCCTGTTCGAGACCGGTGCCGGCGGCTCCGCTCCGAAGCACGTCCAGCAGGTTCAGGAGGAGAACCACCTGCGCTGGGACTCCCTCGGTGAGTTCCTGGCCCTGGCTGAGTCCTTCCGCCACGAGCACAACACCAACGGCAACGCCAAGGCTGGCGTGCTGGCCGCAGCGTTGGACAAGGCCACCGAGACCCTGCTGGATGAGGGCAAGTCCCCGTCCCGCAAGGTAGGCGAGAACGACAACCGCGGCTCCCACTTCTTCCTGACCCTCAACTGGGCCAAGGAGCTGGCTGCGCAGACTGACGACGCCGAGCTGGCCGAGGCCTTCAAGCCGGTTGCTGAGGCCCTCGAGGCCAAGGCTGGCGAGATTGAGCAGGCGCTTCTCGACGTCCAGGGCTCCCCCGTCGACCTCGGCGGCTACTACGCCCCGAACGAGGAGAAGCTCAACCAGACCATGCGCCCGGTCGCTGCCTTCAACGAAATCATTGACGGCCTGAAGAAGTAATTCTGCGCTAGGCGCTTAACAAAAGACCGCTTCGTCTCCTCCCCGGAGTTCGAGGCGGTCTTTTCTTGCTTCATTAACCACAAACAGGCCTAAAACAGCACTCCGCGACGCTATTTTTACCCGTTGAGCTGCGAAGACTTTTTCTTGACTGTTTCTTGCTTCTCGCGCATACTTTTACTCATGACTCCCATCAATACTGCGCCTGAGGAACAACTTGTAGCCCGCGTGAAACGGTTTACAACGCTTCCGGCTGAGCTACCGTGGCTCGAGTTCAAGGTAAACAAGCTATCCTCCGGCGCGGAGATTGCGAAATATGCTTGCGCCTTGGGAAATTCGGCGCGCCTGCATGATGAGCCTGCGGGATATCTCGTGTGGGGTGTCAACGACGACCGAACCATCGTCGGGACGACCTTTAATTGGCAGCTCACCAAAGGGAAGGGAAACGAGGATCTCCTTCCTTGGCTCAACCGCGTCATTAGCCCAGCCCCTGAACTGACCTTCGACGAGATCACGGTTGATGGACATCTCGTTGTGCTTCTGCGCATCCCCGCCGCATTGTCCGCCCCGTATTCCTTCGAAGGGAAGCGGTATTTCCGCAAGGGCAGCTACATGAAAAACCTCATGGACTTTCCCAATGAGGAACGTCAGCTCTGGCAAAAACTCAACCAGTTCGAATTTGAGAACACAGTAGTGGCCGAGGGCCTTGAGCCCGAATCGATTACCGACCTGCTTGATCCTGAGGCTTTCTTCCTTAATAGACCGGAACTCCCACATACGACAGGCGCCGCCCTCATCGACACGTTGAGGAGCGCCAAAGCCATCTCCTACTCACACGAGCAAGGCTGGCATATTCCGGCTTGGTCCGCGCTCATGTATGCGCGCTCTCTTCAGGACTTTCCGGAGCTGCGCGGGCGCGCTCCCCGCGTCCTACATTTCAACGGTCCTTCACGCACGGAGGTGGAACGAGAATGGGAATTCACCGAAGGCTATGCGTCTTCCTTCACCCACATAGTCACGCTCTTCAACACCATTCGTCCAGGTGGCGAACATATTGATTCCAGTGGTAAGCGCGTAGTGACTCCGTTGTTGCCAACGGTAGCCTTCCGCGAGGTGCTAGCAAATGCGCTCATGCACCAGGATCTTGAACAGCGTGGCCGGTTCTTAACCGTGGAGATTTTCAGCGATCGGGTCGAAGTAACCAACCCAGGCACCCCGCTTATCGACCCCCAACGGTTCATTGACTCGGCGTCCACCACACGCAATACCCATCTCGGTGAAGCTTTACGTCTGGCGCATTTTGTCGAGCAACGCGGAAGTGGCTGGGATAAAATCGTCTCTTCACTCGAAGCCGAGCACTTCCCACCTGCTCTCATTCGCGCCAACGGAAGTACCACCGTCTCCCTCAGCGCCTACCGCCCCTTTGCGCTGATGACTATGGAAGAAAAGACCCAAGCCGTCTATCAACACGCTTGCCTTCGCTTCCTCGAGAACCTCCCCGTTAACAATTCCTCAATCCGTCAGCGCTTCGGGCTGAAGAATTCACAAGCCGCTCAGGCCACACGCCTGCTTGCCGCCACCGTCGAGGAAGGACTCATCCATGCCTACGATCCCAACGCCGGTCCGCGTTCGTTGCGCTATGTTCCGTTCTGGAGCGAATAGGGATCGCTTTCTTGCTTCATTAACCACAAACAGGCCTAAAACAGCACTCCGCGACGCTATTTTTACCCGTTGAGCTGCGAAGATTTTTTCTTGACTGTTTCTTGCTTCTCGCGCCTTATCTCGCGGGATTTTCATCCTTTGAGCACCGAGGACCCCAGTTAGTTAAAAAGTTTTTCAATACCTGGGAACCGAGAAACCCTCGCCTCCGACTACTAGTGCAGTTGATATCAGCACCTGTCCATCGCCCCTCCTGAACGCCCCGCGAACGTTCAGCAGAGGCCCTAATCAATAGACCCCGAAAGAGCACTACTTATGAGTCGGACGGCTCTGCGATCCTTCATTCAACGCATCCACTTTTATGGCGGCATGTTCGTCGGCCCCTTCATCCTCATCGCGGCATTGACCGGCTGTCTTTATGCCGTGGCGCCCTCCCTGGAGAAAGTGGTCTACCACGACGTATTGACGGTGCCTACCGTGGAGAATCCGCTGAGCTTGGAGGAACAAATCCAGGCCGCGCAGCAGGAACACCCCGACATGCCGGTCACGCAGGTCTGGCCGGCCACGACACCGACGGATTCCACGCGCGTGCTGGTCTCCGATGAAAGCATCGACGAGAGCCTGCAGCGCACCGTCTTCATCGACCCCGCAACCGCCAAGGTCATCAGGGACTACCCCACCTACTCGGGCCTAGGCGAGATGCCGCTGCGCCGCTGGATTTCCTCCCTGCACGAAAGCTTCCACCTGGGCAAGGTCGGTGAGCTCTACTCGGAGCTAGCCGCTTCGTGGTTGTGGGTCATGGCCTGTGGAGGCCTCTACATGTGGTGGATTCGCCGCCGCCCGAAGAACAAAGCAACCGCGAACGCCGCACAGCAGCAGCCTAAGCGCTCTGCCCGCTGGAAGGCCACCCGCCTGCATTCCACCGTCGGGGCTTGGATATTCATCGGCCTTCTCGGCTTGTCTGCCACCGGCATCACCTGGTCCGGTCTGGCCGGAGGGAACGTCGATTCCCTCGTCGAGCGCATGCACTGGAAAGCCACTCCCATCAACACCGCCCTGCACGGCACCACCGCTGAAACGCATGAGCACACCGGGCATGAAGGCCACGAGGGGCATGGGGCGTCGGCAAGCGCGAGCGTGGCTGCCGACGCCGAGCGTGTCCTCGCCACCGGCCGCGCCGAGGGACTGACCGGACCGCTGCGCCTGTACCCGCCAGAGGACGCCCACTCCGCCTGGCAGGTCAGCGAACGCTGGGTAGAATGGCGCACCACCTCCGATGCAATTTCGGTAGATGGCACCACCGGCGAGGTCATCGACCGCCAGCCTTTCTCCAGCCTGCCGCTGTTTAGCAAACTCAGCAGCTGGGGAACCTACCTGCACATGGGGATCATGTTTGGCCTTCCACTGCAGATCGCGCTGCTCGCACTGGGCCTCGCCACCGCCGCGCTGGTGGTGCTGGGCTACTACATGTGGTGGAAACGCCGCCCGCGCTTCCTCCCGACTGCCCACTTCTCCTGGGCCGCCACAGGACTGGGCGCGCTATTCGCCGCCACCGTCGGAGTCTTCCTGCCGCTCTTAGGAATCACCTTGGCAGCTTTCCTGGTTCTCGATGTCATTCTGGTGAACCGTGCCACAACCCAGCGCAAGGAACGCACGCCGGTCCCGGTCGGATAGTTTAGTGAAAGCGATCACATAGGGCGGAGCTTATTAGGTACGGTAGTTTCTTATGACTAACCCACTGCTGACTCCCTCCACGCTGCCCTACCAGCTCCCGCCGTTTGCGAAGATCAAGGTCGAGCACTACCGCCCCGCCTTCGACGAGGCACTCTCGCTTCACGACGCCGAGATCGCCTCCATCACCGACAACCCCGCCGCCCCCACGTGGGAAAACACGGTGGAGGCGCTCGAGCGCTCCGGGCAGGACCTCGACCGCGTTATGGCGGTCTTTGGCAACCTCTCCGGCACGGACGTCACCGAGGAGATGGAGGAGATCGCCGCCGACATCTACCCGCGCTTGTCCGCGCACTATGACGCGATCTACCAGAACGAGGTGCTCTACGCGCGCATCAAGGAGGCCACGCCGCCTGCCGACGACGCCGAAGGCCAGCGCCTCCACGACCACCTCCTGCGCACCTTTGCCCGCAAGGGCGCCGACCTCGACGCGGCTGGCAAGGCCCGCCTGTCCGAGATCAACCAGCGCCTCTCCGCGCTCTCTGAAGAATTCGGCCGCAACCTCATGGCGTCTACCCGCGAGCGCGCGGTCTCCTTCACCGAGGAAGAACTCGAGGGCCTGCCCGCCGAGCGCATCGCCTCCGCCAAGGCCGACGCCGAGGCGATAGGCCGCGAGGGCTATGTCATCCCGCTGGAGCTGCCGACCGTGCAGTCCGAGCTGAGCCGTCTGGCGCGGGAGGATGCGAGGGGGAGGTTGTATGGGGCGTCGGCAAGCAGAGGCTCCGAGAACAACATCCCGGGTCTCATCGAGGCCGTCCAGCTGCGCGCCGAGCGCGCCGAGCTGCTGGGCTTTGCCACGCATGCCGACTACGTCATCGCCGAGGAAACCGCCGCGACTGCCGACGCCGCCCGCACCATGCTCTTCGACCTCGCCCCCGCCGCCGCGGCCAACGCCGAAGGCGAGCAGAAACTCCTCGCGGAGGAAGCAACGCTTAACGGTCAAGGTTTTAGCGCCGCGGACTGGCCTTATTGGGAATCCAAGGTCCGCGCCCGCGACTTCTCCCTCGATGAGGAAGAACTGCGCAAGTACTTCCCGCTGGACCAGGTCCTGGAGAAGGGTGTCTTCGCCGCCGCCGAGCGCCTCTACGGCATCACCGTCACCCCACGCGATGACCTCGAGGGCTACGCGGAGGGGGTTCGCGTCTGGGAGGTGATTGACAGAGACGTCAATCACGAGAGTAAGGGGATCGGCCTTCTTCTTACTGACTACTTCGGGCGCCCCACCAAGCGCGGCGGCGCGTGGATGAGCGAGTTCGTGGGCCAATCCCGGCTGCTGGAGCGCAAGCCGGTCATCGTCAACGTCATGGGCATCACCAAGCCCGCCGACGGCTCGCAGCCGCTGCTAAACATGGACGAGGTCCGCACCGTCTTCCACGAATTCGGCCACGCCCTGCACGGCCTGCTTTCCGACGTCCGCTACCCCACCTTCGCCGGCACCAACGTCCCGCGCGACTGGGTGGAGTTCCCCTCGCAGATCAACGAGAACTGGGCGCTCGATGAGAGACTGGTCAAGGAATACGCCCGCCACGTGGAGACCGGCGAACCTATTCCGGACGAGCTTCTCGCTGCCATCTCCGCCGCCTCCGAATTCGGCCAGGGATTCGCCACCTCGGAGTATCTGGGGGCATCGATCATCGACCTCGCATGGCATTCCCTGAGTGCTGCCGAGGCTGCCAAGTTGGAGGCCACCCCGGAGGCCGTCGCCGAGTTTGAAGCCGAGGCCCTACGCGCGGCCGGGCTGGACAACGAGCTCATCGCCCCGCGCTACCGCTCGACGTACTTCAACCACATCTTTGCCGGTGGCTACTCCGCGGGCTACTACTCCTATCTCTGGGCCGAGGCACTCGATGCCGATGGTTTCGAGTGGTTCAAGGAGCAGACCGACCTGCGCGCGGCTGGCCAAAAGTTCCGCGACGTGATCCTGTCGAAGGGCGCATCCCGCGACTTCACGGAGGCCTACCGCGAATTCCGCGGCCGCGACAAGGACGTCGCGCCGCTGCTCAAGCGCCGCGGCCTGGCCGGCGCCTAGTCCCGACTAGTTATCCACAGATTTCGTCAAATGGCGAGTTGGGGGCTTGGCGGCGGGATGGAGCGCTTTTAGGCTGCGGGGTATGAGATTGCAGACGTACTTCGCCGCCCTCGGCCGCGCCATTGACCTGGTGGCCGAGTGCGCGGGCCTGTCTGAATCTGACTTGGTGGCCCTCGGCGCCGCGCCTGCCGACGCCACCGTGTTCCTCTCCCTCCACCACACCTACTTCGGGCACACCTCATCGACGAAGAAGCAGCGCACGGCCGTGGAAGCCGCGCGCCGGCGGGGACACGGGCTGGTGACCTTGCAGCTTATCGAGCACTTCGTGGCCAAAGTTCGGGACCACAACAAAGCATGGGATTTGCGCGTGGAGCTGTGCCAGACCAGCGCGGAGCTGGTGGAAAAGGTAGCTCGCAAGCGCCTGCGTCAGATGCGTAAGCCCCGCACGTATGCCGAGCGCGCCAAGCTCACCCAGCATGGCAACGGCCTTGCCACGCTCACGGTCACCGCGGACTCGCTGCAGCTGACCGGCGTCTTCGAAGGCATCGACCAGGAACGCCCCGGCGAGAGTTTCCTGGAGAACCTGGAGGGCGGTGGCATCAAGACTGAGCTTGCCACCATGGCGGTCCTGCAGCTCGATGACTATGCCGAGCTGCTCAAGGGCAATACGGAGAAGGACGGCGAGGAGTTCATCGTCCGGACGACCAGTGGTTCGACGATGACCGGATCGCAGCTGGTGGAGCGCGCTTTGCTGGACAAGGGGATCATCGTGGCGGTCAGCCGCGAACACGGTCCGCTCGATGTCTTCCGCTTCCAGCGCTTCGCCACCGCCAAGCAGCGTCTTGCCTTGGCCGCGGAGAATCCCTGCTGCGCCTGGGAGGGCTGCAAGGTTCCCTTTGAGAAGTGCCAAATCCACCACATTAAGGCTTGGGCCCGCGGCGGGCCCACCAACATCCTCAACCTGGTGCCGCTGTGTCCGTACCACAACGGGGTCAACGACGACGACCCCGATGCCCCGCCCTCGCGCGGCCGCATGGATCGCGTCGGCGGGCGGGTGGCATGGATCCCGCCATACGACGCCGCGCCGGTCTTCACCAGCGCCTTCAACTAGCCAGCCTTCAACTAGCCACCGCGCCCACCTTGGCAGCACTCATCTTGGCAACGTATAGCCGGGCAAGGTGCATGATTGTCCCGAACCCCGCAGGAAATCACTTCCTCGCGGGGCCTTCGGCGTGCCGACTTACCTCATGGAACTGATCATCCGCTCAAGCCTGTCCTGCAGGAATTTTGGCCGTGCCGGTTGGCCGGGCGGGCGGGCGGGCGGTTTAGCCGGCGTTGCGCAGCGCGGTGGCTAGCCCGTTCATCGTGACCTGGATGGTCTTGGATACCAGGAACTGGTCGTCGCCGCGGCGGTAGCGGCGCAGCAACTCCAACTGGACGGCGTTGAGCGGAAGCAGGTAAGGATAGCGCCGCTTGAGTGAACGTGCTTGGCGCTGATTCTCGCTCACCAGATCCGCGTTACCGGTGACCTTGAGGTAGACCTCGCGGGTGCGCTCAAATTCCTCGGATATCAGGCCGAAGATGCGGTCTGCGGTGTCCTTGTCGTCGACCAAGTTGGCGTACAGACGCGCCAGCTGCATCTCCGCCTTGGCCATGACCTGCGCCATGTTGGCGAAGACAGAGCGGAAGAAGGGCCACGTGCGGTACAGCTCGCGCAGCTCCTCCCAGCGCTTTTCTTCTCCAGCTCCGGTATCTGCTCCAGCCTTCTCGGTCACTGCTACATCCGCTGTGGCATTTACCGCTCTTGCTGTACCTCCGGAGGCTGTCGATCCTCCGGAGGGTTGCTGAACCCACGCCGTCACCGCGCTGCCCACGCCGAACCAGCCCGGAATGTTGGTGCGGGACTGCGACCACGACAGCACCCAGGGAATCGCACGCAAATCCGTAATCGCGGTGGTCTGCTTGCGCGAGGTCGGGCGCGACCCCAGGTTAAGCTCGCCAATCTCGTGCAGCGGGGTGGACTGGGTGAAGTAGGTGATGAACCCGGGGTCGTCGACAAGCTGGCGGTAGGCCACGCCACTCAACGCCGCCAGCTCGCGCATGATCTCGTAGGCGCGCTCCGGATCCGTAATGGGCTCGGTATCCAACAACGATGCCTCCAGCGCTCCGGAAACAAACGCCTCCAAGTGGCGGCGCGCAGTCTCCGGCGCACCATACTTCGCAGAAATCACCTCTCCCTGCTCGGTGATACGCACCGAACCCGACACCGCGCCCTTCGGCTGCGCCAAAATCGCGTCATACGTCGGGCCACCACCGCGGCCCACCGCCCCGCCGCGACCATGCGCCAGCCGCAACTCCACGCCGTGGCGCGCGCAGAGCTCAACGAGGGCCAGTTCGGCGTCGTACAGCGCCCAGTTCGCCTGCAAATAACCGCCGTCCTTGTTGGAATCCGAATACCCCAACATCACCTCTTGGACATCCCCGCGCGAGCGCAGATGCTCGCGGTACACGGGCACCTGCCACAGCTTCTCCAGGATGCCGGCGCCGGCCTTCAGATCCTCGATGGTTTCAAACAGCGGCACCACATCGACCTCGCTCAGTCCCACCTCCTTGAGTAGCACCATCGGCTCCAGAATGTCGGAGACCGTTCCCGTCATGGAGATGATGCAATGCGACACCGACTCCGGCCCAAAGTCCCGCACAGCGCGCGCCGCCGCACGGAAGATGCCCAGCTCCTTCGCGGTATCCTCGGTGAATTCCTTCTCAGCACCGGGGAAAAGCAGCGGCCGATTGGTCTGCAGCTCGCGCACGAGCAGCGCGACCTTCTCCTCCTCCCCCAGCGCGCGGTAGTCCGGGGTGATGGTAGCCGCGGCGAAAATCTCGGTGAGGACGTTCTCGAAGGACTCCGAATTCTGGCGCATGTCCAGCGTCGAAAGATGGAATCCAAACGTGGTTACCGCCGAGCGCAATCGAGCCAAGCGGTCATCGGCGATGATGTCGTCATTGAACTGGCGCAGCGAGCGGTCGATCACGTCCAGGTCACGTTTGAGTTCCTCCGGCGACGCATAGGCGCTTGGCGACGCCTCCCCTTCCAACCTCGCCAGCACCTTCTTCCGGATGCCGAAGATGGCCCGGCGGTAGGGTTCGTCGACGCGGGATTTTTCGTCGTTGTGGGAGGCGTCGGCAAGCGCGCCCAGCTCTTTGGAGCTGGAGGAATAGCGGTCTGATAGGGAGAGCTCGCGCTCCAGCTCGCCGAGCTCGTCGGCGTAGTACTGCAGCACCGTCGCCGCGGCCTTGCGGGTGGCATAGGTCAGGGTGTGCTCGTCGACGTACGGGTTGCCGTCATGGTCGCCGCCAATCCAGGAACCGGGACGGACAACGGGGGAATCGGGCAGCTGCTGGCCAAAAGTCTCGCGCATGGCGTGGCGGATGGCACGGTTGAGTGCAGGGACCTGGTCGAGCAGCGACAGCTTGTAATAGCGCAGGCCGACGTCAATCTCGTCTTCGAGGGTGGGGCGGGCGATGCGAATCAGCGCGGTCTGCCACAGCAGCGTCATGCGCAGATACATTTCCTTCTCGATTGCCGCCATGTCGCCACCGCGGTGTGATTCCTTGAGGAGAGTCTTGATGCGGGTTTGCGTATCAAAGACGGTGCGGCGGCGGGTTTCGGTGGGGTGCGCGGTGAGAACGGGGGCGACGTGCGCGCCGCGGATGACGGAAGAGGCGTCGGTTGGCGTGACGCCTTCTTCCTTGAGCTTGGCGAATGTCTTGCGCAGGGAGACGGGCGCTTCAACGGACTCGTCATCCAGATCCTCTACGAGGTTGGCGATGAGCGCGAAATAGCTGAATGCGCGTGCCACGAGGTTGACCTTGGTGATGTCGAGATCGCGGAAGATGGCGACGAGGTCTTCGGGCTTTGCATCGCCGTGCGCCACGTCGAAGGCCATGCGGCGGGTCGATTCGACGAGCTCGAAGACGTCCTCGCCTTCCTGCTGCGCGATGACCCGCCCGAGCACCCGGCCGAGGAAGCGGATATCTTCGCGGACTTGTTCAGGGGCGGGTGTGCTCACGGCAAAGTGCCTTTCTGGGCGTGATGTGTTCAGCTGGCACATCTCAATGTAGCCCAGATCACTATTGGGCGATAGTTATTTAAGGAAAGAGCTTCCGGGCAGAATTAGTTAGCGAACGAAGCAAGCGAGCCACGCGGCGTGGAGGCGCGAGTCGCCGTTTTCTTCCGGATGGAAGCTCAACGCCGTGACGCATCCTTGGCGCACGCCCACAATCACCTCGCGCCCCGCGGCAGGACGAGTTCGTGCCCCAGTACCACTCCCCTCACCGCTGACCTCAATGTCAGGTGCAGGGAGGGGCACGGTGGCGATGACCTCGACGCCCTCGCCCGCGCGGGTAACGATGGGCGCGCGGATGAAGCTCGCCTCGATGGCTAGAGGCTCGCCGACCTCTGAGGCATTTACGCCGGATCTCTGGCCCTCCATCGCGACCGGCACGGTGCGCTCCTCAGAGAAGCGCTGGTTGCCGAAGGCGTTGCGCCGCACGGAGACGTCGATAAGCCCCAGCGCCTGCTGGCCCGGGGCGGGGTTTTCCAGCTCGCGGGCGCTGTAGATGAGCCCCGCGCAGGTGGCCAAGACCGGCAGCCCATTTTCGACGGCGCGGCGCAGCGGCTCAGCGACGCCAAAAGAGCGCGCCAGTTTATCGATGGTGCTCGACTCGCCGCCCGGCAAAATGATTCCGTCCAGCCCGTCGAGATCCTGCGGCAGACGCACCCGGCGCGTTGCAGCGCCGAGACTCTCCAGCACAGCGATGTGCTCTTCCACTCCACCTTGCAGCGCGAGCACTCCGACGAGCGGTCGCGTCGCTGTGTTCATCGCGCGCACCGCGTTTACCAACCGCGCTCGGCCAGGCGGTGCGGGGCGGGGATGTCGTTGACGTTGATGCCCACCATGGCCTCGCCCAGGCCGCGGCTGATCTTAGCCAGCTCGGCCGGCTGATCGTAGAGGGTCGCCGCCTTCACGATGGCCTCCGCGCGCTTCGCGGGCTCGCCGGACTTGAAGATGCCGGAGCCGACAAAGACGCCTTCGGCGCCCATTTGGCGGACGAGGGCGGCGTCGGCAGGCGTAGCCACACCACCAGCAACGAACAGCACGACCGGCAGCTTGCCGGTCTCCGCCACCTCAGCAACCAGGTCATACGGGGCCTGCAGCTCCTTGGCGGCGACGTAGAGCTCGTCGCGGTCGAGGTTCTGGAGGCGTGCGATTTCGCCCTTGATGGTGCGCAGGTGCTTGACGGCCTCGGAGACGTCGCCAGTGCCGGCCTCGCCCTTGGAGCGGATCATGGCCGCGCCCTCGGTGATGCGGCGCAGGGCCTCGCCCAGGTTGGTAGCACCGCAGACGAAGGGCACGTCGAAATCCCACTTGTTGATGTGGTTGACGTAATCGGCTGGGCTGAGCACCTCGGACTCGTCGATGAAGTCCACGCCCAGCTCGCCGAGAATCTGCGCCTCCACGAAGTGGCCGATGCGGGCCTTCGCCATCACCGGGATGGACACGGCGTTGACGATGCCCTCGATGAGGTCCGGATCGGACATGCGGGCCACGCCGCCCTGGGCGCGGATATCGGCCGGCACGCGCTCCAGCGCCATGACGGCGGAAGCACCCGCGTCTTCAGCAATTCGTGCCTGCTCCGGGGTAACGACGTCCATGATGACGCCACCCTTGAGCATGTCAGCCAGTCCACGCTTGACGCGCGTCGTGGCGCGTCCCTGTTCATTCTTCTGTTCAGTCATGGCTCACATAGTGGCGCAGGAAATTGGTCCAAGACAAGAGCCATTTCCCGAGTGTTGAATTAGACCACTTATGATGGGGCCGTGTCTTTCCGTCTCGACCCATCTGATACGCGCGCGCTGCCGGTGCAGATCGCCGAAGCCCTCCGCACCCAAGTCGCGGCGGGCATTCTGCTGCCCGGCGAGCAGGTTCCATCGACGCGCTCACTAGCCCGCGATTTGGGCATTTCCCGAGGCAGCGTGGTTACCGCCTATGAGCAATTGACCGCCGAGGGCTACCTGACCGCGGCGGTTGGATCGGGCACCGTCATCAACCCGCACCTGCCCCACGGGCGCGCCCCGCAGCCTCATCCTGCGCCACGGCCCTCCCCTGCCCCACCGCGCGTGGAGTTGACCCCCGGTTTGCCCGATACGGCCGGAATCATCACCCCCGAATGGAGGGCGGCGTGGCGCAAGGCCGCCGTGGATTCTTCCGGCGATCTCCCCCGCGAGGTGGCCGCGCACCTGCGCCACATGCGCGGGCTGACCGTCGACCCGGCTTATGTCGTCATCACCGCCGGCGCCCGCGACGGGCTGTCGGTGCTGCTGCGCGCGCTGGGCGGCCATTTGCGCGTGGGCGTGGAATCCCCCGGCTACCCCAGCCTGCGCCGCATCCCCCAGGCCTTGGGGCACACGCTTGTCGACGTCCCCACCGACGCCCACGGCGTCACCGTCCCCACCGTTGACCTCGACGTTCTCATCGTCACCCCCTCCCACCAGCACCCCTATGGCGGTTCGCTGCCGGCTGCCCGGCGCGCGGAGCTCGTCGAGTGGGCGCGCGGCAATGACGTGCTCATCATCGAGGATGATTTCGATTCCGAGCTGCGCTACGTGGGCCAGCCCTTGCCCGCGCTGACCGCGCTCGCTCCGGAACACACGGTGTTGCTGGGCACATTTTCCTCGGTGATTTCGCCGTCGATTGCCTGCGGCTACCTCGTGGTGCCGCCGAGCTTGCGCGCGGGCGTGGACCGCGTGCGGGAGGTCTTCGGCCAGCCTGTCGGCGCTATCCCCCAGGCGGCGCTGGCGAACTACCTGGCCAGCGGTGCGCTGCGGCGACATACCGGGCGGATGCGCCGCGCCTACAAGCGCCGCCGCGACCTCGTCCAAGCCGCGCTGGAAGACACCCCAGCTACCCTTCTGCCCATCCACGGCGGGCTCCACGCGGTGTTGTTGTGTGAGGAGGGCGTCGTCCAGCGCGCGGCCGATCTGGGCCTCACGCTGACCCCGCTGCGCGATTATTGGGGCGGCGCGCCCGCCGAGGAAGGCGTGGTCTTGGGCTTTGGGCATTTGAGCGACGTCGAACTCGCCGCCGCGCTGGAGCTGGTCAAGCAGGCTTTAACTAGCTGACACGTAGCTGGCCTGGCGCGTAGCTGCCCTATCGCATACAAGGCTAGCTAGCGCTGGCCAAAGTAACGGTGGCGAGGGTGCGGCCTGTCGGTTGCTCGCTGCCGCCTGCGGGTTCCTCGGTGACCATGACTTTGACTGCCGCGCCGTCGAAGGGCATCCATACCCCATCGTGTGGGTCCTGGCCGATGACCCCCGCCGAAGCCATGCCGCCATCGGCGCTGACTGCCCATACCTGGGCGCCCATGCCATCGGCGAGCTGCGGCTGGCCATCCACCATCGCGCCGGATTTCTCCATCGACGCCGAAGACACGATATCCAGCTGTGCACCCGATGCATCGGCGTTGCCCTGCATGAGATCCTCTGCCCCCATGATGGCGTGCATCGACTTCTCGCCGGGCGATTCAGCCTCTACCCGCGCGCTATCGCTCGTCTGATTCTGCGAGTCATCGGACTGCAACAAGGGCGGCACGGCAACCATGCCTACTACGAGGACCGCCGCCGCAGCCGGCACCGCCACGAAGGCCCGCCAACGGCGGCGCGGAAGCTCGATGACCTCGGTAGCTTCGCCACCGTCAATTTCCGCAAAGACGGCATCTTTCATTCGCACCGGCGGTTCGACCTCGGGGAGGGAATCGAGGAAGTCATCGAAAGTCTCATCAGAAAACTCATGCGTGTTGCTCATCGCCCCTCCCTTCCGAGAATCGCTTTTAGCTTCTTAACACCGTCGCGCACGCGCGTCTTGGCCGTACCCAGCGGTACTCCCGTTGATTCTGCCAGCTCAGCATGCGTCAAGCCATCGAAAAAAGCGAGCGCCACCGCGGTGGAATGCGGCTCCCCAATCTCGACGACGGCCCGGCGCAGGAGGTGAGCCTCCACATTGTTCAGGGCTTCGTCTTCAATCGGCTCAGCAAAAGTGGCGTGCTCAAGCTTCGAGTCGCGGTCATCGCGCTGCACTGCGGCCACATGGCTGCGCAGCTTATCGACGGCCCTCCCATGCGCCAACCTGCCCACCCACGAGCGAGCGTTTCCTCGCTGCGGGTCAAACTTCGCAGCGGAGGTCCAGACCTCAACGAAGACATCTTGAGCAACTTCCTCTGCTAAGGCGGGATTGCGCAGAACGCTCAGGCAAACGCTGTACACGGTGGGCGCGAGGGCGTCGTAAAGCGCGCTGAAGGCATGCTTGTCTGCGGAAGCGGTCTGAACCAAAAGGCGGTTCAGCCGCTCGTGTTCATTGGGGGACATCGCAGGCACGGGTGTTGAGCTTACCTCCAGCAGCGGGGTGGACATGGCAGTTTTACTTAGTCATTTCCTCGCTCGGGGCCATCATCTCCGAGCTGGGCATCATGTCCATGTCTTCCTTCTTGTCGTTGCAGGCAACCAACCCACTGGCGGCAACAGCAAGTGCAGCGGCGACAGTAACAAGCTTCTTCATTTCGGTGCTCCTTCTTCAAGCAATCGGGGCTCGGCTTTTCCGGGCCCTGTATCTGACTATTCGGAGCCGCCCCGCGATGCGGATTGGATGGATTTAAAACCAATCCGTTTTTCACTCGTGCTCCGAACTAGTTGCATACCCACACCGCACACCAAGCGAAGGAGTACAGCATGCTATCAACGCTGTTCATCGGGTTTACCGGTGGCCTTATCACGGGCATCTCGCCCTGCATCTTGCCGGTCTTGCCGCTGGTCCTCGCCGTTAGCGGCGGCTCACGGTGGCGGCCATGGCAGGTCGTAGGCGGACTCGTCACAAGTTTCAGCCTCGTCACGCTGTTTGCGACAACGCTGCTCAATTCCCTAGGACTGCCCGCCGACATCCTGTGGAAGGTGGGAATCGTGCTGCTCGTTCTCGTGGGCCTGGGAATGGTGTTTCCCCGCGTGCAAGAAATCCTTGAGTGGCCTTTCCAGAAACTCTCGAAAGCTGGCAGCTTGCAATCCAAGGCCCGCGGCAAAGGCGGGTTCGTCGTCGGCTTGGCCATGGGGGTTGTCTTCGTCCCCTGCGCCGGCCCTGTACTCGCCGCCATCTCCGTGGCGGGCGCCACTGGGACTGTCGACGCCCACATCCTCACCCTCTGCCTCTCCTTCGCTCTCGGCGTGGCCATCCCCCTGCTGGCCTTCGCTTTGGGCGGCAACGAGGTGGGCAAACGCGTCGATGCTTTCCGCTCCCACCAGCGCGGGGTGCGCATCACCGCGGGAGTGGTAGTTATCGCCATGGCTGGTGCGATTTCACTCGGCGCGCCCGCCTGGCTGCAGCAGAAGCTCCCCAGCATCAACGCCGACGCCACCCCAGTTGAGCAGGCCGCCCGAACAGCCGAAGGAACCCCAGTGCCCGCGTTCGCGGGGTTGACCGGCTGGTTCAACACGGATCTGCCGGTCGATCCGCGTACCTCTGGCAAGGTCACCCTCATCGATTTCTGGGCCTATGCCTGCATCAACTGCCAGCGCAACAACACGCACCTGACCAAGCTCTATGCGCACTACAAGGACTACGGCCTCGACATCGTCGGCATCCACGCGCCGGAATACGCTTTCGAGCACGAGGCTGCCAACGTGCGCCGCGCGGCCCGCGAGCAAGGAATCGAATACCCGGTGGCGCAAGACAATGACTTCGCCACGTGGAAGAACTTTGGGAATCGGTACTGGCCGGCGCACTATGTCGTCGACAAGCACGGCATGCTGCGCCAATCCCACCATGGCGAGGGCGACTACGCCGAGACCGAGCGCCTCATTCGTGAGCTTCTCCTCGAGCGCGACCCCAGCATAGAGCTACCCGAACCAATCGAGACCGCCGATGCGAACAGCGCGCCGCGCTCGCCGGAGACGTACCTCGGCACCGCACGCGCACAGTATTTCGCCAACGCCGACTACCGCGTCGGCACGCACCAGTTCACCATGAACGAGCCGCCGTTAGGTCAATATTCGCTGGGCGGGACGTGGACGCTGGCCGACCAGCCCATCACCGCCGGACCTCACGCGCGCCTGCGACTGAACTACCGCGCCGCCCGGGTACAGCTCGTGGCATCAGGGCAAGGAACGGTTCGCGTGCATCACGCCGATGGTTCGGTCCGCACCTTTGACATCACCGAGGACGGCACGGTGGATCTCGTCCGGGAACCTGACAATCACACCGAAACAATCGAGCTGGAAGTAAGCGAAGGGCTCTCGCTGTATTCCTTTACTTTTGGCTAGCGTGGGAATCATGAAGCTATCTCTGCATGGACAATCCGCCGTGGCCGTCGAGGCACCCCAGGGTCGCATCGTTATCGACCCCGGTCCCCTCTCTGACCTGAGCTGCCTCGAAGGCGCCGAAGCGGTGCTGCTCACGCACGCACACGGTGACCACCTCGACGTCGATGCCGTGCGCGGGAGCGGCCTGCCGGTGTGGGGAACGCGGGAGGCTATCGACGCCCTCGGCTCCGGCACCATCGTGCATGCTGGAGAGACGTTTACAGTTCTGGGCCTTGAGATTCACGCGGTGGGCGGCCTCCACGAGGAGATCCACCCCAATATCCCGCGCCCGGAGAACCTGGGTTATTTCTTCGGCGGCGTGCTGCACCCCGGCGACCAGTGGGTTGTCTCGGAAGGACTCACGGTAGACGTGCTCCTGCTCCCCATCGCCGGCCCGTGGGTGCGCGGGGCGGATGCCGCGGATTACGCCATGCGCATCGGTGCGCGGCTTACGGTTCCCATCCATGACGCCGTGCTTTCCGACGCCGGCAAGCAGATCACCGACGGCATGCTCCAACGCGCCGGGGTGAGCGGCTATCGGCGCCTGCGGGTTGGTGAAAGCATCGAAATCTAAGCCGAACCAACCGCTCGGTCTATTTTTATTCTCGGGCTTGCCTGCGGTTTCTAGAAAACCACTAACGGCACTGAACCGCTTGGTCTAGCCTTTCCTGACATGAGCACCAAATACGATAATTCCAAAGTCAACGAGTGGTCCTTTGCCACCCGCGCCCTCCACGCCGGCCAGAACCTGGACGGCTCCACCAACGCACGCAACGTGCCGATTTACCAAACCACCTCGTATGTCTTCAACGACGCCGAGCACGCCGCCAACCGCTTCAATCTCTCGGATGCCGGCCCGATTTATACCCGCCTGACCAACCCCACGCAGGACGCGCTGGAGGAGCGCCTCGCTTCCCTCGAAGGTGGCGTGGCCGCCGTGGCTTTCGCCTCCGGCCAGGCCGCCGAGACCGCTGCCATCCTGAACCTGGCCTCCGCCGGCGACCACATCGTCACCTCCCCGCGCCTCTACGGTGGCACCTCCACCCTCTTTACCGTGACCTTGAAGCGCCTCGGCATTGACGTCACCCTCGTCGAGAACCCCGACGACCCGGCCTCCTGGCAGGACGCCGTCCAGCCCAACACCAAGGCTTTTTACGGCGAGACCTTCGGCAACCCAGTCGCCGATGTCCTCGACATCCCCGCCATCGCCGAGGTAGCCCACAAGAACCAGGTCCCGCTCATCGTGGATAACACCATCGCCACCGGCGCGCTCGCCCGCCCGCTGGAGCTGGGCGCAGACATCGTCGTGGTCTCCACCACCAAGTTCTACAGCGGCAACGGCTCCGCCATCGGTGGTGCCATCATCGACGGTGGCTCCTTCGACTGGACCGTCGAGCGCGACGGCGAGCCCGTCTTCCCCTACTTCGTCACCCCGGACGAGGCCTACCACGGCCTCAAGTACGCCGACCTGGGCGCACCGGCCTTCGCCGTCAAGGCGCGTGCGGGCCTGCTGCGCGATACGGGTGCCGCCATCTCCCCATTCAACGCCTGGCTGACGCTGAATGGCATTGAGACGTTGCAGTTGCGCGTCGAGAAGCACAATGCCAACGCCCAGGCCGTGGCCGAGTACCTGGAGTCCCACGCCAAGGTCACGAAGGTCAACTACGCCGGCCTGGAGTCCTCGCCTTACAAGGCCACCAAGGAGAAGCTGGGCTATGACTACACCGGCTCCGTGCTCTCCTTCGACATCGACGGCGGCCGCGATGAGGCGTGGGTGTTTATCGATGCGCTGAAGCTGCACTCGAACCTGGCCAACATCGGCGATACCCGCTCCCTGGTGGTGCACCCGGCGACCACCACGCACTCCCAGTCCGACGAGGCAGCGCTCAAGGCCGCGGGCATTACGCAGGCCACGGTGCGCCTGTCCGTCGGTATTGAGGACGTCAACGACATCATCGCCGACCTCGAGCGTGGGTTCGCGGCCATTGGTTAGCGCCATCCCGGAGCTCGCGCCCGAAGGCGAGCTCGCCGTCGTCCCCATCGGTGACTTCACCACCGAAGCAGGCGCCGTGCTTGCCGACGCCTCCCTGGCCTACCAACGCTGGGGCGCTTTCGCCGGCGACCCGGACGGCGTCAACAATGTCTTGGTGGTCGAGCACGCGCTGACCGGGGATTCCAACGTGGCGGACTGGTGGTCCGACCTGGTGGGCCCGGGCAAGGCCCTGGACACCACGCGCTGGTGCGTTATCGCGACCAATGCGCTGGGTGGCTGCAACGGCTCGACGGGGCCAAAGTCGCTGCACCCGGATGGAAAGCCGTGGGGCGGGCGCTTCCCGGCGCTGTCGATTCGGGACTTGGTGGAGGCCGAGCACGACTGCTTGAAGGAGCTGGGTATTTCGCGTGTGCACGCGGTGCTCGGCGGCTCGATGGGCGGGGCGCGGACTCTGGAGTGGAGCTTGCTGCACCCGGAAAGCGTGTCGGCGGTGTGTGTGATTGCGGTGTCGGCCAGGGCTTCGGGCTGGCAGATTGGCATCCAATCCGCGCAGATTTCCGCCATTGAGCGCGACCCGTTTTGGCATGGCGGCAATTACTACCTCACGGACAAGACTCCGCGGGATGGCCTGGCGGCGGCGCGCCGTATCGCGCACTTGACGTATCGCGGCGAGCAGGAAATCGACGAGCGCTTCGGCGCTACCGCACAGCAAGGCGAGAATCCCTTGGGGCCGCACCGCCAGCTGAACCAGCGTTTCGCGGTGAACTCCTACCTGGATTACCAGGGGGCGAAACTCACCGAGCGCTTCGATGCGGGTTCCTACGTGGTTCTCACGGAGGCGCTGAACCGGCATGACGTCGGCCGCGGGCGCGGCGGGCTCATCAAGGCGTTGGCGGCCTCCCAGGTACCAACGATGGTGGTGGGCGTGGACACGGATATCCTCTACCCCTATCACCAGCAGGAGCACATCTCCCGCAACGTCAACCAGCTGCTGGCGATGGCCAAGATTGTCTCACCCGTGGGCCACGATGCTTTTCTGACGGAGACCCGGCAGATGAACCGTATCCTGCGCAACTTCCTGCTGCTCTCGGCGCCAAATGGCTTAGACGTGGGCCCTGCGTACGTGGGCGACGAGTATTACATTTAAGAAGCCGTTTGGCTCTTTCCGGGAGCCAAACGCGTTACGATCCAAGCGCGTCGATGGAAAAGGCCATGAACACCATCGCCGCGCCCAAGATGCCTGTAAAGCAGGCGTCGAAGCGCCGGGAGCGCACCGCGAGCACGCCGACCCGCGAGGAATCGCAGGTCAGGCGGACCACCGTCAGCCACACCAGCGCCCCGCCCAGCAGCAGCGTGGCGCGGCGCCAGTGCTCGAACACGGCATAGAAGCCCGACACCACAACCGCCGCCACGAACAAGCCGATGGCCAACCACTGAAGAGCCGGCGGCAGCGCCGAGGGCTTCAGGTGCGCATCGTGCGGGTTCGATAAAGACACCGGCGGCGCAGTTTTCCCGCGCGGCTGTGCTGGTTGGTCAGACATACTCACTACTCGAGCGCTCGACTTCACGCACTACTGAGCGGCGAGCTTTTCGGCGCGCTCGACGATGTTGCTCACCAGGAACGCGCGCGTCAGCGGGCCCACGCCGCCCGGGTTCGGGGAAACGTAGCCGGCCTTCTCCCACACGTCCTCAGCCACGTCGCCGGCGAGTTTGCCGTCAACGCGGGACACGCCGACGTCGAGAACCGCAGCACCTTCCTTGACCATGTCGGCGGTGAGCATGTGTGCCTTGCCAGCGGCCGCGATGATGACATCGGCCTCACGGGTCTCCGCGGCCAAGTCCTTGGTGCCGGTGTGGCACAGCGTCACCGTGGAATTCTCGCTGCGGCGAGTCAGCATCAGGCCAATTGGGCGGCCCACGGTCACGCCGCGACCGATGACCACGACCTTGGCACCATCGAGCTCCACGCCGAAGCGGCGCAGCAGGTGGATGCAACCGTTCGGCGTGCACGGCAGCGGGGCGTCCTCGTTGAGCACCAGCTTGCCCAGGTTGATCGGGTGCAGGCCATCGGCGTCCTTGGCCGGGTCGATGAGCTCGAGCACGCGGTTTTCATCCAGGTGCTTCGGCAGCGGTAGCTGCACGATGTAGCCGGTGCAGGCATCGTCATTGTTGAGCTCTTCGATGACGCGCTCGAGTTCTTCCTGGGTAACGTCGCCAGGCAGGTCCTTGCGAATCGAATTGATTCCGAGCTTCTCGCAATCGCGGTGCTTCATCTTCACGTAGGAATGCGAACCCGGATCATCGCCCACCAGGACCGTGGCCAGTCCCGGGGTAATCCCCTTCTCCTTGAGGGCGGCCACGCGCTGGGCCAGGTCCTCAAAAATCTCGTCGCGGTACAAGTTGCCATCTAGTTTGGTAGCGCTCATGCCCACCATCCTAGACTGATGCCTATGAGCAGCTTGCACATCGTCTTCGACAACCCCGTGATCCCCACCAACACCGGCAACGCCATCCGCACCGCCGCCGTCACGGGCGCGAGCCTGCACCTCATCGAGCCGCTCGGCTTCAACTTCGAGGACAAACACCTCAAGCGCGCGGGCCTGGACTACCACGACCTGGCGGATCTCAAAATCCACAAAGACTTCGACGCCTGCATGGAAGCCCTGCCCGGTGCGCGGGTCTTCGCCTTCACCACCCACACAGATAAGTGGTTCACGGACATCGACTACCAGGAGGGGGACGTCCTCCTCTTCGGCACCGAGCCCACTGGCCTGCCGGAAGAGCACGCCTTCCATCCGCGTGTCACCGAACGCGTGCGCATCCCCATGATGCCGGCTAGGCGCTCGATGAATCTATCCAACGCGGCGTCGACGGCCGTGTACGAGGCCTGGCGCCAGCTCGGCTTCCGTGGCGCGGTCTAACAAGTCGCGGCACAATGTGGGTGGACTTTCACAACGAAGGAGAAACCTTGCCTAGCCTGCGCCCACTTCTTGATTCCCTCACTACCCGCATCGAAGCTTCGTCTGCCGCGCACGCCGCGCAGATCGCGCGCGTGGATCCCGTCCACCGCCCCGGCGCGGTTAACCTCGTGCGCTACATGGAATTGCGCTCCCAGGACGCCGTCGAAATCCAGGAAGGCCTCACGGCATTGGGCGCCACGAGCCTTAGCCATCCAGAGCCCGCGGTGCTTGAGCGCCTCCACGCCGCGCGCAACGTGCTCGACGCCTTCGATGGCCACGCACCGACCTACCCCGTGCAGCCGATTGCCACGGCCTATGCGGACGCGGACGATATCCTCGACGCCAACACCGAAGCCCTCCTCGGCCCCACTCAGGAGGACACCCACGCGCGCATCATGGTGACCCTTCCCACCGAGGCCGCAGATGACTATGAGCTGGTCCTCGGTTTCGCCCGCGCGGGCATGGAACTCGCCCGCATCAACTGCGCCCACGATGGCCAGGATGCCTGGCAGAAAATGGTGGCACACGTCCACCGCGCCGCCGAGGAGGTGAGGCGCGAGATCCTGATTTCCTGCGATATTGCGGGCCCCAAGGTCCGCACCGGCAGCATCGAGCCGGGTCCGCAGGTCATTCGCGTGCGCGGCGAGCGCACCGCGGCAGGTGAGCTGCTGAGCCCGGCAACGCTCGTGCTTCACGACGCCCCCTCCTCTACCCGCGCCCACGGGGTGGCGGGGGAGGCGTCGCCAAGCGCGGCACGCCCGGCGGTAGCGCTGGAGGTGGATGGCGAGTGGTTGGCGCGCCTGCACCCCGGCAGCGAGGTGCGCTTCACGGAAGCGCGCGGGCGCTCGCGTGTGTTCACCGTGGAGAGCGCGGAAGCAGGCGTGGCGGTGCTGCACGGTGATCGCAACTGCTACCTCGCCGAGGGAACGGTGTTGAGCCACGGCGGGGACACCACGCAGGTGCATGGGGTTCCGGCACTGGAGCAGAAGATTCGCCTGCACCGCGGCGAGGAGTTGGTGCTGAGCACTTCGCAGGAGCCGGCGCGCATCGTTGAGGGCGAGGTGACCACCATTGGGTGCACGCTGCCGGAGGTGGTCGGTGCGCTGGAGGTGGGCCACCGGGTGATTTTCGATGATGGCGCAATCTCCGGCCGCGTCCACGAGGTGCGGGACAACGGCGCTGAGCGCGAGGCTGTCATCACCGTGGAGCACGCCGGGCCCACCGGCACCAACCTGGCCGCCTATAAGGGAATCAACCTGCCGGATACTGACGTCCCGCTGCCCAGCCTCACCGAGGAAGACATCGAAGCGCTGCGTTTTGTGGCCACGCACTGCGATATCGCAGCGGTTTCCTTCATCCGCACTCCAGCTGATGTGGCCTTCCTCTATGACACGCTCGAGGAGATTGCCGCCGAGCAGGAGTCCGAGGAGATGGCGCAGCGCGTGCGTGACCTGGGCATCGTGCTCAAGATTGAGACGGTGCCGGCCTATGAGCAGCTGGGAAGCGTATTGCTGGAGGGCATGCGACATGCCAAGTTCGGCATCATGATTGCGCGCGGCGACTTGGCCGTGGAGTTGGGATTCGAGGAGATGGTCCAGGTACCGGGGCGGATCATGAAGGTCGCGGAGGCGGCACACATCCCGGTCATCATGGCCACGCAGGTGCTGGAGACCCTGGCCAAGACGGGGCTTCCCTCCCGCGCGGAAATCACGGACGCGGGCTATGCGCTGCGCGCGGAGTGCGTCATGCTCAACAAAGGCCCTCACATCACGGAGGCCATCCAGATTCTGGACCGCATGTCCCGCAAGCTGGGCCAGTCGCGGCTGAAGAACCGCCAAAAGCTGCGCCAGGTGAGCAGCTGGACCAACTAATTCAGGCAACATGTAGGAAACGCGGCGCCCCGAGCGCCGCGTGGTGAGGATCACCTAACCGAAAGCGGCGAAAACTAGACAGACCTATATTTACTTAGGTTAACCTATAACGGTAATGCTTTAGAGGAAGAGAGCTCACCGTGAAGTTGTCTGGGTGCCCACGGCAAACCGCCGACGCCATCCCCATGGGATGCACCATCACCTTGGGAAACGAGTGCATTTCCTGCACCTGCGACGCCGCTTTAGCGGTGCGCCTCGGCGAGCTGGGCATCCGCCCCGGCGCCACGCTGACCATGGGCCCGCGCGTGGCCGGCGGCGCCCGCGTTGTCTCGGTGGGCAGCTGCCGCTACGCCATCGACAAGGCAACACTGCAAGCCATCGAGGTCTAAACCATGGCCACCACGAAACCCAGCTGCCACGGCGATCCGGGCGGCGCGCTAGCCCCTGCCGGAGCACCCATCATCGCGCTCGTCGGCTCCCCGAATTCCGGCAAGTCCACACTCTTTAATGCCCTGACCGGCGCGAAGGCGCAGACCGGCAATTGGCCGGGAACCACCGTTGAGGTCAGCCGCGGTGCGTGGAAGCTGGGTGAATCCACCGCCGATCTCATCGACTTCCCCGGCACCTACTCGCTCGATCCGCTCAGCCCCGATGAGGCGCTCACCCGCGCCATGCTCATCGATTGCCCCGATGATGAGCGCCCCGACGCCGTCGTCGTGGTCGTCGATGCCAGCGCCGTCGCGCGCGGCCTCAACGTGGCCCTCCAGTTGGCGGAGCAGCCCTATCGCCTCATCATCGCGCTGACGAAGACCGACGTGGCGCTCAACCAGGGTCAAGTGGTTGACGCTGCTGCACTCACCGAGGCCACCTCCATCCCGGTGGTGGAGGTTGATGGGCGTAAGCGAGAGGGCGTCGAGAAGCTGCGCGAGGTCGTCGTGGAGTCTTTGGCGCACCACCCGGTGCAGCTGCGCGAGGACACCGGCCTGGAGGGCCGCTTCGCGGAGCTGGATGCGGCGGCGAAGGCCTCGGTGAGCGAGGTCGAGCATGCCACGCCACTCTCCCACCGCCTCGATGCGGTAGCCCTTCACCCGGTCGTGGGGCCACTGCTGTTCTTGGCCGTGATGTGGCTGGTCTTCCAGATCACCACCACGGTGGCCGCTCCCCTCCAGGATGGCCTGGAGGCGTTGGTCTCCGGCCCCTTGAGCGATTGGGCACGGGCGGGGCTTGAAGCCATCGGCTTAGGTCATCCCCTCGTTACGGGCTTGCTTGTCGACGGCCTCATCGGCGGCGTCGGCATGGTCCTCACCTTTGCCCCGCTCATGGCGCTGATGTTCTTGTGCTTGGCGGTGCTGGAGGATTCCGGCTACATGGCGCGCGCGGCGGTGGTGACCGACCGCCTTATGCGGGCCATAGGCTTGCCGGGCAAGGCCTTTATCCCCATCGTGGTGGGCTTTGGCTGTAACGTGCCGGCGATCTCGGCCACGCGCGTGCTGGGAAGCCCGCGGCATCGCATTATGACGGCGCTGCTCATCCCGTTTACCTCGTGCTCGGCGCGCTTGGTGGTCTTCGTCATGCTTTCGGCCACGTTCTTCCCAGAGCACGCCGGCAGCGTGGTGTTCATCATGTACGTCATTTCCATCGCGCTGCTCGTGCTGGTGGGTTTGGCGCTGCGCAAGACGCTGTGGCGCGCGGTGCCTGAGGAAGCGCTGGTTATTGACTTGCCGACGTACCAGCTGCCCACCGTGCGTCTGGCGCTGAGCGTGATGTGGACGCGATTGAAGGGCTTCCTGCAGACCGCCGGCGGCATCATCGTGACTACCGTGGTCGTGGTGTGGCTGCTCATGGCCATCCCGGTTGGGGCCGCGGTGCACGAGACCACCTTGGGCGAGCCACCAGCGCCGGAGGATTCCGCCTATGGCGCGGTCTCGCGCACCATCGCCCCGGCCTTTGCCCCGGCTGGTTTCGACTCGTGGTCCCTGGCGGGCCCGCTGGTGACGGGCTTTGTGGCCAAGGAGGCGCTGATTTCGACGTGGGCGCAGACCTATGCCGTCGACGACGTCACCGACGCCTCCGCGGAGGAACAATCCCACAGCGCGCTCAGTGACCACGTGCGTCAAGATTTCGACCGCGCCTCCGGTGGCCATCCCCTCGCCGCGGTGTGGGCCTACATGCTCTTCCTGCTGGCCTACACTCCGTGCGTGGCCACGATTGCCGCGCAGCGCCGCGAGATTGGCTGGCGCTGGACGCTCTTTGGCTTCGGCATTCAGCTGGCCACCGCGTGGGTGCTGGCAGTGGCGGCCTTCCAGATTCTGAGGGTGTTTATCTAGTGTCCGCTTCGCCCATTCACGCCGTACAGCAAGCCATTGAGTCCGGAGTGCGCTCGCGCGTAGCCATCGCGGCGCAGACCGGGCTGGAACCCGGCACGGTCGATGTCATCCTGGACCACCTCACCGCCAGCGGGGTGCTCGATATGGAGCCGCTCGGCTCCTGCCCCGCGGGCGGATGCGGGTCTTGTTCGGCGGCCTCAACGTGTGCCGGCCCCAGCAGCACCCGCGGACCGGTGCTGCTTAAGCTTCGTCGCCGGGCTTAAGCTTCGTCGCCGCTGCTAGGAGCAGGCGCAGACTCTAGGGCGGGGAGGCGGCGGGAGCGCAAGCGGGTAAGGAGTTCGGAGGCGTCGGCAGGCGTGAGGTCCTGGCCGGCCATCTTGACTGGGCCCGCCACAAGGTCGAAGCGCACGGTGCGCACGCCCGCGAGGTGACCCAACGGCCCCACCTTGAGAGTGAGCTCCTGGATGTGCGGGGTGCCAATCACCATGACGCGGCGGTTGATGCGGCCGCGATGCACGATGGTCACCGGCTGAGGCGATTCCACCAGCGTCACCGACTGCTGCTTGCGGTCGATGGGGCTGACCCAGGTGGCCCGGCGCGGGGAGGTATAGGTGGGCTGGGTGTGGCCTTCGGGGCGCGCATAGTCCTCAATCTGCGCGCGGTCTAGATCGGAGATGAGGGCTAGCAACTCCAGCGCCTGCTCCCGGGTGCCCACCGGCAGGATGCGCGTAGAACCAGATTGCTTGCCGCCGCCCTTCGCGCCATACCCGGCCACCGAGACGTGCACCTCGTACCAGCCGAAGCGCCTCCACAGGAAAGGCTGGCTCACCCGCACGCCGTGGATGCGACTGATGCGGATGGTTTGGCGGCGGCGGTCGGCAAGACCGTAGGAGACGTTGAGGGCGTTGGCGGGGGCGTCGTGAAGCGCGGTGAATTTCCAGGAGGAATCTACCAGCCCCCACACCCGCCCCACGAAGCCCACGATGATGGGCAGCAGCGCGGTCCACATCCCGGGGAGGAAGAGCAGGCCGCCGATGACGAGTGCGGTAACCAACGTGGGCAGGCGCAAAGCCTCAGCGGCAATCGTGCGCAGGATGGGAATCTCCGGGATCAAGGCGGCGGGGGTTTCCGGCGCTGGCTCACTGGCAGGCCCCTTATTTGTGCGCCGCAGCAGCTCCGCGCGCAGCTCCTCCGCTGTCGCCTTGGTCAGGTACTCGATTTTGATGACGGAGGAGGTGCCGCCCGCGGTCTCCACACGGACTGCGGCCAAGCCCAATAGGCGCGCGATGATGGATTCCACGACATCCACCGCCTGGATACGCTCGTAGCGCGCGGAGCGGAAGGACGTTGAGATGACGCCGTGGCGCAGCGCGATTTCATCCTCGGTGAGCTTGTAGCCCAGCTTGCGCCACCAAATTCCGGAGACCAGCCAAATCATCGCACACACCAGCACGAAGGCACCGATGCCCAGCAGGGTGCCGCGGCCGACCTCACCCAAGTGCCCACCCTGCACGTAGGACAGGACATCCGACACCATGGAGGCGTTGACGTTCACCGCGAGAACGGCCACCAGCGCCAGAATCAGCGACCAAAAACGCAGCAGCGGGGTGAGGCGGTGGACGCGGGTGTAGCCGTCGGCGTCGATAAGCGCGCGGTCCTTCACAGCCCACTCATCCTCTCGCGGGCCTTGACGGCGAGGCGCTCGCGCAGGGCGTCGGCGTCGGCAGCAAGGAGGCCGGGGATGGTGGCGTCGCTGCTGGGCGACGCCGTGTGCAGCTTCACCTTTTTCAGCCCCATCGCCCGCTCGACGGGGCCGGCGGTGACGTCGACGAACTGGATGCGGCCGTAGGGCACGACGGTGAAGGTGTGCCAGATTTTTCCGCGGGTGACCAGTAATTCATCGGCGGTTTCCTGCCAGCCCAGGTTTTTCACCTGCGCGGGGATGAGCCACAGTTCGTAGAGTGCCCACGCAACGAGCGCGCCGGCTACCCAATAGAGCCAATCCCACCAGAAATATGCCGCCGCGGCCGCCAGGACGGCGAGGATAATGTCCCAGCTCAAATTCGTGATGTAGCGGGCTTTCGTGAGTGACGGGGATACGGGGTTCATGCCAACACACTAACACGAACCCTTGACAAGTCGTTGGGTTTATACAACACTGTGGTGCATGTCCCCAAAGAAAAAGCCAACCCGCCCACTATTTAACCGGGTCCGCGTGCTCCGCGTTGAACGGGACATGACGCGCGCACAGCTTGCCGCCGCCATCGGGGTCAACCCCCAAACCATTGGCGCCCTCGAGCGTGGCGACCACTCCCCCAGCCTGGATCTCGCCTTCAATATCTGCGAGGTCTTTGACTTGCCCGTGGAAGCCGTATTCTCCCGGACCGAATTCACCCCCATGTCCTCCGAAATCTACCGAAAGGACTAACTCGCTCATGTCCGCCGTCACCATTCCCGATTCCGTTAAGACCCGCAAGCGCTACATCACCCTGGCCGATCTCTCCTCCTGCCTCATCATCCTGTCCCTCCCCCTGCAGTTCTGGGACTCCTTTACCTCACTCATGGTGGCCTGCCTCGGAACGCTGCTCACCGCGCTGCTGACCGCCCGCCTGCGCGGAGCGATAGGTGCCGCAGACCTGCCCACGACGGAGCTCGATGAGTACCAAATGCAGCAGCACGTCGAAGCCCGCGACGACGGCCTCAAGTTCTCCCTCGCAGCACTCGTCATCTTGCTGCCAGTGACTGGCCTTATCGCCTGGGGTGCCCGAACCATGCCCATCATGGACGGCGTGTTCGTGTCCCAGCTCTACCTCAAGATCATCCTGCTGCTCATGGTGTGGGTGCCATTCTCGGTGGCCCGTTCCCTGGCGGGAAAGATGAACCGCGACGAGCTCATCTCAAAGGAATAAACCTCTTAGCGGAAATCCCGCGAGCCGCGCGAAAGGGCCTCGCCGAAGGCCAGCGGCTCCAGCTGGTCCGCAGCAACCGTGACCGCCCCGGAGGCATTCTGCACGATGCCACGCACGATGAGCGCGGACGCTGTCCGCGCGGTGACTTTATCCCGGGCCCACAGGCCGGGCGAGACCATCACGTTCATCAACCCGGTCTCATCCTCCAGGCCGAAGAAGACCACACCGGCCGCAGTCTGCGGACGCTGGCGGTGCGTGACCACCCCGGCGATGCGCACGCGGGTGCCATCCTCCACGCCCGGCAAATCCGCCGCCGATAGGATGCCGCGGGCCTGCAACTCCCCGCGGACCTGCTCCATCGGCTGCTGGTTGTGGGTCACGCCGGTGCTCGCCACGTCCGCCGCCATGAGCTCAAAAGCGCTCATCCCCGGCAAAGACGGCGCCTCAATCGCAGACAGCCCCGGCAGCATCCCTGCCCGTTCTGTTGCGGCCACGCCCGCCTGCCACAGTGCCTGGCGGCGATCCACCCCAAAGACATCCAAGGCCCCCGCCACAGCGAGGGCCTCCACGTGATCGACGGTGAGGTCGGCGCGGCGGGAGAGATCGGGGACGTCGCCAAACGGCGCGGCCGCCTCAATGCGATCGGCGGCCTTGTTCCCCAATCCCTTGATGAGGTTAAGCCCCAGGCGGATGCGCGCTTGACCGTCCGAGCCCACCACCACGCGCGCCTCGCGGCCCGACTCGTTAACGCTAACCGGCAGCACCTCCACCCCGTGGCGGCGGGCATCCTGAATAAGCGACTGCGGCGAGTAGAAACCCATCGGCTGCGCGCGCAACAGGCCCACGCAAAACTGCGCCGGGCAATAGCGCTTAAACCACGCCGAAAAGTACACCAAGGAGGCAAAAGACTGCGAGTGGGACTCCGGGAAGCCGTAGGCGGCGAAGGCCACGATCTTGGCCCACAACTTGTCCGCCACTTCCCCGACGATCCCGTTGGTTTCCTCCAACCCCTCATAAAAGCGCTGTTTGAGCGCCGCCATCTTGGCTGGCGAGCGCTTCGAGCCCATCGCACGCCGCAAGTCATCAGCCTCCGCGCCGCTGAACCCGGCGGCATCGACCGCAATCTGCATGAGCTGCTCCTGAAAGAGCGGAATTCCCAGCGTCTTGCCCAGGGACTTCTCCAGCACCGGGTGGTCATAGGTCACCGGCTCCTTGCCATCGCGGCGACGCAGGTAGGGATGCACCGACCCACCCTGAATGGGGCCCGGGCGGATGAGCGCGACCTCCACCACGAGGTCGAAGAAGACCCGCGGCTTGAGCCTCGGCAGCGTGCTCAGCTGCGCGCGCGATTCCACCTGGAACACGCCCACCGCATCCGCGCGGCAGAGCATGTCATAGACTTCCGGGTCAGCCAGGTCCAGCTCCCACAGGTTGACCACCCTGCCGGTGCTTTCCTCCACCAAGTCCATCATGTGGTGCAGGGCTTCGAGCATGCCCAGGCCCAGCAGGTCGAACTTCACCAGCCCGGCCGCGGCACAATCATCCTTATCCCACTGCAGCACCGAGCGGTTTTCCATGCGCGCCCATTCCACGGGCACGACATCCGCAATTGGCCGGTCGCACAGCACCATGCCGCCGGAGTGAATGCCCAGGTGGCGCGGCTGCCCTATAAACTGCTCGGCCAAGGATTCGACGTCCGAAGGCGCGGGCGCGATCCCCTTCGACCAGGCATCGGCCGAACCCTGCGGGTAGCCCAACGCGCGGGCAGCATCCCGCAGCGCACCTTTGCGCCGATACGTAATCACGTTCGCCACCTGCGCGGCGCGCTCGCGGCCGTGCTTGGCGTAGACGTACTGAATGACCTCCTCGCGCCGCCCCGATTCAATATCGATGTCGATATCCGGCGGGCCATCGCGGTCCGGGGAGAGGAAGCGCTCAAAGAGCAGGCCCGCGGAAATCGGCTCCGCATTCGTAATCCCCAGCGCGAAGCACACCGCCGAATTCGCCGCCGAGCCGCGCCCCTGGCACAGGATGTTCTCCCGTTTACAAAAGTCCACGAGATCACACACGATGAGGAAGTAACCGGGAAAGCCTAGCTGCTTAACGACGCCCAGCTCATACCGCATCTGCTCCCACGCCCGCTCCCGAAGCTCCTCGGGGCGCGTGGCATAGCGCGCTGCCGCGCGCTCGAAGGTGAGGTGTTCTAGCCAAGACATCTCGGTATGGCCTTCCGGCACGTCGAAATCAGGCAGGTTTGGGGCCAGCGCCTCCCAGGTGAAGCTGCATTCCTCAAGGACGCGGACGGTTTCCGCGATGAGCTCGGGGCGCTCAGGCAGCAAGCGCGCCATCTGTTCCCCGGAGCGCAGCCAGGACGAGCCCATGGGGTGGGAGTTGGGGGAGGCGTCGACAAGCGCGAGGCGTCTAGACAAGGCTTCTTTCGCGCCGGCCAGCCGCGCGTGTTGCCGCGTGGCGGCAGCTGGGCGGGTAGAAGCGATGGCGCGCGGAACCGGCAAGGAATCCAGCAGTAGGTGGTGGTCCGCGTCCTCCGGAAGCTGGGTACAGGCATACTCCAGAACCATGCTGTCTATTTTTATTCCATCGACCAGAAGATCGAAATGCTCCGCCCACTCCCAGCCCACCAAGAACAGGCATTCATCCTGTAGCTGCGCGGCAATCTCCACCAGGGGAGGATAAGACACGGCCCCCTTCTCCCCCGCCTCCATGTGGGCGCGGGCGATGAGCCGAGATAGGCGCCGATAGCCCTCCGGGGTGCGCGCCAAGACCGTCAGCGGGGCCGGGGCGAGACTAAGCTCCGCACCAAAGACGGCGGGCAGACCCACCTTGGCAGCAGCCTCCGCAAATTTCATGAGGCCATAGAATCCATCCCTATCTACCAGCGCAATCCCCCGCAGGCCCAGCTCGACGGCGCGCGCCACGAGCTCCTCCGGCTCGGAGGCGCCATGAAGGAAGCTATATGAGCTCACCGCATGCAGCTCCGCGAAGGGCACGGCGGAATGCCCAGCCTTCGGCTCCTCTGCCGCCCCCGGAAGGTGGTCCACCGGCACCGGGACGGGCCCTGGGCGGCCAGAGAGAATCCTCTCCACCCGGGACCACGGCAGTGCCTCACCCCCATTGAATCTCATAGCCCCACACACTATATTCGAACATGTATTCCAGTCAAGGTTTTCATTGAACAAATACTCGGATAGACAAAGCGGTTCAATCGTTGCTAGTTTTTCGTGCAGTGCATACTCCTGCGGTGATACGACTTGCCGCACAAACCAAGAAGGGACACTAGGAACCCACTATGAGCATCCGTCGCGTACTTGCTGCCACCTCGGCAGCCGTCATCGCTGCAACTGGCCTGGTTGCTTGCTCCTCGGACTCCGCCGAGTCCGAGAACTCCGGTGAGGCCATTACCAAGGACTCCACCATCACCATCGGCACCACCGACGCCAACATGGAAGAGTGGGCCGTATTCCAGGACCTGGCCAAGGAGGCCGGCTTCGATGTCAAGCTGGAAAACTTCGCCGACTACAACACCCCGAACCAGGCTCTGGACCAGGGCAAGCTGACGACCAACAAGTTCCAGCACCTGAAGTTCCTGGCTGAATACAACAAGGGCAACGGCACCGACCTCGTCCCGCTGGCAGCTACCGAGATCTACCCGCTGGCCATCTACTGGAAGGACCACAAGGACCTCGCTGACGTCGAGGGCCAGGAAGTCGCCATCCCGAACGACTCCACCAACCAGGGCCGCGCCATCGGCCTGCTGGTCCAGGAAGGCCTGGTCACCCTCAAGGAGGGCAGCCCGCTGACCCCGACCCCGCTGGACATCGATGAGAAGAAGTCCAAGGTCAAGGTCACCCCGGTGGACGCCGCCCAGACCCCGGCCGCCTACGGCGAGGGCAAGCCTGCCGTTATCAACAACTCCTTCCTCGAGCGCGCCGGCATTGACCCGCAGTCTGCCGTTGCTCAGGATGACCCGGACTCCACCGAGGCCGAGCCTTACATCAACGTCTGGGCCGTGCGTGCCGACGACGCCGATAACGAAACCCTCCACGAGCTGGCCAAGCTGTGGAAGGACCAGAAGGTCACCGACGCGGTCCTGAAGTCCTCCGGCGACACCGCCGTGGCCGTGGACCGCTCCCAGGAGGAGCTCCAGGAGATTCTGGACCGCCTCGAGGAGCAGGTTTAAGCAGCCTTCACTGACTAACTAGCAAAGGACGAATCATGCGCATCCGCCGTCTCGTAGCAGCCGCTGTAGCTAGCCTCGCTGCCGCTACCAGCTTGGTCGCCTGCTCGTCTGCAAGCTCCGATTTCGCCGCTGGTACCGCCGAGGATCCCATCATCATCGGCACCACCGACGCCGAGCTTCCGGAGTGGGGCGTGCTCAAAGAACTCGCTGCTCAAGAAGGCATTGAGATCGAGATGAAGAGCTTTACCGACTACGCCACCCCCAACCAGTCATTGGCTGAGGGGAGCACGGATACCAACAAGTTCCAGCACCTGAAGTTCCTCGCTGAGTACAACGTGGGCAACGGCACGAACCTTGTCCCGGTTGCGTCCACGCAGGTCTACCCCATGCCTTTGTTCTGGAAAGGCCACGACAGCATCGACGGCATCGAGGGGCAGGACATCGCCATTCCGAATGACGCCACGAACCAGGGCCGCGCCATCAACCTGCTGGCAGCCAACGGTTTGCTGAAGCTCAAGGAAGAGGGCAAGCTCACCCCGGATCCCGCCGATATCGACGAGTCCGCTTCCAAGGTGACCATCACCCCGGTCGATGCCTCCCAGACTCCGTCCGCCTTCGGCGAAGGCAAGCCTGCCATCATCACCAACTCCTTCTTCAAGCGCGCTGGTATCAACCCGGCCGACGCCGTGCTTTACGACGACCCGGAAAACCCCAACGCCGACCCGGAGATCCTGTTCGACCCCTACGTCAACGTGTGGGCTGTGCAGGAAAAGGACAAGGACAATGAGAAGGTCAAGAAGCTAGCTGAACTCTACCTCTCTGATGAGGTGAAGGCCGCGGTGCAAGACACCACGGGTGGCACCACCATCTTCGTGGACAAGCCCCAGGCAGAACTCCAAGAGATACTGGACCGCCTAGAAGAGGAAGCCTCCTCTAGCTAAGCGAATCTCCCTCACCCCCGCGCTCACGCTCGTTTGCGTGACCCGGGGGATTTTGCCCGTTACTCCCTGCTTATTCACTACACGGACACGTACAAAGGAAAACCACGTGACTGAACACACTGGCGCCCACCAGGGCACCCGGATTGAATTCCGCAACATCACCAAAGTCTTTAAAAACAAGAAAACCACCACCACCGCACTCGATAATGTCTCCCTGACCGTCGAGCCCGGCGAGATCATCGGCATCATCGGCTTCTCCGGCGCGGGCAAGTCCACGCTGGTGCGCATGATCAACGGCCTCGATAAGCCGACCTCAGGGCAGCTGCTTCTCGACGGCACCGATGTCGTCCCCCTGCCCGAGTCCAAGCTACGCGGCATCCGCCGCAACATCGGCATGATCTTCCAGCAGTTCAACCTCATGTCCTCCCGCACCGCGGCGGGCAACATTGAGTACCCGCTGAAGCTGCAGGGCGTCGAGAAGCAAGAGCGTAAGCAGCGCGTCCAGGAACTGCTGGAATTCGTCGGCCTGGCGGACAAGGGCGATAACTACCCGGAGCAGCTCTCCGGCGGCCAGAAGCAGCGTGTCGGTATCGCCCGCGCCCTGGCGAATAACCCTTCCCTGCTGCTGGCGGATGAAGCCACCTCAGCGCTCGACCCCACCACCACCCATGAGGTTCTTGACCTGCTGCGCAAGGTCAACCGCGATCTCGGCATTACCATCGTGGTCATTACCCACGAGATGGACGTCGTGCGCTCCATCGCAGACAAGGTCGCCGTCATGGAAGGCGGCCACGTTATTGAGTCCGGCAGCGTCTATGAGGTCTTCTCCAATCCCCGAACCAAGGTGGCGGAGAAATTCGTGGCCACCTCGCTGCGCAACACCCCGGACGTCGTCGAGGCCGATGACCTCTTGGCCCACGAGGGCCGCCTGTTCACCATCAACCTGACGGAGAAGTCCGGCTTCTTCGATGCCGCGGGCAAACTCGCGGACGAGGGCGTGTCCATCGCCGTGGTCCACGGCGGTATCACCACCTTGCAAAAGCACTCCTTTGGCAAGATAACCGTCCGCCTCAACGGCCCGGACGCAGCCATCGAAGACTTCTACGCACACATGCAACGCACCACCGAGATTGAGGAGATCCAACGATGAACGTCACCTACCTCGCGCAGGCCAATTGGGACCGACTGGGCAGTACGCTTGTCGACGCCATCAAGGACACCCTCATCATGGTCGCCACGACCCTGGTGCTTGCGGGCATCATCGGCCTCGTGCTGGGCATCCTGCTCTACACCACGCGCCCGGGCGGCATCCTGCAGAACAAGCCCATTCACTTCGTCATCAACATTCTGGTGAACTTCATTCGCCCGATCCCGTTCATCATCCTGCTGGCCTTTGTCCAGCCGCTGACGGTGGCGGTGCTGGGAAGCTCCATCGGCCGTGAACCGGCCACGTTCGTCATGGTCATTGCGGCTACCTTCGCGGTGGCACGCATCGTGGAGCAGAACCTCGTAGCGCTGGATCCGGGCGTGATTGAGGCGGCCCGCGCGATGGGCGCTTCGCCGTGGAAGATCATCACCACGGTCATCATTCCGGAGGCACTGGGCCCGCTGGTGCTGGGCTACACCTTCCTGTTCATCGGCATCGTCGATATGTCCGCGATGGCCGGCTACGTCGGCGGCGGCGGTCTGGGTGACTTCGCCATCGTCTACGGTTACCGCGCCTTCGAGTGGGAGGTCACCGTGGTGGCTACCCTCATCATCATCGTGCTGGTGCAGGCAGCGCAGTTCTTCGGCAACTGGCTTTCGGCCAAGATTATGCGCCGCTAACCGCGCCAACCCCTATCTATACGCTGCGCTTTTCGACGCGACGCGCGACGTAGATTCGAGAGGTCTTCGGTTTGTCTCCGCAGGAGGAGACAACACCGGAGGCCTCTTTTTCTTCCAGCTCCACGTCCCATGCGCGGCCGTCGCGGTGTCGCACAGCGGCAGTACCTGCCGCTGCGGTATCTGTCGCGTCGACGGTGAGATCGCCGTAGTGGAGGGTCTCGGAGGCGTCGAGAAGCTGGCGTGCCACCGCGAGCTCCGCTACCTGGCCCCGGGGCGTGGTGAGGCCGGAACCACGGTTGGCGGGGTAGAAATACTCGCCGTGCAGCGCCTTGCCCACGAGTTCACGGCCGGCCTCCACGTTGAGGCGGCCAAAGGAATATCCCCAGGGCATCAACAGCACTGACGGCGCGAAACGGTGCCCCTTGGTGTGAGAGGTTTCCCACACGGTCTCCTCAAATTCGCACGCCAGGGAGGCGGCAAGCGGGCGGCCCTTGATTGCACAGCAGGCATCGCGCTTGGCGTGGGTGCACACGAGCACCAGCGGCAGGCACGTGCCAGTGGGGTGCTCCAGATCCAAATCGAGGATGTCCTCCGGGCCGTTGAGGACATAATCCTGTACCAACCCCTCGCGTGCCCACACGACGAAACAGCGGAAGTGCCCCGCCCCCCGTTCATGCCCGGCGCGCCCGGGGCGGCGAATGAGTTGCAGGCCCGCCACGCCTTTGAGCTTGGCCTTGAGCTTCGCAGTCAAGCCGGGGTCAAAGGTACGTCCGTCAAGCACGTCGCGAGACCACGCCGTGGGCCACTCAAAAAGGACGTACACAGATTCTTGTTTTGCGGTACCGGCCAGGGGCTCGACCTGGACGTCGGAGCAGAAGGTCATGGCGCCATCTTAACTGGCATCACTTTCTTCACAACAATGTGGTTACGATGCCTAGCTCGATGCATATAATTCCCCGTAGTGCCACTACGCTCGAAACCATGCCGAAACACAGTCTCTTGCGCACAGCCGCCCCAGTGGCCGCACTCGTTGTCTCGGGTGCGCTCGCGCTTCAGGGATGCGCTCCGTCTTCCTCCCCGGACGGCAGCCCCGACGGCCCCACGAAGACTCTCGACGCCACCCTGTCCGGCGCCTCCACCTCCACGGCTACCGTTACTCCCACTGCCCCCTCCCCCGCCGCACCGGCTGGGCTGACCCCGCTAGGCGACGCCAACATGGAGATGAAAACCCTCCGCCCACCGGCCCCCTCGGAGCTGGTGGTGACCGATGTCCGCGTGGGCAAGCACGAAGGTTTTGACCGCGTGGTCTTCGAGTTTGTCGGGGACGGTTCACCGGGCTGGTTCATCGATTACACCGATGCCCCCGCCCAGCAGGGCTCCGGCAACCCGATTGCTTACAAAGGTTCCACCGCGCTCGACGTCAGCATCGACGGCACCGCTTATCCCTTCCAGCTCGACATGGAAGACCCGAACATCGGCACTGTAAAGGGCGCCGGCGGGCTGGTGACCCAGGTGGTCAACGGCGGCACCTTCGAAGCCCGCTCGCAGTTCGTTATCGGGCTTGATGAGCGCCACCCATACTCGGTCCAGGTGCTCAGGGGGCCGACGCGCCTGGTCATCGACATCTTAAATTAAGCCGTTCAGGCATAGGTTGCCTCCACCGACCAGCGCCCGCCTGCCCACACGAGGAGCCAGGCGCGCTGGCCTTTGTCGTTTTCCCCGACGACTTGCAGGCGCGCGCAGCGTTGCGCCGCACCCGCCTCCCACCACCCGGTATCCACGGGCCACGGGCCGGCCCACCCAGTCACCCGGTAGCGGTGCTGGCCCCACCCCAGGCCTGCTGGCTCCCCGGAAAGGAGGGCCTCGGCGGTGACGATGATGTCCTTCGAGGAGACGTCGATAAGCCGAATCCTCGCAGCCGGGTGCGCCAGGCTCGCCGGAAGCGGCGCCGGGATGCGCCCCGGCCACGTGCCCTCCGGCTGCGGGTCGCGCTGCTCGCCATAAGGGACGTACTCGATGCGCTCGGCCACCCCGCGCCCGGCCGCCGGGCGGGGCTGCAGCACGCGGTCCACCCCCAGCTGGGATTGCACGCGCGCGATGACACGCTTGGCCTGCTCGGTGGATTCATCCGCGCCCCACAAAAGCCCGTCCCCCGGCGGGGCGACCTCCACCGGTTCCAACGCCAGCTTGGCGATGCCCCCTCCCTCACCCGGCGCACTCCCAGCCCGCGCAGTACTCAGCCAGCCGTCGAGCTGCCAGCGCACACGATCCGCCGTGGCGGCCTCGCTGAGCGCTTCCTGGGTACGCCAGATCCGCTCCAGGCGCTCACCGCCCTCAAACTCCGCGGCAACGCGCAGGCGCAGGCACACCATGCCGGCCTCCTCGAGAGCCGCGTGGAGGCGAGCCGCCAGCTGACGCGCGGCGAAGGCCGCGGCATCCACGCGCTCCAAGGGCTCCTCGAAGCCCTGCTCCACGCCCAGGTCAGGGCGCGCGAGTTCCGGTGCCACGCGCCGATCCGGCGCAGCCGCGGCCACCGCGTGGCACCGCCGCCCGGCCTCACCGAAACGGGTGGTGACTTGGCGCAGCGGCAGGCTCGCCAGCTCCCCTAAGGTGCGCACACCCAGCTGCTCTAAAGAATGAACCACGTCCGCCGCACAGCCCAGCGCCACTTCCGCGGCCAATACTCCTACCGGCTGCTTAGCCAGAAAGTCGCGCGACCCTCCTACCGGCACCACCGCGCCCAGGTTGCGGTGGCGGGCGGCAATCAGCGCGGTAGCAATCTCGTCCGCGACGCCGACGGTGGCGTCGAGGTGGGATCTGGAGGTGGCGTCGACAAGCATCTCCACCGCCTTTGCCTCACTGCCGTGGAAACGCCCGGCCGCGCCCGCGTCCACGATGACCAGCCCAGGGCGCAGCACCTCCACCGACGAAGCCACCGCGTCCAGGCCCGCGGCAATCTCCGCGAACACCACCCCGTCCCGGTCCGGGTTGGCCTCCTCCACGCGCAGCTCCGGCAGGACGGCTTGGGCTTGGCGCACGCGCATCCCGCGGCGCACTCCCGCCCGGCGCGCCGCCGCGTTGCACACCGCCACGCGGTGCTGGGCGGCGATGACACACGCCGCCCTCTCGGCATCCTGCAGCGCCTGGATGGGCCAATCCGGGAACCACAGCGCCGCGACCCTCACACTGCCTCCAAGTGCGGGCGCGTGTCTGGTCGCTGCCCGCACGTGAGCACTCCACGCCGCGGGCGCATGCTTGCCGACGCCACCCGCACCCCTATATCAACCCCCCGAATCCGCCCGCTGCCCCGGCCCAGGCCATGCACCGCGACGACCTCCGCACCGATCTCCACGGCCGTGCCCGGCAGCCGGGTCCCCACGGTGAGCAGGGCCGCCTGCCCTGCCCGCACCTTCGCCAGCACGGGGCGCGCCCGGGTGGGACTCAGCGCACCTGTCCCCTTGTGCACGACGAGGTCCAGCCCCTCACACAGCACGCTAGTTACCGCCCAGGGCTCCGCGCCCGGGTCGGGCACCGTGATGACCCGGGAGACATCACCATCCTCGGCCACTTGTGCGAGTGATAGATCCGGCCAGCCCACTACCCCGACGTGTCCGCCCACCGCGCTAACATGAGTTATCAGCTCCACCACGAGCGCGGCGCATTCCGCGCAGGCGGTTGCCCGTTTACGCGGCAGACCACCACCCGGGAGCAGCTCAGATAACTTTTCAGGGACGCCAAGAAGTTCCGCATCCGGCTGCACCTGCACCGAATCATCCGGGGTTTCCAGGCGTTGAATCTGGGCGCGTAGAACCGCAATCTGGTCGGCCCGTGAGCCGCCCGCTACGCGAACACCTGTTTGATTCATGGCTCCTATTATGAACCTCTCCCCGGACACGCGCAATTGCGCTGGTAGCGTTAGGCGCCATGAATCCCCTCCGCGCGCACACCACCCCAATCCCCACTCCGCCGTGGGTACGCCTCGGCGCCTCGCTGCTGGCTGGTGCCGCCGTGGCAGCAGGTACCAGCCGCATCCACTTCGGGCTCGCCATGGGGCTCAGCCTGCTCCTCCTCATCGCCGCCTGCGCGCTCGTATTCCTGCACCCCTACCGCGCGGACCTGCGCGATTATGCCCAGCGCCACAACGTCACCATGCTGCCCAACGCCGCACAGCTTATTCCCCTCATGGTGCTGTGGTTGATGGTTATGCTCTCCCCGCTCCTCGCGCTCCCTGCCTGGGGCAGCGCGCTGGTGTGGGTGCTCGTCGCGGGCGCGGCCTTCCTGCTCTTTCCCCACGTCGACGGCTCCCGCAAGCTCGCCTACGCTCCCCCTGCCTAGGCTGCGACTTAAGCCAGGTCGCGCGAGGTGGCCCAGCGCGTGAGCTGATGGCGGTTGGACTGCTGGGTCTTGCGCAAAATATTGGAGGCGTGCGTCTCCACCGTTTTCACTGAAATGAACAGCTGCTTGCCAATCTCGCGGTACGTATAGCCGCGCGCAAGCAACCGCAAAACCTCCAGCTCGCGGCGCGTGAGCGCATCCACTGCTGGGTCTTGCCCCTCCTCCGGCTCCGGTGCGGGCGATCCGGAGGCAAAAGCGTCAAGGACAAAGCCTGCCAGGCGCGGCGAGAAATACGCATCCCCGCTGTTGACCTGCAGGACCGCGCGCGCCAAATCCGGGCCGGAAATATTCTTCGTTACGTACCCGCGCGCACCCGCCCGAATCAGCGCAATCACGTCCTCCGCCGCATCCGACACGCTCAGCGCCAAAAACACCGGCCGCGAAGGCTGGTTAGCCGTCGCGTTAATAACGGCGAGGCCACCGCCGTCGGGCATGTGGACGTCGAGAAGCACCACGTCCGGCGAGGTACGCGCAATGCCCTCCAGTGCTTCCGCGACGGTGCCCGCATCGCCCACAATCTCAATCTCCGGGGCCGCCGCCAACTCGGCGCGCACGCCCGCGCGGAAGACGGAATGATCATCAACCAAAAAGACCTTCACCATGCTCATAACGCTACCGCTAGCTCCACCTCGGTGCCCTCCCCCGGGGTCGAGGAAATCCGCACGCGCCCACCAGATCCCTCTACGCGCGCGCGAATACTGTCACGAATCCCGTGCCTATCAGCGGGAATAGCATCCACGTCGAAACCCACCCCGCGATCACGCACGAAGATACTCAGCTCGCCCGCCAACAACTCCGCGTAGACATCCACCGCGTCCACGCCCGCGTGCTTGCCGGCATTGACCATAGCCTCGCGCGCCGCCTGAATAAGCAACTTCGCGGACTCCGTCAGCTCCGCATCCTCACCCACCGTCACAGCGGATACCCGCATGTCGAAGAGGTCTTCCACCTCCCCGCACGCCGCTTCGAGGGCGCCGAAGCAGGTGGTGGGGGCGGCGGAGGGAGCGTCGAAAAGCCAGGCGCGCAGCTCGCGTTCTTGGGCGCGCGCCAAACGCGTCACCTCGCGCGAATCCCCCGCCCGCTTCTGAATCAGCGCCAGCGTCTGCAGTACCGAATCGTGCAGGCGGGCGGCAATCTCGGCGCGCTCCTCCGAGACCGCCTTGGCCGCCTGCTCCTGCGACAGCGAACGCCAGAGCTTCAGCACCAGCGGCACCACCAGCGCGCCAAAGCCCACCAGCGTCAGCGCCGTGGCCAGGATCGCCGAGCCGGATCCGCTCTCCCACGTCACCGCTGCCACCACGACGCCACCGATGACCAAGACGGCACCAGCCGCCACAGCAACCAGGCCCACCGGCGTGTTCAGCCCGCGGTCATACGCCAACCATGCCAGCACCGCACCGATGGCCACAACCGCCAACGGCACCGCCACGCTTAGCGACGCCCCCGAGACCCCCAACACACCCACCGCACTACCCGCCAGCGCCAGGAACACCAGCACGAGGGAGAGGGGGCTGCGGCGGGTGGAGGGGGCGTCGTCAAGCGCGGGCGTGAAGATCCACAGCCCGGCATAGGCCATCGCCCCCACCCCACCCAGCAGGGTCAACGCGGTCAAGGCGATGCGCGCGGAGAGCGCCGAAACCCCCAGATTCTGCGCCAACCCCGCTGCCACGCCGGCCACCACGCGGCCAGATTGGGGGCGTGACATCACGGGATAAGGCGCCGCGTTCTCGGCGGGGACATAGGGCGAAGTCATACTAGACATAGTCCCACGCACCACCCCTCCGGCACATCGGGGACAACCCTGAGGTCTAAAAATCAGGGCGATTACCGATACCGCCGCGAAGCCCCGCGCGGCACCATAAAAGTATGACGAAGAACAGCACTTTCAACCAGATGTGGACAACCCGCCCCGTCCGCCTTCCCAAAAAGCAGGGCGGCGACGCCCAGCTCGCCGGTGTCTGTGAAGGCATCGCGGTGCGCTATCAGCTCGATCCGACGATTGTGCGCGTGGCCTTCGTGGTCGCAGCACTCGCTTTCGGCGGGGGCATCGCCGCCTACCTCGCCGCGTGGGCGCTCATGCCGCGCTACGGATCGCCCTACTGCCCGCTCGATGCGGCCTTGGGCAAGGATGGCGTCAAGGAGGAGCAAGAGCTCGGTTGGATCCTAATTGTCGGCGTCCTTCTGACGTTTAGCTCCGGCCCACTGTTCCTCAGCGGGCAATTCCTCGCCGGCCTTCCGCCCGCTACACTGACCTTCGGCCTGCTGGCGCTGGCGTGGTACGCCCTTCACCAACGCGAGCCGCTACCCCCTAGCGGGCTGCTGGCCGCCGAGCAGCCGGTGCGCGAAGAGCCGGTCAACCTCAATTCTTATACCCCGGCGGACGGCCACCCTTTCCCATCAGGCCGCAGGACCCCGCCGTCCTGGGATCCACTCGGCGTAGTGCCCGATGCCTGGAACCTGCCGGAGCCGGGCCCGCGGGAGGAACCGAAAAAGAAGCGCGGTTCGCAGTGGGTTGAGGGGGCAATTGCTCTCGGTGCCGTGGGCGCCGCCTTGACGGTTACCTTCCTTGGAGTCACCTTCGTCTCCGAGGCCGACGAGTCCGGCTTCAGCGCCCGCTTCAACGTCGGTGAGCAAGACATCGCGCCCACCCATGAAGATGAGCTCGAGGACTACTACGACCTGGGCATCGGCGAATCGACGGTGGACTTCAGCCAGCTCCACGACCTCACAACCAAGCACGACGTCACCGTCGACGCCGGCATCGGCGCCGTCGAGGTCATCCTCCCGAAGGACATCCCCGTCGCGCTGACCTGTGATGATGGCCTGGGTGAGAGCAACTGCACCGAACGCCAGGACCCTGACGCGCTGCTGAACATTCACATCGACGCTGGCATCGGCGAAGTCACCGTCACCGGCTAAACTGGCCACCCATGATTCACTTCGGCAACGACTACCATCGCTCCGCCCACCCCCGCGTCCTTGATGCCATCGCAGGGGCGGGCGGGGCTTATACCGGTTATGGCGCCGACGAGCTCTGTGCCACGGCCGCTGAGCGCATCCGCACTGCCTGCCAGGCGCCGAACGCCGAGGTGCATTTCATGGTCGGTGGCACGCAGGCCAACGCCACGATCATCGCCCATCGCCTGCGCCCCTGGGAGGGCGTTATCGCGGCGGATAGCGGGCACATCGCCACCCATGAGACGGGAGCTATCGAGCACACCGGGCACAAGGTCATCACGCTGCCGAACCAGCTGGGAAAGATCACCGCCGCGCAGGTGCGCGCCTGCATGGAGGAATACCGCGCCTCCGGGGTGGAGGAACACATGCCAGAACCCGCACTGGTCTACATCACGCAGCCCACCGAGTTCGGCACCGCCTACTCCCGCGCCGAACTCGTGGCCCTGCGCGAGGTCTGCGATGAGTACGAGCTGGGCCTGTTTGTCGACGGCGCCCGCCTCGGCTATGGCCTCTCCGCCTCAGATATCACGCTGCCGGACCTGGCCGCGCTTGTCGACGTCTTCACCATCGGCGGCACCAAATGCGGCGCCCTCTTCGGCGAGGCCATCGTCTTCCCTGCGGGCGCGCCGCGTTTTCGCAATGCAATGAAGCAAAACGGCGGCCTGCTGGCCAAGGGCTGGTTGCTCGGCGCGCAATTCGCCGCGCTCTTCAGCGCCCCCGCTCCTGAATCCGCCGATGTGCTCCCCGGAACCAACGCTTCCTACGCAGACGCTAGCGCAACTACCCCAGACGCTAAGGCACATAGCGCAGCAGCAACCACCCTCTACGAACACATCTGCGCCCGCGCCAACGCCCAGGCCCAGCGCATCGCCGAGGCATTCCGCGCCGCAGGCATCGACATGCTCTTTGACTCCCCTACCAACCAGCAATTCGCGCTGTTGACACGCGAACAGGAAGAGAAGCTCGCGCAGGACTTCGTGTGCCAGTTCTTCGAAGAACACGAAGGCCTGCGCGTGGTGCGGTTCTGTACGGCGTGGTCGACGGAGGAGGGGGACGTCGATAAGCTCTGCTCTGCGATTTCTGCGCTCAAGTAGCGAGGTTCCCCAACCTGGTTTAGGCTGTGAGCTATGCAACTGGGGGGTTACATTCAAGCACTAGCGCGCGGGCTCGACGTGGTCGAGCAATGCGCCGGTGTCACGCGCGCGCAGCTAATTGAGATGGGTGCGCGGCCGGATTTCGCGGAGAAGCTCCTGGGGCTGCACGCGGTGTATTTCGGGGACACGATGTTCCGCTCCCGGCAGCGCAAAGCGCGCCGCACGGGCCACGACGTGTTCACGCTCCTCGATATCGAGCGCTATTGTTCCAAGCTCAAGGCCCGCAAGGCGTGGGAGCTGCGCCAACTGCTGGCCGCTACCCCGCGGGAGAAAATCCCCATGGTGGCGAAGGCAAAACTCAAAGAGTGGCACCCGCCCAAGGACCCCGCCCCAGGCGTGCGGGTGACGCGGCGCGCGGGCCGCAACCACACGCTGAGCATTACGGATTCCTCGCTCAACATCTCGAAGCTGCTGGCCGTGTTGAAGACCACCGACAAGGACTTGCTCACCGCGGCGCATACCGTGTTCCGCGGCGGGGGCGGCTCGGGCCAGAAGCTGCAGTCCAACGTCATCGTGCGCTTGGATGAGCTGGACCGCATCGTGGATGGCGATGGTGAGGAGATTGAGCTGCAGTTGACCAATGGGGCGACGATGACCGGTGCGGAGTTCGTGCGCGAAAAGCTTGCCGACGTCGGCCTCATCACCCTCGTCCACCCCCACCACGGCCCCGTGAACCTCTACATGGCGAGCCGTTTCGCCAACATCAAGCAGCGCCTCGCACTGTCTGCAGAGCACCCGACGTGCGCCTGGCCCGGGTGCAACGCGCCTGCCGACGACTCGCAGATTCATCACCTCACCCGCTTCCAAGATGGCGGGCCGACAAACATGGCCAATATGGTGCCGCTGTGCGCGTATCACAACGCGGTCAACGACGATGATCCGGAAAAGCCCACCGGCCGCGGGCACCTCGACCGCATCGATGGCCGCGTGTACTACCTGCCGCCGTGGGCCGGCCCGCCGATTCCCATCGAAAGCCCGGCCCACCCGCCGCGTTCCGCGCCGGGGCGAGCACCAGGCACTGCTCGCGCATCCTCAGATCCGCCAACATCCGGCCCGCCTGATCCGCGTTCCGGTCCGGCTGACGGCTCCAGCCCTGGGGCGCCGCCGCATAACTCCGGCGAACCTCCGGACCCCGCCACCGAGTTCATGAGTTCAACCAGCCCGTGAATCGTCGCCCGAGTCCCCAGGTCGAAGTCCAACCGGTCGCCGGATCAACAGGATCGATGGGTCGTAGGACGCCGGCTCACCGGCCTGCGACGCCTTAGCAACAAACAGCCGCTTTCACCAGCCGCCCGCTGAGAATTTTCGCTCGGCGTGCGGCTACTCGCGCGCGCGTTAAAGAGGTATGCGAGAGCTCTCGCCCGATTCGCGGAGCTGTACAGCAACGAGGCAACACAAACGCTCTACTCCGCGCCTCGGTCGGAGCTTGTGGCGACAAAGACGGTGCCAACGACAAGCCACGCGGGCTTGGTACCAGGGGCCGAAAACGGGAGCGCAGCCGCGCCCTGTTAATTCAAGGCACGGCCGCGCTACGCAGCGTCTGGGAGTTTGCTTCGCTTTACTCCCACTCAATGGTTCCCGGCGGCTTCGACGTCACGTCGAGCACTACTCGGTTAACTTCCTTGACCTCGTTGGTGATGCGGGTGGAAATCTTCTCCAACACGTCGTACGGCAGGCGGGTCCAGTCCGCAGTCATGGCGTCTTCGGAGGATACCGGGCGCAGGACGATCGGGTGTCCGTAGGTGCGGCCATCGCCTTGGACGCCGACCGAGCGGACGTCGGCAAGCAGCACCACCGGGCACTGCCAAATCTCGCCATCCAGGCCAGCGTTGGTCAGCTCAGTACGCGCGATGAGGTCTGCCTGGCGCAGGGTCTCCAGGCGCTCCTCGGTGACCTCACCAATAATGCGGATGCCCAGGCCCGGGCCCGGGAACGGCTGGCGTGCCACGATTTCTTCCGGCAGGCCCAGTTCGCGGCCAACCGCACGGACCTCGTCCTTGAAGAGCAGGCGCAGCGGCTCGACGAGCTCGAACTCGACGTCGTCAGGCAGGCCGCCCACGTTGTGGTGGGACTTAATGTTCGCGGTACCATCACCGCCGCCGGACTCCACCACGTCCGGGTAAAGCGTGCCCTGCACCAGGAACGCGGCATCCTGGCCGTCCAGGGCTTGGTCGACGACGCGCTCAAAGGAGCGGATGAACTCCGCACCGATGGCCTTACGCTTAGCCTCCGGCTCGGTCACACCAGCCAGCTTGGAAAGGAAAGCCTCGCGCTCATCAGCGGTGATGAGCTTCGCGCCAGTCGACGCCACGAAATCCTTCTCCACCTGCTCACGCTCGCCCGCGCGCAGCAGGCCGTGGTCGACGAAGACACAGGTCAAACGGTCACCAATAGCGCGCTGCACCAGGGCCGCGGCCACGGCGGAATCCACGCCACCGGACAGGGCGCAAATGGCATGGCCGTCCTCACCAATCTGCTCGCGCACATCCTCAATGAGGCGCTCCGCAATGTTCTCAGCAGTCCAGTTCTGCTCCAGGCCTGCTACCTCCGTCAGGAAGCGCGTGAGCACCTCTTGGCCGTGCGGCGAGTGAAGAACTTCCGGGTGGTACTGCACGCCGGCCATCTTCTTGGACAGGCACTCGAAGGCGGCCACGGGAGCGCCCTCGGAAGAGGCGGTGACTTCAAAGCCCTCCGGGGCTTCAGAAACCGAATCGCCGTGGGACATCCACACCTTGTGCGTATCCTCGAGGCCCTTGTGGAGCACACCGCCAGACACGGTCATGTCCGTGCGGCCGTACTCGCGGGCACCCGTGGAGGCCACGGTGCCGCCCAGGGCTTGGGTCATGGACTGGAAGCCGTAGCAGATACCAAAGACCGGGATGCCGAGCTCGAGCAGCTCCGGCTTCAGTGCGGGGGCGCCGTCCGCGTATACGGAGGACGGGCCACCGGAGAGGATCAGCGCGGCCGGGTTCTTGGCCTTGATGTCCTCCACGGAGGCGGAATTGGGGACAACCTCGGAGTAGATGTTGGCCTCACGCACGCGCCGGGCGATGAGCTGCGCGTACTGGGCGCCAAAATCCACCACGAGGACAGGACGCGGGGTTGTATTTGGGTTAGTCACGGTCATCAGTTTAACGCAAGAACCCACACCCTAGACCGCAGGGAGTGGCCCAAAATCTTTAGCGGTGGCAGCCGCCTTGCTCAACGCGGCCCGAAACGCCCGCAAGGCGGGGTGTCCCTCGCGCCCGGCGCGCACCGCGGTGTAGAGCGTGCGGGTGGGATTACCAGGCAAGGAAACCACGCGCACGCCCTCAATTTCGTCGAGGAAAAGGTCCGAGATCACCGCCACCGCGTGTCCGGTGCGCACCAGGTGCGCATGTAGAAAGGGGTCCGGGGTTTCATAGAGCACGCTGGGGTTAAAGCCATGCCTGCGGCACAGCCGGTGGACGAACCGCCCCAATAAAAACTCCTCCGGGTCCATGGCAAAGGGGATTTCCTCGTCATGCGCTGCAAAATCCTCTAAGCGCAACTCGCTCCAGGGCCCGGTGAGTGGGGTGATGAGGCGGAGGGGGTCGTCGAGAAGCAGCTCCCGGTGGGTGTGCTCATCCGTGGCGGGCATGTCCGACTCGTACTCCTCACCCAAGATGAGGTCCACCTCCCGGCGCGCCAGCAGCTCCATCGCGCCATCGGCTTCACGCTGAATGATCTGCACGCGCAGGTCCGGGTACTCCCTGGCCAACTCCGTCAGCGCCCGCGGGACCAGCGAGGACATGATGGTTTGAAAGGTCGTGACCTTAATCGTGCCCCGCACCGCGTTGGTTGACGCAATGACCTGCGACTCCGCCTCATCCGCCAACGCGAGCATTCGCTCCGCGTAGGAGGCCAGGATTTCTCCCTGTTCCGTCAAACGCACGCGCCGGCCGACCTTTTCATAGAGCGCCACGCCGACGTCCTTCTCACACTGCGCCAACTGCTGGGAGATGGCCGAGTGCGTATAGCGCAGCGATTCCGCCACCGCAGTGACGGTGCCGAGGCGGTGCAGCTCGTAGAGAATGCGGAGGCGGTGCAGGTCCAACATGGCAGAATCCCTAACGGGTACGTGTTAAAAACTGTAGATAGACTAACAGTTCTTCCCACCCCACAATGGTCTGCATGACCAATCCGTTTGCCGTTCTATGCGTCATCGGCTCGTGTATTTCCCTCCAGCTCGGAGCCAGCCTCGCCATCCAGATTTTCCCCATTGGAGGCCCCTGGGGCACCGCCTCGCTACGCTTGCTCTTCGCCGCTGTGATTCTGCTCTTCATCGCGCGCCCGCGCGTGCGCGAGTGGAGCCGCGAGAAGTGGATCTCCGCCACCATTTTCGGCCTCACGCTGGGCCTGATGAATGGTTTTTTCTATGCCGGCATCGAGCTCGTCGCGCTGGGCCCGGCAGTCACCATCGAGTTTCTCGGCCCGCTACTGCTGGCGGCGTGCCTCTCCCGCTCGCTTCGCGACGCCACCTGCGTCGCCCTCGCCCTCATCGGCATGGGCCTGCTGGGGTTGGACTCCTTCAACGGAGACCCCCTCGACCTGCGTGGAGTTTTCTTCTTGATGTGCGCGGGTGCGATGTGGGCCGCCTATATCTTGGCCAGCAAGAAGGCGGGCGCTCTCTTTAGCGGGCAGGATGGTTTGGCCGTGGCCTTCCTCATCGGTGGCCTCGTGCTCCTGCCCGTCGGCGGGCGCGGCGCGGTGGCTTTGGCCAGCGACCCAAACCTCCTAATGCTCGCCCTAGGCACGGGCGTGCTGGCCTCGCTCATCCCCTATTCGTTGGAGTTCATTGCGCTGCGCAGGCTCGCCCCCAACGTCTTTTCCATCCTGATCGCTTTGGAGCCCGTCTTCGCGGCTCTCTTTGGCTGGCTCCTGCTCTCCCAGAAAGCCTCCCAGCTTAAGCTGGCCGCTATCGGGCTGGTCGTGGTGGCCTCGGTACTGCAAACCATGGTGCCGGCGCGCGGGCGCGTGGTATTCCGCAAGGTGGCGCTGCGCCCACGCCGCCTAAAGAAGCCCCGGCTGCCGTGGCGCCCAAAACCGCGCGCCAGCGACTCTAACGCTACGGCCACTGAGGCCAGCGCCACGGCCACTGGAGCGGTGACATAAACTCCGCCCCGAGCTTTGTTGAGCGGAGCAGCATTACAACGGGCGGGCTAGCGAACGGCCAAGCCCACCTTCTGGAAGGACTTCAGGTCCGTGTAGCCGCACTTCGCCATCGCGCGCTTGAGCCCACCGACCAAGTTCAACTCACCCAGCGGCTCGTTGGACGGGCCATGGAGCACGACTTCAAGGGAGGTCGCTGAAGCGTCCTCGGCGGTGCCAGAAGCGTCGACGCCGGAAGCGTCGGTGCCGAGGAGGGCGCCAGCCACGCCAACCGGCTCGATGATGCCGCGCGGGAAACGCGGGTGGCCGGCCGTGGACGGCCAGTACCAGCCCTTGCCGCCAGCCTCCGCCGCGCGGGCCAAGACTGGCCCGAGAACGACGCCATCGGCACCACAAGCAATGGCCTTGGCGATGTCTGCGGAGGTGAAGATGTCGCCGTCGGCAAGCACGTGCACGTAGCGGCCCCCAGTCTCATCCAGGTAATCGCGGCGTGCGGCCGCGACATCCGCGATGGTCGTCGCCATGGGGATATCAATGCCGACGGTCTCCGGGTTGGTGTTCACACCGGAGCCGACGATGATGCCCGCGGCACCGGCGCGCATGAGGTGCAGGGCCGTGGTGTAATCCGCCACGCCGCCGGCAATCACCGGGGTATCCAGCGAGCCGATGAACTCCTTCAAGTTGAGCGGCTCGCCACCGGTCTGCACGTGCTCAGCGGAGATCAAAGTGCCGTGGATGAACAGCAACTCTGCGCCGGCCTTAATAACCACGGGTGCCAGCTCGCGGGCGTGCTGCGGGGAGACACGCACGGCCACGGTCACGCCGGAATCGCGCACCTGCGCGATGCGCTCGGCCAGCAGCTCTTCGTTCAAGGGCGCTGCGTGCAGCTCCTGCAGCGTCGACAGGTCACCGTAGTTCTCCGTCACGCGGGCAATCGCGCCCTCCAGATCCTCGTGGCGGCCCCACAGGCCTTCCGCGTTGATAACGCCCAGGCCGCCCTGCTTGCCCATCTCGATAACAAACTCGGGGGTGGCCAGCGCATCGGTCGGCGCCGAGACAAACGGGACCTCGAAGGTGTACGCATCGATGTGCCATGAGGTGTCCACGTCCTTGGAGGAACGGGTGCGGCGAGTCGGCACCAGGGAGATCTGGTTCAGGTCATAGGTGCGGCGAGCCTCACGGCCCACGCCGATTTCTACGTAATCGCGCATGATTAGTCCTTAGCGGTAGTTCGGAGCTTCGACGATCTGCTGAAGGTGGTGCGGGTGAGACTCCTTGAGGCCCGCGGCGGTGATCTGGACAAACTGCTTGGTCTTGAGCTCGGCCAGGGTGGCGGAGCCGGTGTAGCCCATGGAGGCGCGCAGGCCGCCGACAATCTGGTGCACGATGGCATCGATGTCACCGCGGAATGGCACGCGGCCCTCCACGCCTTCCGGCACCAGCTTGTCCTCGCTCTTGACGTCAGCCTGGAAGTAGCGGTCCTTGGAATAGGAGCGCTTCTCCCCCGTCAGACCGCGGCCCTGCATGGCGCCCATGGAGCCCATGCCGCGGTAGCGCTTGTACTGCTTGCCCTGGACCACGACGATATCGCCCGGCGCCTCCGTGGTGCCGGCCAGCATCGAGCCCAGCATGACGGTATCGGCGCCGGCAGCCAGCGCCTTGGCAATGTCACCGGAGTACTGCATACCGCCGTCACCGATAACCGGAACGCCCGCCGGGCCGGCCACCGCAGCGGCCTCCATGATGGCGGTGATCTGCGGGGCACCCACGCCCGCCACCACACGCGTGGTGCAGATGGAGCCCGGGCCAATGCCAACCTTGATGGCGTCGGCACCAGCCTCAATCATGTCGCGCGCCGCAGCACGAGTGGCCAGGTTGCCGCCGACGACGTCAACGCGGTCGCCGAAGTCCTTCTGCACGCGGGAGACCATCTCCAGCACGCGGTTGTTGTGGGCGTGGGCGGAGTCGACGACGAGGACGTCCACGCCGGCGTCGACAAGCTGGCCTGCGCGCTGGTAGGACTCCTCACCGGTACCGATGCCCGCCGCCACGAGCAGGCGCCCGGAAGCATCCTTGGAGGCGTTGGGGAACTGCTCAGTCTTGACAAAGTCCTTGACGGTGATGAGGCCGACGAGCTTGTTCTCATCGTTGACGATGGGCAGCTTCTCCACCTTGTTGGCGGACAGCAGCTCCAGCGCCTCCTCCTTGCTGACGCCCTCCTTGGCCACGACGAGCGGCATCGGCGTCATAATCTCGGAGACCTTGCGGGAGAAATCCGGCTCGAAGCGCATGTCACGGTTGGTGCAGATACCCACGAGGGTGCCCTGCTTATCGACGACCGGCAGGCCCGAAATCCGGAACCGCGCGCACAGCGTATCGACTTCATCGATGGTCATCTCCGGGGAAGCCGTGACCGGGTCGGTCACCATGCCGGACTCGGAGCGCTTGACAATCTCTACCTGCTGGGCCTGATCCTCAACTGACAGGTTGCGGTGCAGGACACCGATGCCGCCCTGGCGCGCCATGCCGATGGCCATGCGGGCCTCGGTCACCGTGTCCATCGCGGCGGAAGCCAGGGGCACGCCGAGGCGAATGTTGCGCGTAAACTGCGCCGAGGTATCCACCTCGGAGGGAACGACGTTGGATTCTGCCGGAAGCAGCAGGACATCATCAAAGGTAAGGCCGTAGAGTGCAATCTTGTCGGGGTTGTCTCCGCCGGTGTGGACGTGGCTCATGAGGGTGGGGCTCTCCTAAACTGACCAGATAGTTTTATGCGGTAGCCCTCACTGTAGTGCGTGGACGCCCCGTAGTGGTAGCCGTGGGTAGAGGAATAGGTATCTATAGGGAATTGCCATGCGCGCACGGAGTCAATAGGCTCGCAGGCGTGAACTTTTTCGCCAACATGCCCCGCGATCCTTTCGCGGACGACCCCAACGACCCAGCTTCCTTCCTCGAGGAGGATGATCACGTCGAGCCGCTGTCCGAGGAGGACCGTCTCGCCGTCATCCACGATCTGGCCATGGTCCAAGAGTTTGCGCGCGTGCTAAGCCCGCGCGGCATCGATGGCATCTTCTTTTTCTGCGAGGACTGCGAGGAGAACCACTTTTACGAGTGGGACATCATGGCCTCCAACATGCAGGCCACGCTGGCAGGCCAGCTAGCCCCCGTGCACGAGCCGGGCGCGGAGCCGGACCCGATGCGCTACGTCCCTTGGGATTATGCGGTGGGTTATCTCGACGGCATGGATTCGCGCTACTAGCTGCGGTCAGCGCGGTAGAACTACCGCGCGTTAAACGGAAAGAACCTCTTCCCTCCTGTTGCGGGGGAAGAGGTTCTTTGTGGTTTTATTGCTGGAATTGCGCCGGCGGGAGCTGGCCATTATCCGTGGCGCCATCCGAAGCTCCGTCGGAGTTGTCGCCTTGCGGAGGTGTTGCCTGATCGCCGCCCTGCTGGCCTGGCTCCGGCTGGTTCTGCTCCGGTGGGCTCAGCGGGTTGCCCGCCGAAACCGTGCGGGTCACCACGACGGTGGAAACCGCAGTCTCTGTCTGCGTTACGGTTTCCGGCTCCGGCGGCTGCTGCTCCTCCACTGGGGCAGGCTTCTCCACGGTCTGCGTCTGCGTCACCGTGGCGCTGGGCTGCTGCTTCGTGGTACGAGGGGCCTCTGCCTCACGTTCCCGCTTAGCCTGGTCCACCATCTTCCGGGCTTCTTCAAGCAACTGGCGGGTGCCATCCATGTCGCCTTGGGCGGAACGCTTCTCCATCTCATCGAGCGTTCCGGCAAGCTCCACTACGGACACATCGTGCTCGTCCGCGCCGAAGAGCGACTGGTTCACTCCGTAAAGCGGAGATCCCGGGCCGGCGTTGACGACCACAGCGCCGGTACCTGCGATGAGCAGCGTAGCTGCGGCCGCCCCGATGAGTCCGTGCATGAAAGGCTTGCTTCGACGGCGGCGTGCCGCGCCGAGGGAAATGATCTCCGGCTCTTCCTCCGCGCCCTCAATGAGAGGGGCCGGAGGCATCTGCTTTTCGACGTCCCCGCGCAGCTCCAGCAGAAGCCCCGCCAGTTCATCACCGCCATCGGAGGGATCTGTTCCTTCGGAGAGAGTAGTGAGGAATGCATCATCATCAACCAAGGGCTGCAGCTGCTCAGCGACACCCTGCTGAGGCTCGTCCTTCTTTGCCATGATGACCTCCCTTCCTTATTAGAGAATTATTAGTTTGTCGGTGCCAAGTGCCGATGGCTCACTGCTAGCTCTGGGCTAGCCCAATTACTGGTTCACTCTGCTGGTTCACATTGTTGGTTCACTGCGTCTCGTGCGAATCGAGGGATTTGCGCAATTGCGCGAGTGCACGATGCTGCGCCACGCGGACTGCGCCAGGGGTGGACTCCACAATTTCCGCGGTCTCCTCTGCCGACAGCCCCACGAACACACGCAAGATGATAATGTCCCGGGCCTTGTCACTTAACGTATCGAGCATGGCCCGCACTCTGTTACTACCGTCCACGGCAAGGGCGGATTCTTCGGGGGTAGCGTCCTGAGCAGCATCCTCCGGAAGGTCTTCCGTGGGGTGAGTGTGGTCGCGGCTCAGGGCGCGGTGGGCATCGGTCACCTTGTGAGCAGCAATGCCATAGACGTAGGCCATAAACGGGCGGCCCTTATCTTTGTACGTGCCAATAGACGTCGCCACCGCCAAACAGATCTCCTGCGCCACGTCCTCCGCCGTGGGCTGGCGGTGGCCGCCGATGCGCGCGCGACAATAGCGCAGGACCTGCGGGTGAATGATCCGCATGATGCGCTGGAGGGCGCGGCGGCTACCGTCGACGGCCAGCGGAACGAGGTCCGCTAATTCCTTATCGCTGTCGCGCTTCGCCGCCGTTGAGGAGCCGCTCGCGTCTGTAGCCTGAGTAGCCACTGCCATCCTTGCCGTTCTGCTTTTGCTCTTCTGCTTAATGCATTACTTCATATTCTGTATGAACATCATGGCATAACCTTTTGGCGAAACCCCAAAACGACGGGTCTCATCCCCAGCTTTGACCCCACTAGAAAAAGTTCATACACCGTTCATCTTAGCCTTAAGCGCAGGTCACAGGGGCTCCAGTTGAGGAGTTTCAGCCAGTTATACCTGCATGTCAGCATTGCGTAACGCGCTGTTTACCCAAGGGGGACACACTTCAATCTCGTCTCACTTCGCCTCGGCGTTCACGGGGGCGTGCCCGCAACGCGCCCCGCGCCTGGGCACTCTATCTTTGGCAAAGGAGAATCGAACGTGTCTCAGTCCTTCCTGCTCCCCGGGCCGAATACGGACTTTTGGGATTGGCAGCTTCATGGCGCATGCCGTGGAGAAAACTCTGACGTGTTCTATCACCCGGACGGCGAGCGCGGACGCGCCCGCGCCCAGCGCGAGAACCGCGCCAAGGCTATTTGCAGCACCTGCCCGGTCATCGAGATGTGCCGCGAACACGCTCTCGCCTCCGGCGAGCCCTACGGCGTGTGGGGCGGCATGAGCGAGTCGGAGCGCGTCGTCGCCCTGCGTTCTCGTCGCACCCACGCGGCCGTCGGCGCCTAGTCCGCTTCTGCCAGCTCCCAGCCTTGGGGTCGGACGGCAAACCACCACCTCTATTGGCTGGACGCGACAAGGCTGCTCTCCCCACTGGATGAGCCCGCCGTGGGCCGTCGCGCAGCGGGCCTTTTGCGAAGTTTCTTTAAGTAGCATCACGCCCCTCCCCCACCTGCACTGATATCCAACAGCCAGCACGGGCAAGGGGCAGCGGGTGAAAGACGCCAGTTTTTACAGCGCCTGCGCTAGGTAGCGGGCGGTCAGCGTGTCCTTGTCGAGGAACTCGCGCGGCGAGCAGGCCGCCACAACCTCGCCGCCGGCTGAGCCCGCGCCGGGACCGAGATCAATGATGTGGTCGGCGTGCGCCAGGACGGCGCGGTGGTGTTCGACGCAGATGAGGGTGAGGTGGTCGTCGACAAGCGTGTCAAAGAGGCGCAGCAAGGTGTCGATATCTTTCTGATGCAGGCCCACCGTCGGCTCATCGAGCACGATGATGTCCGCAGTCGCCTTGCGGTCACACAGCCGCACCGCCAGCTTCAGCCGCTGGCGCTCGCCGCCGGAGAGCGTCGAGAGCGGCTGCCCCAGCGTCAGGTAGCCCAGCCCCACGGCAACGAGCTGCTCGTACACGCGCTTCGCAGCAGTAACTTTGGCCTCGCGGCAAAACTCCACGGCCTCAACCGCGGGAAGCGCGAGTACCTCCGCGATGTTCTTGCCCGCCAGCTCGTAACCCAAAACGTCGGCAGCAAAGCGGCGGCCCTCGCACACCTCGCAGGGCACATCCGCGCTGTCCATCGCACCAAACTCCACGGTCACCACGCCAGCGCCGGAACAGGCCGGGCACGCGCCCTCCGAGTTGAAAGAGAACATTCCCGGCGTGGCCCCATCGTTGGCCTTGGCGAAGGCCTTGCGCAGCGCGTCCATCGCACCGGTGTAGGTGGCCGGGTTTGAGCGCCGCGAGCCAGACAACGAAGACTGGTCGACAACGAGGATGCGGTCGTCGTCCGGCAGGCATTCCATCAGCGATGACTTTCCGGATCCCGCAACGCCCGAAATGACCGTGAGCACGCCCAGTGGAATATCCACGTCGACGTCCTTGAGATTGTTATGGCGCGCCCCGCGGATCTCCAGCGCGCCGGTGGGCTCGCGCACCTCATCCTTCAACGCCACCTTCCCGCTGACGGACGGTGCGGCACCGACGGAAAGGATTTCGCCGCCCGCCACTCCGGCGCCGGGGCCAAGCTCGACGACGCAATCCGCAATCGCCATCGTCGCCGGGTTGTGCTCCACCACGAGCACCGTGTTGCCCTTATCGCGCAGCTGCAGGAGAAGCTCATTCATCTGCGTGACGTCATGCGGATGCAGCCCGGCGGTGGGCTCATCAAAGACATAGGTGACGTCCGTGAGCGCCGACCCGATGTGCCGCACCATGCGCGTGCGCTGCGCCTCGCCACCGCTCAGCGTTCCCGTCGGGCGCGCCAGAGTCAGGTAGCCCAGCCCCAAATCCAGGGCGGCCTCCAACCCACGCAGCGGGGCCACGGCAAGCGGTGAGTTGATGGTGCGGAGCCATGCGGAGGCGTCGGCAAGCTCCATGGCGCAGACATCCGCGATGGAGACGCCGTTGAGGTAGGACTCGCGCGCGTGCTGCGCCAAGCGCGTGCTGTGGCACTCCGGGCAGTCGATGAAGACCACCGCGCGCTCGACAAAGGACCGCATGTGCTTTTGCAGGGACTCCACGGGCTTGCTCAGCACGTTGGTTTTCAGACGCGTGACCAGCCCCATGTAGCTCATGTTGATGCCGCCGACCTTGACCTTAGTCTCGGTCTCATAGAGGTCCCGCTTCTGTTCCTCGGTGAACTCCTTGACCGGCACGTCGGCTGGGTACAGCCCGGACTCGGCGTAGGCGCGCCACATCCACGAGCCCACCTTCATGCCGGGGTACATGATGGCGCCATCGTTCAGTGTCAGAGTTTCATCAACGAGCTGGCGCTTGTCGACGTCCCCCACTTCCCCCCTTCCCTCACACCTCGGGCACATGCCGCCGGTGCGCTCGAAGCGACGCACCTCTTTGACGCCATTGGCCTCGATGGCGCCCTGCCCGGAGGCGGAGGGCACGTTGAAGGAATAGGCCGCGGGGCCGCCGGCGCGGGGCTCGGCTAGGCGGGAGAAGAGCACGCGGAGGTGCCCGGTGATGTCGGTGGCGGTACCGAACGTCGAGCGCGCGGAAGCCGCCATGGGCTCCTGACCCACGACGATGGCTGCAGTGAGCCCTTCCAAGCGGTCCACGTCGGGGCGGGGTGGGGCTTGCATGAAGCCCTGCACGAAGCCGGGATAGGTTTCGTTGATGAGACGCTGCGATTCAGCCGCAACGGTATCGAAGACCAGCGAGGTCTTGCCGGATCCGGACACACCGGTGAAACAGTGAGCTTGCGCTTAGGGATGCGCACGTCCACGTTCTTGAGGTTGTTTTCGCGGGCGCCGGTGACGGTGATGAATTCTTGTTCCACGGCTCAGCAGTCTACTAACGGGGCGGGGTCCTGCCCCGGACACGGCGAAGGCCCGCCGCCCCGCAGATATGCGGGTTAGCGGGCCTTCCTTACGGCTATGCGGGAACCCTTGTGGCACGCGGGAAACCTACGTTTCCCGCACGCACGTTTTAGTGCGCGTGCGCGTGCGCGTGCGCAGCCTGTGCCGGCTCTTCCTCGGCGGGCTTCTCTACAACGGAAGCCTCGGTGGTGAGCACCATGCGGGCCACGGAGGCGGCGTTGACCACGGCGGAGTGGGTGACCTTCACCGGGTCGATGATGCCCTGCTCCAGCAGGTTGCCGTACTCCAGGGTGGCGGCGTTGAAGCCCTCGCCGTTGGCCTTCTCGGCAACGTGGGCGACCACAACGGATCCGTCCAGGCCTGCGTTCTCAGCGATCCAGTAGGCCGGGCGGGTCAGCGCGCGGGCCACGGCCAGCACACCAATCTTGGCCTCACCCTCGAAGCCCTCGGCGAAAGCCTCGAGCTCCTGGGAGATCTGGACCAGCGCAGAGCCGCCGCCAGCAATGACGCCCTCTTCAACGGCCGCGCGGGCGGCGTTGATGGCGTCCTCGACGCGCAGCTTGCGCTCGTTGACCTCGGTCTCGGTAGCGGCGCCAACGCGGATGACGGCAACGCCACCGGACAGCTTGGCCAGACGCTCCTCGAGCTTCTCCTTATCCCAGGTGGAATCGGTGCGCTCGATCTCGCGGCGCAGCTGCTCGCGGCGCTCCTCGACAGCCTCAGCGGTACCTGCACCATCCACAATCACGGTGTCCTCCTTGGACACGGTGACGCGGCGGGCAGAACCCAGCACCTCCGGGCCGACCTCCTTGAGGTTGATGCCAACCTCAGGGTCGACGACGGTAGCGCCGGTTACAACAGCCAAGTCATCCATGAAGCCCTTGCGGCGCTCGCCGAAGTACGGGGACTTCACGGCGGCGACCTTGAGGACCTTGCGGATGGAGTTCACCACGAGCGCCTGCAGCGGCTCGCCCTCGATGTCTTCAGCGATGATGAGGGTCGGGCGCGAGGACTCCGCGATCTTCTCCAGCAGCGGCAGGAAGTCCGGCAGGGAGGAGATCTTGTTGCGGACGAGGAGAATTGCGGCGTCGTCAAGCACGGCGTTGTAGGTCTCCTCTTCCGTCGCGAAGTACGGGGAGAGGTAGCCCTTGTCGAAGGAAATGCCCTCGGTGACGTCCACGGTGGACTCGATGGTCTGGGACTCCTCGACGGTCACGACGCCGTCCTTGCCCACCTTGTCCATGGCGCCAGCAACCATCTCGCCGACCTCCGCATCGCGGGAGGAAACGGTGGCAACCTGGGAGACCTCCGCGGAGGAGTTCACCGGGGTAGCGCGCTTCTTGAGCTCCTCGACGACCTTCTCAGCCGCCGCTTCGATGCCCTTGTTCAGCTCGATGGGGTTAGCGCCGGCTGCCACGTTGCGCAGGCCTTCGAAGACGAGAGCCTGAGCCAGCAAGGTGGCGGTAGTCGTACCGTCACCGGCGATGTCGTTGGTCTTGACGGCCACGGACTTCACCAGCTGGGCGCCGAGGTTCTCAAAAGGATCGTCGAGGTCAATGTCGCGGGCGATGGTGACGCCGTCGTTGGTGACGGTCGGGCCACCAAAAGCCTTGGACAGCACGACGTTGCGGCCACGCGGTCCGAGGGTGACCTTGACGGCGTCGGCAAGCGTGTCTACACCGCGCTGGATGCCCTCGCGGGCCTCCTGGTCAAATGCAATCAGTTTTGGCATAGGGTTAATCGCCTACTTTTACTTCTCGATGACAGCGAGCAGGTCACGAGCGGACAGCAGGAGGTACTCCTGGCCGTCGTACTTCAGCTCGGTGCCGCCGTACTTGGAGAAGATGACGGTGTCGCCCTCGTTGACGCCAACCGGGACGACCTCGCCCTTGTCGTTGGTGCGGCCCGGGCCGACAGCGACGACGGTGGCCTCCTGCGGCTTCTCCTTCGCGGAGTCCGGGATAACCAGGCCGGATGCAGTGGTGGTCTCAGCTTCAACGATCTGGACGAGGACCTTGTCCTCCAGCGGCTTAATGTTTGCCATGATGATTTCCTCCAAAGTGTTCCTAGTGCGCGTCCACGTGGACGCGCGCGTGCCGGTTGTGGGTGTCCAGCACAGCCGTCGTCGCGGGTGAACAACTGTGGGTCAAAACAACCTGCCTAGCACTCTACCCTCGCGACTGCTAGCCCTCAACGTTGTGGGCCGCTAACCCGTTCGCCCTCCGCGAACGACGCGACTCGGGTGTGTACAAAGCCGGCCAACGCCAGCTTGACGACGCCCAGGGCAATAAACATTGCGCCGAATATTACGGCGAAGGACGGCCACCACAGCTCCTCCAGGATTGTCCGACCGAGTGCCTCTTGTGGGGTAAGGAGGCGGTGGAGTGGGAGGAGCGTCGCCAAACACAGCGCCCAGACCACGCCGGCCGCAGTCAGGGTGAGGCACGCCGCCTCCCCCACTTGCACGCGCGCCCAGGCCGAGGGGGCGGCGCCCGCCAAGGTGAGGCCACGAATATCGGCCGCGATGCGCCCGTGCATAAGCAGCGAGGTAAGCACGGCGCCCACGATGCTAGGTGCGAAGACTGGACCCAAAAGGGCGAGGAAGGCCTGCCACGAGGACAGGGTGCCTCCGGCGCCTGCGTCGTTCCCAAAGCGCAGGCCCGAGCCGACGGCGACGATAAAGCCGCCGACGAGCACCCACGGCACGATGTGCGGGGTGGAAAAGCTTCGGCGCACGCGCACATTAGCCCCAGCGATGCCGGCCGCGCGGGTCCATTGATCCAGGACGGGCATAAGCCAGGGCAAAAAGAGCGCGACAAGGATGACCAAGCCCATCTCGGCCGAGAGGAGGTCGCCGGGATCATCGATGTGTAGGCATCCATAGACCGTACTGCCGACAGCAACGGACGCGAGCAGGAATTTCACCATGAGCCACGCCGGGTGTGCGGTGGCGTGCGGCCGAAAGACTCGGCGCAGTGGAGGCAGCGCTCCGACTAGGGCCGCGGACATGCAGACAACTATCGCAATACCAACGACCTGGCCTGTAATCGCAATGTCTGGCAAAGGGATGCCGTCGCTGCGCAGGGCGCGCACGCACGGCGCGAGCAGTGGACGGGCCGGCAGCACACCAAGAAATCCGGCGGCCGCGCTGACCACCGCGACTTGGCCCAGAATGAAAATCAGGATCATCCACCCAGGCATGCCCACCATGCGCCAGGAACGGTAGACCGGCTCGCGCTCAGCGATGATAAGGCGCATCTGCGAGAGCGTCACCAGCACTACCACGCACAGTGACATGCCCAGCACTGTGCCGCCCAGAGGCCCAGCGGGGTTTTCTTCGGCTCCGGGGGAAGCGACCAGCATGGCTAGCGCTAGGGTGCACGAGGTGGAAGACACCACCAGGGTCAGCGCTACGGCCAGCCACGATAGCCAATTGGACTGTAAGTCCTTAAGCCACACCAGCATGGGCCACCTCCTCCAAGGAAATGACCCGGTCGGCCGCCTCGGCGGCAAGGTGCGAGTGAGTCACCATGATCACGCTGGCTCCATCGCGGGCAACGGCGTGAAGGTGGGAAAGGACGGTGGAAGCGGTGGCGTCGTCAAGCGCGCCCGTGGGCTCGTCAGCGAAGATATAGGGCGCTTGGGCCAGCAATGCCCGGGCGACAGCCACGCGTTGCTGCTGCCCACCAGAAAGCTGTGCGGGCAGGCGGCTCTCCAATCCAGCGAGACCGAGCGAATCGAAGACCTCTGCCACACGGCCGCGTGCAGGGCGCCGGCCGGAAAAGCGCGCCGTCAAGGTGGCATTGCGTTGCGCGTTGAGGGATTCCAGCAGGTTGTAGTCTTGGAATACAAATGCACGCTGCTTGCGCCCCGGCGCGTTGACTCGGCCGGAAGTGGGCTTATCGAGCCCGGATAACAGGTTCAGGAGCGTGGTTTTGCCGCTTCCCGATGGCCCCATGATGGCAACGAATTCGCCTGGGGCGATAGACACATTGACGCGATTGAGCACGGTGCGGCGGCCGTAGCGCTTACTAAGGTTTTCTGCTTTTAACATGCCTTTGATTCCACTCGGCCACGCACAACAATGACATGGGGCGGGCTGCCCGAAAAATGGTGGAGCTAGCTCCACTGCCCTTCCACCGGCATGGCGGATAGGGTCGAAGACTATGCGAACCTTCAAAGCCTGTGCGTGGAGCCTCCTCCTCGGCATGCTGTGTATCCCAACCTTGGTGATTTCGGTGCTGATGCTGCCGTGGATCCCGTTGGTGGGTCGCGCCGCGGAACTTGTCGGCCGGTTGGGCGCGCAGTGGATGGGCGTGGAAATTCCACCCCGGCGCGCAGATCGATGGTTTGATTGGCAGCAGTTCTATCACCTCGTGTTGCAGTTATTGATTTCGACTGCATGCTTTACCGCGTGGACGGCCCTGGGTTTCACAGCGGGTGTGCTAGCGATAGCGCCATTCGTACCTAAGGCCGAGTTCTCCGTTGGCGAGTGGTCCACCTCCAACCGACCGCTTATTTTCTTAACCTGCTGGCTGGCTGCTCTGTTGCTTGTGTTGTTACTGGTAGGTCTCAACCGCCTCTTGGTCTCAGCGTCGGTCTCGCTGACCCGACTGGCATTGAGTCCTTCGGCCGAGGAAATGGCGGCCTCGCGTGCCACGCTTATCGATGCCTTCTCCGGCGAGCGCCGCCGCATCGAACGCGAACTGCACGATGGCCCGCAGCAGTACCTCACTGCGCTCAAGCTCAACTTGGCCGCGGCAAAACTACAAGCCCCGCCCCAGGCACAGCAGGCCTTGACTGACGCAGAACATAATGCCTCTTTGGCTCTGGCTTCATTGCGGGCGACAGTGCGTGGCATTGCGCCGCAGGTGCTTTTCGACGACGGGCTTATCCCCGCCCTCGACGAGTTACTCGCCCATTCCGGGCTTGAGACCACACTTCGCGTAGAGGGCGCTGAGAGCTCGATAGACGAGACCACAGCACTGCTGGCCTATCATGCAGTCGCCGAGGCGCTCACAAACGCCTCTAAACACGGCGCAGCCACCGAAGCCGTGGTAACGGTCGCTTTTAGGGATATGCTGCGCCTAGAAATCGTAGATAATGGCATGGGCCCCACGGCCAAAGAGCCGGACGGTGAGAGTGCAGCTGTGGGTTCGGGCACGGGCCTCGCCGGGCTGCGTGAGCGTGCTGCTGCACTCGGCGGCACAGTAACCTTTGGTGCTGATAGCACCAATGCTACGGGTAAAGGCGGCGGCCAGCTGCTGGTCAAACTACCGCTGAAGGAGGCGGAATGAAGTTACTACTCGCAGAAGATTCCGCGCTCCTGCGCGCGGGTCTGGAGCAACTACTCGGTGCTCTCGGTCATAGCGTCACGGCGGTCACAGATGCCGAAGCACTGCGCGCCATCGCAGTGCAGGAAGACTTCGACCTCATTATCAGCGATGTGCGCATGCCGCCCACGATGACCGATGACGGGCTTCAAGCCGTGCACGATCTGCGGGCAGCCGACCCCACCCAACCCGTGGTGGTGCTGAGCCAATACGTAGCGGCAAGCTATCTCGACCGCCTCCTGGAGCACGGCGGATTCGGGTACCTACTCAAGGAGCGCGTTTCTGATGTTGAAGAATTCGTGCGCACGCTTGACGATGTCGCCCGCGGCGGCACCGTGGTGGACCCAGAGGTGGTCACGGCGCTGCTTTCTGCAAGGCACACTGGTCTAGCCCGGCTCACCGCTCGCGAGCGGGAGGTACTGGGGCTTATGGCCCAAGGATTGAGCAATAAAGACATTGAAGACACGCTCGTCCTTACCTCCGGAGCAGTAAGCAAGCATGTCTCCAATGTATTTATAAAGCTCGGGTTTCGACCCGAGGACTCCAACCGGCGGGTGAAGGCCGTATTGGCATGGCTGCGCCACACCGAGCGCTAGAAAAGCGCTGAGGCCCTACAAACAAGGGCTGGAATTAGACCTGTCGGTGGGAGTTCAGCACAGCCGCGCGCCACAGCTGGTACTCCTCCGGGTTGTCCTCGCGGTAGTTCTTCACCGCGCGGATGCCGTGCTCCACGGCCTCGGCGACCTCGTCGATGTTCTTGTCGTCACCGTCGGCAGCAACGAAGATAACCGGACCGCAGATGGAACGGATTGGGTCCTGCAAGAAGGCGGAATTGCCGGTCGCAGCTGCATTGCGCGCCAGGGAAGCCACCGGGTTCGGGTCGGCGCCTTCAGCCTTGGCGTTCGGGTTAAACAGCGCCGCGTAGGTCTGGCCATCATCCTGGAAGGCCACAGAGACACGATCCTCGGTGGTGCCGCCGAGGAATTGATTTGCGTGCTCGAGCTCAAACTCGATGGTGCGGCGGGACAGATCGGGGTTAACGAGGAATCCAGTGGTCATAGCGGTGTGAGCTCCTTATGTGCGAGCGAGGCAATTATCGGTCATCACACTACCTGCACCCTGGGGGTTGCGCATCCGCTAGCGCGCAGCAGCCACGAGCGGCACTTCCACCTCAAGCTGTGTATCGGTCCCGCATGCCAGGCCGGAGGGTTCTGCGCCTTCGTGGATGAGCTGGGCGGCCACCGCCGCGATCATCACGCCATTATCGGTGCACAGCTTGAAGCGCGGCACACGCAGCTCGATGTCCGCGGATTCGCAGCGCTTCGCCGCCAGTGCGCGCAGCCGCGAATTCGCCGCCACGCCACCGCCGAGCAGCAGTACCTTGGCGCCAGTGTCCTGGCAGGCGCGCACGGCCTTGGCGGTCAGCACATCTGCCACCGCCTCCTGGAAGGAGGCACACAGGTCCTCAACCTGGACCGTCGCGCCCTCGCGCTCGGCTTTTTCCACGTGGCGCGCTACTGCCGTTTTGAGGCCGGAAAAGGAGAAGTTGTGGCGGTTGGGCCCGCGCAGGTCCTCGGCCTTGGACAAACCACGCGGCAAATCGATGGTGGGCTCGCCTTGGGCGGCCAGCTTATCGATGACCGGCCCTCCCGGATACCCCAACCCCAACAGGCGGGAGACTTTGTCGTAGGCTTCGCCGGCGGCGTCGTCAAGCGTGGTGCCCAGTTCCTTCATGGGTTTGCCCACGGCTTCGACCTCGAGCAGCTGGGTGTGGCCGCCGGAGACGAGCAGCGCCACCGAGTGCGGAAGCTCATCGCCCTCCAGGTTGGCCACCGCGACGTGCCCGCCGAGGTGGTTGACGCCGTAGAAGGGCACGCCCCACGCGGAGGCGAAGGCCTTGGCTGCCGACGCCCCGACGAGGAGCGCGCCGGCCAGTCCCGGCCCCACGGTGGCGGCCACCGCATCTGGCTTCTCGACGCCCGCTTCCTCCAGCGCTGCCTTCATCACCTGCGGCATCGCTTCGAGGTGGGCGCGGGAGGCAATCTCCGGCACCACGCCGCCGAAGCGCGCGTGCTGCTCCATGGAGGAGGCGACGACGTCGGCGCGGATCTCCATGTGGCCGTTGTCAGACAGCTCGATGATTCCCACGCCGGTTTCGTCGCAGGAGGACTCGATGCCGAGGATTAACATCTCTCACTCTTTCGTGGTCGGTACATGGTGTGGGCGTCCGCGCCGGAGGGCTGGTAGTAGTTGCGGCGCAGGCCGTTGATGACAAAATCATAAGCCTCATAGAGGCGAATGGCCGGATCGTTGCCCACGCGAACCTCAAGGAAGATGGGCGCGTCGTGGGAATCTGCAAGCTCGACGATGGCATCCATCATCAGCCGCGCGATGCCCTGCCGTTGAGCCGCCGGGTCGACGCCGATGGTGCGGATTTCGTATTCCGGCCACGCCGCGGGCCCCATCCGCCCCACGCCGGCGTAGCCGAGAGCTTCGCCGCGGTTGACGTTATGGCCCACGCGGTTGTCGTTGTGGTCATCGCGGTTGTCGTTGTGGTCATCGCGGTTGACGCTTGCGTCAACCGCCCAGTAGGTTGTGTGCCCCGCCGCGATTTCCTGCTCGAAGGCACGCGCCGGCCAGGGAGTTTCACCGGGGAAGAGTACTTTTTCTAGTTCGGCGCAGCGGGGTGCGTCCTCAAGCACGAGCGGACGCAGCCTCATGATGCCGGTGTTTCCCCGATGCCGCCGACCAAAGCGGCCGAGCGCGGCTTCGCCTTCGGCTCCACGGCATCGGGACGCCGCAGGTACAGCGGGACGAGCGGCGCGGGCTCGGCAGAAAGATCAGCGCAGGCAACCAGTCCCGCCACGCGCGGGGTAGCCCACTCGCGGGGAAGGCCGGCGATCTCTTCCGGCAAGCGTGGGGCGATGGACTCCGGGAACACTAGGCGCGTGGTCTCCGGGCTCGAGAGCCCAGCGGCGCCCAGTTCCAGAGCCTCCGGCTTCGACACGTTCGGGCCGCTGAGACGCTTGCCGTCGGCGTAGGTGGCCCAGTAGACCTCTTTGCGGCGGGCGTCGATTGCCACCAGCCACTCCCCCGTGCGCCCGTGCGCGATGGCATCCAATGTGCACACGCCATGCACCGGCAGGTGAAGAGCCACCCCCAGAGCGGAAGCGGTAGCCATGCCCACGCGCAGGCCGGTAAACGGTCCGGGCCCCGTGCCGACGACGATGGCGGAGAGGTCGGAGTAGGTCAGGGAGGCGTCGGCAAGCAGCTCCTCGATAGCGGGGATGAGCTGCTCGTTGTGAGCGCGCGTGCCGCTAATGACGCGGTCGATACTCTCCCCGGTGTCGGTATCAACGATGCCCGTCACCAGGTCCGTGGTGGCGGTATCGAGTGCAAGAACCTTCATTAGCCTGCGAGGTGCCAGTCGGTGTCGACGTAGTCGGGGTTGTTCTTACCCATCTGCTCCACGTAATCCTGGGTATCGCGAATAAACTGCAGCGGCTGGCCCTGCTGGAACGGCAGCAGCGGCGGGATGTCCTGCTTGGCTGCTTCCGGCGACTTCAGCTGCTGCAGCAGACCATCACACAGGTCCACCTGTGCGCGCGGGAGCTTCTCCGCCTTGAATTCACCGGTCTGCGAAGCCAGCAAGATGTAGTTCACGTCATCAGGCACGGCCCCGTCTGCGAAGTCAATGTTCAGGTTCTTCGTCTCCACGCCGCCCTTCTTGAGCTGATCTTCGGTGGCACCCGGGCAGACGGCGGCGACCGCACCCCACTCCTGGCCGTACACATCCTGCGGGATAAACATGGCGAAGTCCAGGTTCTTCGGGTACGCGCTCAGGGACTGGGCGACTGTCGACGGCTCCTTCGTCTCCGCCTGCGCTGGCCGGACCATCGGCAGCACGATGAGGGCGGCAAGGAATACGGCGAAGCCGCCGATAACGACAGTGGTGATGAATTGACCAAGCTTGTTCATAAAGGTGTTTTAGCTCCTCACGCGGGGTAGCGGGAATAAACAGTACGGGGATATCCTACGCGACAACCATCAAACAATAATCAAGGCCAAGACCTGGCACATGAGAATCTTTCCGATCATCGCCGTGGGGTACACGGTGGCATAGCCGCGCTCTGCCAGCTGAGTACCGGTTTGCGGGTTGAGGTAGGCCATGATCGCCGGGTTCGTGGTCATGCCGGCGGCGATGCCCATCGACTCATCAAACTTGAGGCGCAGCGCCAGCATGGACACCGCAACGATGCCGATGGCGGAAACCAGCGTCAGCATAATGCCCACGCCCATGTACTTCAGGGAGGTCGGATCCGACAAGGCATCGCGGAACTGGCCGCCTGCCGACGTACCCACGCCCGCCAAGAACAAGGTCAAGCCCAGCGTGGAAATCGTCTGCTTCGCGTGGAAGGGAAGCTGCCAGTTAATTGGGCCCGAGCGGCCCAGCGCGCCCAAGATGAGGCCGACGACGATGGGGCCGCCACCAAAGCCGAAGGACAACGTAGTGCCGCCCGGAAGCGGAATCGGAATAGCGCCGAAGAGCAGACCGATGAAGAGGCCTAGGGCAAAGGGCAACAAATCGACGTTGCCGAGCTTGGCTTCGGAGTCGCCGAGGAAACGGCGGACGTCGTCAAGCCTGCCCGGCGCGGTGATGACGCGCACACGGTCCGAGTAGTGCAGGACGGTTTCCTCGTTCGGCACGACGTCGGAGTCGCCGCGGCGCACGCGCGCGATGAGGAAGCCTTGCTTGACAGTGTCTAAGTCCTTGAGCTGATAACCCGCAACACGTGGGCTGGACACGGTCAGGCGCCGGTAGACCAGGCCATCCTCCTCATGAAGGTTGATGTGGATCTCCTCACCCAACTGGGAAATCGCGCTATCCAACGCGGGCGCTGTGCCGTTGAGCAGGAATTCCATGCCGGCACGCAGCGGGAGCTCCGGGTAGGCCAGGTCGTGCTCGTGCGGGTTGTTCACATGGCGGGTGGCGATGACGCGCTCACCGGTCACCTCTTGGAGGTCCCCCACCGTGGCGTCGAAGTCACGGGTCAGGCGCACTGCCCGCCACTCGAGCGGTTCTGCGATCATGCCCTCGGCGCGCGCGTCCTCAATGTGGTTCACGCGCAGCACCTTGGCGCCAATCGCGGCAACCAGAATGGTTCCGATGATGCAGCCCGGGTAGGCCAGGGAATAGCCCACCACCGGGGTGCTATCGCCGCCCAAGGCTTCGACGACCGCGGCCATACCAGGCGTCGAGCTCACCGACCCCGCCAGCGTGCCCACGCTGATCGCCGGGTCGAGATCAAACATGCGCATCGCCAGGGTGGTCAGCCCCGCCAACACGAAGAAGAAGACGATGACCACCATGGACATCTTCCATCCACGCCGGCGGAAATCCTGGAAGAAGCTACGGCCGAAGTTCAGGCCGATGACATACACGAAGATGGCCAAACCAAATTGATACACGAACGCCGGGACCACGATGTCCGGGTTGGCCGCGGACAAGCCTAAGGCCACGAACATCGCAGCGGCGGCGCCGAGCGAGATGCCGAAGACATTGATCTTGCCGACGGCTAATCCCACCGCCATGATGAGAAAAAGCGTGAGCAGGGGCTGTTCAGCAAGGAAAGCCAGCACGTTAATTCACCCATTTCCATGTGAATACGCGGACGTCATCGTCCGAATCGCGGTTGATTGTAACGGCGAGGTACGAGTCAGATAGCCGCTCCATGAAGCCCCCGCCCCATTCGGCGACGACGACGGCGTCCTCTATTTCGGTGTCTAAGTCTAGACTGTCCAGCTCCCCCAACGGATCCTCTGAATGATCCAAGAGGCGGTAGGCATCCACGTGCACCAACGTCGGCCCGCCCACGCGCGAGGGGTGCTCGCGCGCAATGACGAAGGTCGGCGAGGTCACCCGCCCCTTCGCCTGCATTCCGCGGGCAATACCCTGCGTGAAGGTGGTTTTCCCGGCGCCCAGGGGACCATCAAGAATAACCAGGTCCCCGGCCTCTAAAGCCGCGCCCAGCTCCTCGCCGAAGGCCTGAGCATCCTCCGGAGTGGCCGCCTCGCGGTGTCCTTCGTGTGGAAAATCACTGCGCATCGCTAGCTCCTTCGCGGTATGTGCGCTGGGTGCGCCCGGTGGGGCGGCACAGTACTTCGTAGTTGATGGTCCCGGCTGCCTCGGCCAGCTCGGACGCGCTCATGCCGCCACGGCCAAAGATAACGGCTGTCTCCCCGGCGCGCACACCGTGGGGATTAGCCCCAAGGTCGACGACAATCTGGTCCATACAGACCCTGCCCACCTGCGGGTAGAGCTCGCCGCCGATCCCTACCTGCAGCGCCCCTTGAAAGGCTCGCGGCAGGCCATCGGCATAGCCCACGCTGACGGTGGCGAGTTGACGGTCGCTGTCTGCTGTCCAGGTCAGGCCGTAGCAGGTGGACTCCCCCGCCGAAATCGGCTTCACCGCGACGACGGACGCTTCCCACGTCATGGCGGGCTTCAGCTCATGGTCGCGCCCGGCCACCGGTTCGAGCCCATACAGGACCAGCCCGACGCGCACCTGCTCGAAGCGCGCCGAGGGGCGGGTCAAGGCCGCGGGCGAGTTGGCTAGGTGGTTCAGCGGGCACTCAAGCCCGACCTCACGGGCAAGCGCTAGGGCCTGGCGGAACTCCGATTCCTGATGATCATTGTGCGGGTGCTCCGGCTCGTCCGCACAAGCAAAGTGGGACATGAGGCCCAGGACGGTGATGTGGGGGGCGTCGGCAAGCAGGCGGAAGGTCTCCTCCCACGCGTGCTTGTCGACGCCCGAGCGGTGCATCCCCGTCTCCACCATCACGAAGACCTCGGTGGGCGCATCAGTGGCGGCGATGAGCGCCTGCGCGTGCGCCAAAGAAGGGATGCCGATCTGGATTCCGGCGGCTAGGGCCGGGGCGAGGTCCTCCGTCGGCTCCCACAGCCAGGCGGCAATGGGAAGGGTGTCAATGACCTTCCGCAGCGCCACGGCCTCGGCCAGCGTGGCCACCCCGAAGGCGTCCGCTCCCGCCTTCGCCATGACCGGGGCGCAACGCTCGATGCCGTGGCCATAGGCATCCGCCTTGACCACGCACATGAGGCGGGCCGGGGCCACCGCCTCCTTCACGCGAGCGACATTGTGGGCAATAGCGTTGAGGTCAACGGTGGTTTTCAACATGCCCACCATTGTGCCACTTAAGGGTGCGGCGCTATTCGACGGTCACCGACTTCGCCAGGTTGCGCGGCTGGTCCACGTCGTAGCCCTTGGCGGTGGCTACACCGCAGGCGAAAATCTGCAGCGGCACGGTGGCAAGCAGAGGCTGCATAAGCGTCGGCGCCTTCGGGATGCGGATGATGTGGTTGGCGTAGGCCTCGACGGCCTCGTCGCCCTCTTCCGCGATGACGATGGTGATGGCGCCGCGGGCGCGGATCTCCTGGATGTTGGAGACGACCTTGGAATGCAGGGAATCCCGGCCGCGCGGGGAAGGCACGATGACGAAGACCGGCTGGCCCTCTTCGATGAGCGCGATGGGGCCGTGCTTGAGCTCGCCGGCGGCGAAGCCCTCAGCGTGCAGGTAGGCGATCTCCTTGAGCTTGAGCGCGCCCTCCAGCGCGACGGGGAAGCCGACGTGACGGCCCAGGAAGAGCACCGACTTGGCGTTCTCCATGGCGTTGGACAGGTCGTAGACCTGCTGCTCGTTGTCGATGATTGCCTGAACCTTATCCGGCATATCACGCAGATCCTCGAGGACGGAGTTGACCTCATCGGAGAACATGTTGCCGCGCAGGCGAGCCAGGTAGAGGCCCAGCAGGTAGGTCGCGGTGATCTGCGCCAGGAAGGCCTTGGTGGAGGCCACAGCGATCTCCGGGCCGGCGTGGGTGTAGAGGGCAGCGTCGGACTCGCGCGGGATGGAGGAACCCTGGGTGTTGCAGATGGCGATTACCTTGGCACCCTGCTGGCGGGCGTGGCGCACGGCCATGAGGGTATCCATGGTCTCGCCCGACTGGGACAGGGCCACAACCAAGGTCTTTTCGTTGACGATCGGATCGCGGTAGCGGAACTCGTGTGCCAGCTCCACCTCGCACGGGATGCGGCACCAGTGCTCGATGGCGTAGCGCGCGACATGTCCTGCGTAGGCGGCGGTGCCGCAGGCGATGACGATGATCTTGTCGATGGACTTGAGCACCGACTCCTCGATGCGAATCTCATCGAGGATCAGGTTGCCGGTCTCATCGAGGCGGCCCAGCAGCGTATCGCGCACGGCTGCCGGCTGGTCGTGGATTTCCTTCTCCATGAAGGAGTTGAAGCCGCCCTTTTCGGCCGCGGCGGCATCCCACTTAATCTCGAAGGGCTTGCCCTGGGCGGGGTTGCCCTCATAGTCGGTGATCTCGACATCATCCGCGGTGATGGTGACGACCTGATCGTTGTCCATCTCGACGGCGGACTTGGTGTAGTCGATGAAGCCAGAGACATCCGAACCCAGGAAGTTCTCCCCGTCACCCAGGCCGATAACTAGCGGCGAATCGCGGCGCGCAGCCACGATGCGGTCTGCCTGCTCGGCGTGGATAGCCAAAAGGGTAAACGCGCCTTCCAGGCGCTTGCCGGTCAGCTGCATGGCCTTGGTGAGGTCACCGCCGGCCTCGTTGTGGAACACATCCGCCAGGAGGGTGGCGGCGACTTCGGTGTCGGTCTCGGACACGAAGTTGTGGCCCTTGGCCTCTAGCTCGGTCTTGAGCTCGGCGAAGTTCTCGATGATGCCGTTGTGAACGACGGCGAGCTTGCCGCCATCCACCACGTGCGGGTGGGCGTTTAGATCGGTCGGGCCACCGTGGGTAGCCCAGCGGGTGTGCCCGATGCCCAGGACGGAATCCTTCAGCGGACGCGCAGCGATTTCGGCTTCCAGCGCAGCGACCTTTCCGGCCTTCTTGCGCCAGCCAATCTCGCCATCGGCGTACATTGCGACGCCTGCTGAGTCATAGCCGCGATACTCCAGTCGACGCAGGCCCTCCAGCACAACGTCTAAGGCAAAGTACTCACGGCCATCGGTGTTATGGCCAATGTATCCAACGATTCCACACATAGGTCGAAATTTTACAGCATGATTTATCATGCGGAATCTCAAGGATCGCGTTTGATTCTCCCCCACTGCCTTATAGTGTCCACCGCTTTACCTACTCTTTGCTCTATTCTGTAAAGCGTGTCTGCGAATTTGAAGAAGCATCTCGGTACGTTGTCTAAGCGCGGCCCGCACCGCGTCCTCGTCGGAGACCTGTCTTATGCAGGGCTTGAGGGCAAGGTGTACACCCCGGTTGAGGGCAAGGGCCTGCCCGCCGTGGCGTTTGCCCACGACTGGACGAAGAGCATCAAGGACTACCACGCCACCCTGCGCCACTTGGCCAGCTGGGGCATCGTAGTGGTTGCTCCGGATACGGAGACGGGCGTCTTTGCCAAACACCGCGACTTGGCTGCCGACCTCGAATCGGCCTTGCAAATTGCCGCCGGCGTCAGGCTGGGCGCTGGCAAGATTTCGGTCTCCGCTTCCAAGCTGGGTGTCTTTGGCCACGGCATGGGCGGCGGCGTGGCTACCCTCGCTGCCGTGGATAACCCGAAGGTCCGCGCCGTCGCGGCCCTCTACCCTGCCGATACTTCCCCGTCCGCGGTTCAGGCCGCACACGCAGTGAAGGCACGCGGCCTCGTTATTGGCGCGGGCCAAGATGATATCTTCCGCGCTGGAAACCCCGCGAAGCTGGCCAACGCCTGGGGCGGTCCGGTGGCTTACCGCGAAATTGCTAAGGGCACGCAGTTCGGCTTCAGCGAGGACAAGCTCTTCAAGTTGGCGCTTGGCTCCGGCTTCTTCCAAGGTTCCGCAGTCGAAACTGCCCGCGGCCTTGTCACTGGCTTCTTCCTGTCCACCCTCGCTGGCGAATCCAAGTACGACGACTTTGCGGCTGCCGACGCTTCCGCCAAAGGCGTCGAGAGCTTCGTCGGCGAAGACCTCACCAAACGCGCCGGCTTCTAGCAACAGGAAAGGTTTCGACGAGCTAGCACCACAAGGCGCACATGTACTCCGACTAAAGCAGGACGATCGTTTATTCGTCCTGCTTTAGTCGTTTTAACCGAGGAACCTCAATGAAAAGCCAGGCGATAAGTGCAATGCCCGGCAGAAGCAACTGAGCGGCCGTCCACAGTTTTATGTGGGCCATTTCTCTGTCGTATTTAATCTCAATGCCAAGCACAACAAAAGCCACCAAGAGGTACAGCATGGGAAGAACGCCCCACAAGACGTCATAAAGCCAAGGAACTGTCATGCGGTCTTCCCCCAAACCCTGGTTGATACGTACAGCGACTACTCACGCCACGGTAGCACCTGGGGCTGCTGGCGCACAGAGGAGTTTCCCGGTTTCCGTGTCACCCGCGCCTGAGCACCGATTGCACTTGACCGCGCGGGCGGCCTCGCCCCTGCCCCTGGCTTTGGCTGTGCGCTACGCCCCTGGCGGCTGGGCTTCGCCTCTGTGGGTCCGGGTGCGTTTGGGTTTGGGCAGCACGCTGCGCAGATTTTTCCAGCTCATCCTGTGCCTTAGCCATGGCTTTCTCAAACTCCAGTAGCCGTGCTGCTGTGCGCTCGCGGAATCCGCGCGCGAACTCATCAAAATCATTGTGCGGCATTACCACTGCCCTGCCTTTCGTGCGTGTACAGACGATGTCTCTGAGCTTTCTTGCGGCGCTATGTCTGGTGCGGCCTCAGTTGCGGGAGCGGGCCCTGGCGCTGGCTCGGATGCGGGTGCTGGCGCAGAATCCGGTGCTGGCACCGGTGCTTCCGCTGCTTGCATGTGTGCGAGCTTCTCCGGCGGTGCTTCTGGCTCCGGGACGTTGTTCAGCTCCGGCGGTGGCGGCGTAACACCATTGTCAGGAGCAGGTTCCGGCGCAGGCGGCGGACAGGGCTCTGGTTCTGGCTGGGGTTCGGGCTCTGGCTCAGGCACCGCCTCCGGTACAGGTTCTGGCTCCGGCAGGTTTTCGATGAAGTCCACAGCCGCCTCGGCCAAGAGGCCCAGCCCCAGGATGGCAACCCCTACGCCGAGGATTCCCAAGCTTCCGCAGCAGGATTCTTCAGGCTTGCACTCACCCGGCTCCGCAACTGGTGGCTGCTCTGGCGCCTCACAGTCTTCACCTTCTACTGGTTCCTCAGGGCACTCCTTCTCCTCAGCCACCGGCTCCATATCCTCCGGGCAGTCAATCACCTCCTGTTGAACGGGTTCGGTGAGACTCTCCACCCCTGCATCAGCTGGCTTCGTTGTTTCTATTTCACGTTGCTGCTCACTGCAACTGCAGGACTGCGCTTCTTTCTCCGCATGGCAGCCGCACGGTTCGTGCTGCACTTCTGGCGCAGTGGATTCCGGCTTGGGCTGCTCTACGGTTTCAATTGGTGTGCTTGGAGGCTGGCTCGGTTTCGCCGGCTGTGGCTTCTCTTCATCCGGTGGGCACTCTTTTTCCTGCGCCGCAGCGGGACGGGTTGGCGCCGGCTCCTCCTGTGGCACTACCGGTTGTTCAACCCCCTGCTCAACTGGGGGCTGCGGCGGGGCAGGTGTGGAAGGAGCCGGTGCGGGAGAAGGCTGCGCTGGCGCAGCAGGTTCAGCGGACTGGGCTGGCTTCGTCGGTGCACAAGGCTCAGGCTCAGGTTGTGGGCACTGCTTCGGTTTGTCCTCGCAGCCACATTCGGGTTCCGGCGGGGTTTCCGGAAGCTCGCGCTCACACACCTCAGAACAGCGCCTCTCAAACTCGCCATAGCAATTCTCGATGGCAGTATCGCGGTCCCGGCAGGTCTGCGTAATAGTGTCATTCGTCTGATCGATCAGGTCCCCACCAATGCTCGAAATCACCGGGACGATGGCCTTCCCCAGAGGGTGCCGCTGCAATAGCATCGTTAGGATATTGAGCAGTGGAATTACAGCGGAAATGAGCTCTGCCACCGCAGAATCGGAAACATCGACCACATCCTCGATGGCCTCGGAGCACTGCTGCGCGGATTCCACCAGGTCATCGGCTTCGTCTCTCTCCTTCTCAAAGTCATCCTGCACGCCGCGCAGGTGATCCATGAGCGCTCCCCCTGCCAGCGATAGGACCGTCCCTAAAAGGAAATCCCGTAAACCATTGCCGCCACGCCGCGGGCGTCGAGCGCCCATCGCCGATGCGGTACTGCTCACCAGGTCATCCGGTTTTATCCCATCGACCGAGCCCACCATGTCTCCCAACAAACCAATAGGTGTGCTGGGTCCGGAGTAGCCGCCTAAGCTAGCGGCCTGGAACTGGGACACCGCCTGTGAATAATCACCCAAAAGTGACTTGACCATCGTGGACATCAGTTCATCCCCACTTCCTGCTCACCAAGCTGGCTAGAAAGACCACGGTCGATCTCCCCGAAGGCACGCAGCTGTGCGCGTGCAGCATCCGCTGTGGCCGATATGTTGTCCAACCGCCACGCTCCGCGCTCATGCAGCTGGCTCAGCAACGCCTGAATCTGCGCCCCATGCCCGCCGAAGTCCCTGCCCGCGGATGACGCGGGAAAGTTCGGTCTGTCCCCACGATGCGCGTCACTTTGGGCGCGGGTTTGGTCCACGACGGCGTCGAGAAGCCGCGTGGCTTCGTCCTCATCAAAAAATACGTCGGGCATGAGCGCCCTCCTTCTCGTCCACAACAAACAGTGATTCCTGCCCTTATTGGACTGAGAAACCTCCCCTCCGGTTCCCCATCACCCACAAAACACGAAACCCCAGGCCACATGGCCCGGGGTTTAGCGTGGGTGCGTAGAACTAGACTTGTTATGTCCATAGGGTTTTTGGACATGGAG
>NZ_KV806785.1:0-220 GCF_001811845.1 Corynebacterium sp. HMSC062E11
CCTGGGGATTTGTTGTTTGTTGGGGGTGTGCGTATATTTATCCGAGTCGCCGCGAGGTAGCCGGGAGGTTAACTGGTGGTAGATGTTCGGGCAATGTTTGTTCGGCGGGTTTGACTTTGGTTGAGCTTGTTGGGTAAGGTTGTTCGGGCCGCTGCAGAGAGGTTAACGTTTGGTTAATTTTGTTTGTGGTGTGCGAACGATGTTTGAGAACTCAATAGTG
>NZ_KV806786.1:0-293 GCF_001811845.1 Corynebacterium sp. HMSC062E11
CCTGGCTGTCCGCAGTCCGGGCACACACCAGTAACGGCTACTGGCGTGGCCTCAATGATGGTCAGCGGTCCGGCATCAGCGGCACCGGTGATGGCAAGCCCGATTTCCGCGGTACGGCAGATAGTGTCGGCGACGAGATTTCCAGTAGGCTTCACAGTACGGGTCCCTGGTGGGTTTAGATGGTTGTGTAGGAACTTTCATCTTCACACCAGGGACCCCTACATGTTGTGGTGACCCGCTGAACCCGTCGATTTCTACCTCACCCCGCTACGCACCCCGAAACCGGAAGAGCC
>NZ_KV806787.1:0-7601 GCF_001811845.1 Corynebacterium sp. HMSC062E11
CTCCATGTCCAAAAACCCTATGGACATAACAACCTAGAACTAGTACAGGCCCGCCTCCCGGGCCATGGCCGCGATGCCCGCGGACTTCTGCGCGATGGCCAGTTCCTCGTTGGTCGGCACCACGAAGACCTTGACCTGGGATTCCGCGGTCGAAATCATGCGCGGCTCCTTCGAGCGCACGAGGTTGGCTTCCTTGTCGAAGTCAATGCCGTACATGTCCAGGTTGTACAGCGAATCCTGGCGGACCTCGGTATCGTTCTCACCCACGCCGGCGGTAAACGTAATCGCGTCCACGCGGCCCAGCGCAATCATGTATGCACCGATGAAGCGGCGCAGCTGGTGGATGTAGATGTTGTAGGCCAGCCAGGCGTCCTGGTCCTCGTTGTTGATGCGCTCGCGCAGCACGCGGAAATCGTTGACACCCGCAATGCCCTTCACACCGGAGCGCTTGTTCAGAAGGTTGTCGATCTCATCGATCGACATGCCTGCCTCACGCGAGAGGTGGAAGATGATACCCGGGTCAATATCGCCCGAGCGCGTGCCCATGGCCAGACCCGCCAGTGGGGTCAGGCCCATCGAGGTATCGATCGGGCGGCCGTTGCGAATCGCCGCCGCCGAGGCACCGTTGCCCAGGTGCAGCGTGATCTGGTGGACGTGCCCCGGGTCGCGGTCCAAGAGCTTCGGCACCTGCTGCGAGACGAACTCGTGGGAGGTTCCGTGGAAGCCGTAACGGCGAATATCGTACTGCGAGGCCACATCGTTATTGATGGCATAGAGCGCGGCCGCCGGCGGCATGTGGTTGAAGAAGGCCGTATCAAAGACCGCCACGTGCGGGATATCCGGCAGCAGCTTGCGCGCCACGCGGATGCCGTCCAGGTTGGCCGGGTTGTGCAGCGGCGCGAGCGGGATGAGGTCCTCGATCATGGACTCAATCTGGTCCACGATGAGCTGCGGCTCGCTGAACAGGCGCCCACCGTGCACAACGCGGTGGCCCACGGCGATGACCTCGACATCCGTCGGGCCCACGCCGTGCTCGTGCATGATGCCGAACGCGCGGTCGAGGCCGAAGGAGTGGGTAGGAATCTCCAGCTCTTCCTTGTATTCCTCACCGCCCGTCTTGACGGTCACCGCACCCTGCGGCTCTCCGACCTGCTCCACCAAGCCGGAGACCAGCGGGGTATCCGTGGCCGAGCTTTCCGGGTCCACCAGCTGGAACTTAACCGAGGAGGAACCCGAATTGAGAACGAGTACGTACGCCATCTACTTCACCCCTGCCTGGATAGCGGTGATAGCCACCGTGTTGATGATGTCCGGAACGGTCGCGCCACGCGAGAGGTCATTGACCGGCTTGTTCAGCCCCTGCAGAATCGGGCCCACCGCCAACGCGCCACCGGTGCGCTGCGCCGTCTTATAACCAATGTTGCCGGCCTCCAGGTCCGGGAAGACGAAGACCGTAGCCTTACCCGCAACGTCAGATTCCGGCGCCTTCTTGGCGGCCACGCCGGGGTCACAGGCAGCGTCGAACTGCAGCGGACCATCCACCGCCACGGAAGAATCGATGCCGCGAGCCACCTCGACGGCCTGCGTCACCTTCTCCACGTCCGGGCCAGCGCCCGAGGTACCCGTCGAGTAGGACAGCAGCGCCACGCGCGGGTCCAGGCCAAACTGTGCCGCGGTCTGCGCGGACACGATGGCGATCTCGCCGAGCTGCTCCGGGGTCGGGTTCGGGTTCACCGCGCAATCACCGAACGCCCACAGGCGGCCCGGCATCACCATGAGGAAGATGGAGGAAACCACGGAAGCCTCCGGCTTGGTCTTGATGATCTGGAAGGAAGGCTTAATGGTGTGTGCCGTGGTGTGCGCCGCGCCGGAGACCATGCCATCGGCCAAGCCCTTGTGCACCATCATCGTGGCGAAGTAGGACACGTCCTTCATGGTCTCGCGCGCCTGCTCCAGCGTCACGCCCTTCTTCTTGCGCAGCTCCGCAAAGTCCGCTGCAAATTCCTCCGCCAACGGGGATTCCAGGTGGTTGATGATCTCCACGCTACTCAGGTCGATCCCGAGTTCCTGGGCGCGCTTTTCGACGTCCCCGTCACCCAGAATCGTCAGCTTCGCCACCTTGCCCTTGATGAGCTCCCCCGCGGCCTGAAGGATGCGGTCATCCTCGCCCTCCGGCAGCACGATGTGCGCCCCGATTTCGCGGGCCTGATCCAGAAGCTGCTTCTGGAAGAGCTCGGCGCACATATAGGGCTCGATGTCCTCCAGGGAGGAAATCGCACTGGGGACGGAGGAGACGTCGCCCACCGCGCCCACCACGGTGGCGCCCACCGAGCGCGCGTGCTCCAGTGCCAGCTCTGCGGCGCGGTCAGGCGCGTCGGAAACCAGCACGAAGGGCAGGCCCAGAGCGGCTGCGGCCTTGGCGTCAAAGTCCATAACGCCTGTTCCCTGAAGGACCAGGTTGCCCGCGGGGGCGTTGTCCAAAACCTCGCTGAGCGTGGTTCCCAAGTCATCGACCTGGGCGAAGGTGGCTCCTAGTTCCTGAGCCACAGCAGCAACGTCCAAGCCGTCGAAGCCGCGCCCGATGACGCTGATAAAGGCAGAATTGCGTGAGGACTTGGCGGTCATGACCAACCTTTCTCTGCATAGAAGGTGTGTACCCGGGGTCACAATTTGGGACACACAGTGACACTACGACACTTTCACAGTACGGGAACACATCCCTGCTCGCCGCCCGCTTGACGCTTTTCCTCATCAACTTCCCAGGCCACCGACACCTATCCCGGAACCACAGTGTGCTATCCCACAGTAACTTGTCTCCCGTGAGCACCCCGGAGTAGGCTCCTAACCAGGATTGTTACTTCGGGCAAGACCTAGGCTCCCCACTCTTAGCCGCGTGGGGATGGTTCGCTATGAACCATTGTGGCCTAGGTCTTTTGTGGTTTTCACAGGCCCTTAACTCGCGAAAGGATTCTCATGTCGACTGATATTCGCTCGGCAGCCGAGGCCATCCTGGATGGCATCGGCGGGGCGGAGAACATCACCTCTCTCACGCACTGCGCCACCCGCCTGCGCTTTGAGCTGGCTGATGCCTCCAAGGCAGACAAGGAAACACTCGAGGCCATCCCCAAGGTCATGGGTGCCGTGCCCCAGGGCGGCCGCAACTACCAGGTTGTCATCGGCGGTGACGTGGCCACGGTCTATGACGAGATCAAGGCCCTCCCGCAGATGAAGAACCGCAACCAGTCCGGCGGCCAATCTAATGACGATGTCAAGGCCGCCGCCCGCGCCAAGTCCAAGGGCAAGCTGCCGTGGATGGACGCCTTCTTCGAGTACCTTTCTGACTCCTTCCGCCCGATTCTGGGCGTGCTGCTGGGCGCTTCCCTCATCATCGCCTTCGCCTCCGTCCTGGACGCTTTCGGCGTCGTGGACTTCCGTTCCCCGGACAAGCCTGCCTCCTGGTTCTTCGTGGACGCCATGTGGCGCTCCGTGTTCTACTTCCTGCCGGTGATGGTGGCCTACAACGCTGGTAAGAAGCTGCGCATCGACCCGTGGGTCCCAGCCACCATCATGGCGGCGCTCTTCACCCCGGAGTTCCTGAACCTTTCGGAGAACCCCGCGGTCCAGTGCGTCACCAACGACACCCTCGGCGCTGAGCAGTGCTCCATCCCCATCTTCGGCATGACCATGCAGCTGCCGGAGTACGGCGGCAACGTCTTCGTGCCGCTCATCATGGCGGCCGTAGCGGCGCTCTTCTACAAGGGCTTCCAGAAGATCATCCCGTCTGCGGTGCACATGGTCTTCGTCCCCTTCCTCACCCTGCTCTTCGTCATCCCGCTGACGGCCTTCCTCATTGGCCCGTTCGGTGTGTGGGCCGGTAACGGCATTGGCGCTGGCCTGTCCTGGATGAATGACAACGTTCCGTTCGTCTTCGCCCTGGCTATCCCGATGCTCTACCCGTTCCTCGTCCCGCTGGGCCTGCACTGGCCGCTCAACGCCCTCATGCTGGTCAACATTCAGACCTTGGGCTATGACTTCATCCAGGGCCCGATGGGCGCATGGAACTTCGCCTGCTTCGGCGCTACCGCTGGCGTGCTGGCACTGTCCATCCGTGACCACGACACCGTGATGCGTCAGACCTCCGGCTCTGCCCTCCTGGCTGGCCTGCTCGGCGGCGTGTCCGAGCCTTCCCTCTACGGTATCCACCTGCGCTACAAGAGGATTTACCCGCGCATGCTGGTGGGCTGCTTCGCTGGTGGCCTGACCGTGGCCCTGTTGACCCTGGGCACGAACGGCATTACTACCGACGCCTTCGTCTTCACCTCCCTGCTGACCATCCCGGTCTTCACCCCGATGGCCAAGTACGCCATCGCCATCGCAGTGGCCTTCTTCGTGGCCTTCTTCCTCATCCTCTTCACCGACTACCGCACCCCGGAGGAGCGCGCTGAGGCTAAGGCCGCCCGCGAGGCAGCCGAGAAGGCCGAGCTCGACAACGCCAACACCGCCGACAACGCCGCGCTTGCCGACGCCCCCGCAGCAACCGCCGCTGCCGGCGCTGGCGCCGGTGCCGCCACCGCAACCGCCACCAAGGCTGACGTCGGCGCTGCTGCAGACGCCGACACTACTGAGCCCGCCGCTGGCACCACCACCGACATCGCCTCCCCGGCTGCCGGCAAGGTTGTCCCCATGGCTGAGATCGATGACCCGGTCTTCTCCGCCGGCACCCTGGGCGACGGCGTGGGCATCGTCCCCGAGAACAACGAGGTATACGCCCCCGTCAGCGGCACCGTCATGAGTGCCATGAAGTCCGGCCACGCCTACGGCATCAAGACTGAAGACGGCGTGGAGGTCCTCGTCCACATCGGCATCAACACCGTGAAGATGAAGGGCGAAGGTTTCGCCCCAGCCGTCAAGAAGGGCGACACGGTCAAGCAGGGCGAGCTGCTTGCCACCGTTGACTTCGCCAAGGTCACCGAAGCCGGCTACGACACCACCATCGTCCTTGCCGTGACCAACACCAAGGCGCTGTCCGCCGTCACCCCGGCTGGCCTGAACCACGCCGCCGCTGGCGATACAGTCATCACCACGACCCGCTAAAGGACCCACTAGGGAACCTTTAGCACGCCTCTAACGACCCCTGACTAAGCTGGCTCGATGGAACCACCATCGTGGCCGGCTTTAGTCGTTTTAACCCCAACCAGAAAGGTGCCTTGTGCAACTGTTGCGAGTGTTCAATAACAACGTCGTGCTCGCACGCCGCGGCGCGGAGGACGTGATCGTCACCGGACGCGGAATCGGCTTCCAGGCTCACCCCGGCACTGAGGTTGACCCCGCCAAGGTGGTCAAGGTCTTCGTCCCGGATTCTGGCCGCGACCCGGACCACCTGGCCGCCATGATCGCCGGCATCCCCGGCGAATACGTTCAGTTGGTCATCGACGCCATGCACTCCGTCGACATGTCTGAGGCACTGCGCAGCAAACTCACTTTGGTCGTCGCGATTGCGGACCACATCCACGGTGCCGTCAACCGCGGCAACGCCGTGTCTTATCCCCTCGAAGCCGAGGTGCGCCACCTCTACGCCGAAGACTTCGCCCTCGCGCAGCAGCTACTCACGGCCATCAACGGCGGGCTCCATAAGCCCCTGGCTCCCGACGAAGCCGTGGCCATCACACTGCACTTGGTCAACGCCGGCTTCGCAGTGGGAGATCTCTCCGGCACCTACCGCATGACGGGTCTGATCCAGCAGATCCTGGCCGTCATCGGCTCGCACATCGATACGGAGCTCAATAGCGAAGACATCTCCGTCGCCCGCTTCATCACGCACCTGCGCTACCTCTTCGTGCGCATGGCGGAACACCAGCAGCTCGACTCCGACGACCGCCAAGTGGCCACCGCCATCTCCGCGCGCTACCCCGATGCCGTCGAGACCGCCCAGATGGTAGCCAACCTCATTGAGCTGCGCCTCGACAGCGCTCTAACCCCCGATGAGGTCTCCTACCTGACGCTGCACATCGCGCGCCTGGAGGAGGCCTCCGCCTAAGCCATCACCCCGCTTAGGCGATAAACCAACCAACCTAAGCCGCCGGTGCCTCGACAGCGCCCTCAGCGGGCACGTCGACAGCACCATCGACCGGTGCCTCAGCGCCGCCTTCGACCGGTGCCACTGGCTCTGCCACGGTGATGATGTTGTCCTCGTAGCCCAACTCGCCGCCAACGAACTTGCCGCCGCAGGTGATGAGGACCAGGCGGTTCTCTCCCTGGGTGTCATTGACCACGTCCGGGAAACCTGAGCCCTTCGGCAGACGGTACGGCGCCTCCGTCACGCGGAACTGGCGCTCCTCACCGTCGATGAAGACGGTGAATTCCTGGCCCTGCTCCAGGGTGGTGAACTTCTCCGCAAAGCCCGTTCCCTGACCCTGGTAGTTGATGTGGCCGGTGATAACGCTGGAGCCCACCGGGCCAGCCTCACCCGGTACTGCGGAGGCGGAGTACCAACCCAAGCGCTGCACATCGCGCGGCGGAATCAGCATGCCGGTATCCGTGACCTGAATCGGGTCCACGGCGGCGAACTCATCGTTGATGCCCAAGGACATGGCACCGAAGCCACGGAACTCACCCGGTGCCGGTTCAGCCTCATGGTTCTGCTCACCGGAGTCATCCACGAAGGGATCATTGTTCGTCGTCGGTGCGACAGACTCAGCGCTTTGCGACGTCGACATTGAATCCCCTCCTGCATTGTCATCCGCGGAATCATCGCCATTGCGGCCCGCATAGATCACCAATTGCACGACGACCAAGATGACCGCAATGAGCGCTACGAGACCAATGAGGAGCTTCTTATTGCCCTTCTTCGATTCACTCGCTGGCTGCTCATCACCGGCACGGTGCTTTCCCGCGGCAGCCTCCCCGGCCGTCTCACCCGTGGAATCGGCGGGGTATTCCGGAATATCGTTCTGTTGGCCTTCGCCAGCCATAATCTCTGCTCCTTGTTCCTGTCTTCTAGTTGTGGGCGTCTAGCTTCTAAAAGTCTTCGCTATGGGGTTTCGATGTAAACAATAGTCTAAGAATCATATGACGAATCCCCTCCAGCGTTTTCACCCTGGAGGGGATTGTCCTAGTCATTGTCTGCCCTACCACACCCAGCCGGTGAGGGCCGGGATGGTATTGCAGTGCGGACTACTTGATGAAGTCCTGCATGCCTGGGTCAAGCTCAGTTGCACCAGAAGGTACGTGCTTGATCTCCACGCGGTGGGTGTTGGACGGCATCGGCTGACCGAAGTCCTGCGGCTGGTTAGCAGCATCCTCCGGCGGGGTTGCGTCCAGGACGGTAACCTCGCGGTCATCGCGGCCGGTGTTGTCATGGGACTCACCGTGGTTGTGGCCACCATTGCCACCATCGTGTCCGCCGTTGCCACCGTTGTGGCCACCGTCGGTGATGATCTTGATCAGGCCCAGACCCGGGATGAGCAGCAGCCACCACGGCAGGTCCTTCTTCGAGCTGCCCTTGTCTCCATCATTGTCCTTACCGTCGCCCTTATCCGGGGTATGGGAAGGCTTATCGGAGTCAGAAGTAACCGTCTGGTTCTTGTCGTTGATGTCCTTGT
>NZ_KV806788.1:0-229 GCF_001811845.1 Corynebacterium sp. HMSC062E11
CGTCGTTAAGGCTTGCAGCGATGCGTTTAGCACCATAAAGCCCGTGCTCATCATCGAAGATGGTCTTGATTCTCGCCCCAATAAGGGCATCGGAACACGTCTTTAACCTGCGTTTTTCGCGGGTGTTAACCCATTTGTAGAACGAGGAGCGATTGAGCTTTAACACGTGGCACATCCGCTTGACCGAGTATTCGGTTCGGTGGTCATAGACAAACTGGAAGCGGATTAC
>NZ_KV806789.1:0-55399 GCF_001811845.1 Corynebacterium sp. HMSC062E11
CTCCGTGTCCAAAAAGTCGCTAGACATCACAGCGTAGAACTAGACTGCAGCAACAACCGCAGCGAGCTTGCCCGCCACCTTGCGCGCCTGCTCCTCTTCAGCAGCCTCCACCATGACGCGGAAGAGCTCCTCCGTGCCGGACGGGCGCAACAGAACGCGGCCTGTGTTTCCAAGCTCCGACTCGGCGGCAGCGATAGCTTCCTTGACCTCAGGAGCCTTAAGAATGACGGCTTTATCGGACACCGGAACGTTAATAAGCACCTGCGGCAATACCGTCATCACGGAAGCCAGCTCCTTGATGGACTTCCCGGACTTCGCCATGCGCGCCATAATGGACAGGCCGGTCAGCGTGCCATCACCAGTGGTGCAGTCATCCGGCAACACCACGTGGCCGGACTGCTCGCCGCCCAGGGAGTAATCGCCACGGTTGAGCTCCTCCAGCACGTAGCGGTCACCCACGGCGGTTTCCTTGACCTCGATGCCCTGTTCCTGCATGGCCAGCTTCAGGCCCAGGTTCGACATGACGGTAGCCACCAAGGTGTTGAAGCGGAGATCGTTGTCTTCCTTCATGCCCACGGCGAGGATCGCCATGATCTGGTCGCCGTCAACAACATTGCCCTCGGCATCCACGGCCAAACAGCGGTCAGCGTCGCCGTCGTGAGCCAAGCCCAGATCGGCGCCGTGCTCGACGACGGCCTCCTGGGTCTTCTCAATATGCGTCGAACCGCAGTCCTCGTTGATGTTAAAAGCATTGGGCTTGTTGTGAATGGCAATGACCTCAGCACCCGCAGCCTCGTAGGCCTGCGGTGCCACCTTGGAGGCAGCACCATTAGCGGCATCGACGACAACCTTGATGCCGCTCAGATCCGTGGTCACGACCTCGGCCAAGTGCTTGAGGTAGCGCTCGCGGCCATCGGGGGCCTCCGAAATGATGCGACCAATCTTGGTCGCAGTAGGTCCGTCTTCGGTGAGGCTTCCCATGGCAGCCTGAATACGATCCTCCACCTCATCAGGCAGCTTCTTACCGCCCGCGGAGAAGAACTTGATGCCATTGTCCGGCATCGGGTTATGGGAGGCGGAGATCATCACGCCGAGATCTGCCCCAAAGTCATCGGTGAGGAACGCGATAGCCGGGGTAGGCAACACGCCGACGCGTACGACGTCGACGCCACGCGATGCTAAGCCCGATGCAATCGCCGCATCCAGCATCTCACCCGACACGCGCGGATCGCGCCCGATAATCGCGAGCGGTCGACGCTCATAGGACTCGCGGTCCGAGGTCAATACCTCCGCCGCTGCCTGTCCCAAGCGCAAGGCCAGGATCGGAGTGAGCTTCTTGTTCGCTAGGCCGCGAACTCCATCGGTTCCAAAAAGTCGAGTCATAGTTGTTCATTATGCCTGCTACCCCATAGCTTCCGCAGATCGGGCCACCAACGATGTCTGTCTATGACTCGCGGCTTCACGTTGTGCAGGCCCTACACATAGCGAAAGCCGCCGCCTCCGTACTAGGGAAGCAGCGGCTTTCGAAAAATGCAGTGCGCGAAGACTAACGCTTGGAGTACTGCGGGGCACGACGTGCCTTGTGCAGACCAGCCTTCTTGCGCTCCACGGCACGAGCGTCACGGGTGAGCAGGCCGGCCTTCTTGAGGGCCGGGCGGTCAGCCGGGTTGTAGACGTTCAGTGCGCGGGCGATAGCCAGACGCAGAGCGCCGGCCTGGCCGGTCGGGCCACCACCGTTGACGGTGACCTTAATGTCGAACTGGCCATCGCGCTCAAGGATGGTCAGCGGCTGCAGGATGTCCTGCTGGTGCAGCTTGTTCGGGAAGTACTCGTCAAAGGCACGGCCGTTGACGGAGATGTTTCCGGAACCAGCAACGAGGCGAACACGAGCGATGGCGCGCTTACGGCGACCAACGGTCTGGATCGGGCCCTCGTGGATAGCCGGGGCAGCGGTCTCAACCTCAGCCTCGGTATCGGTTGCCAGGGAATCACCGATGGTGTTGGTGAACTCCTCGGTAGCGGCGGTTGCTGCAGCGATGTCGGCAGCGTCGGCTACATTGTTGTCGATGTTCTGCTCGGTCATTACTGTGCCACCTGCTTAAACTCAAAGGTTTCCGGCTTCTGGCCGGCGTACGGGTGCTCCTCGCCCACGAAAACGTGCAGCTTCTTGATGGAGGCGTTGGAAAGCTTGTTGTGCGGCATCATGCCCTTCACAGCTTCCTCAATAACGCGGACCGGGTTGGCGTCCAGGGACTGACCAAGGGTCATGGACTTCAGGCCGCCCGGGTAACCGGAGTGGCGGTAGCGCATCTCGCGCTCGCGCTTGTTGGAAGAAATGTGGATCTTGTCCGCATTCAGGATGATGATGTGGTCGCCGCAATCAACGTTCGGTGCGTACTGGGGCTTGTGCTTGCCGCGCAGCATGTCAGCCACGGTGGAAGCGAGCTTGCCCAGAACCACGTCGGTAGCGTCGATGACGTACCACTTGCGGGTGATGTCACCGCTCTTCGGGTGGAAAGTAGACAAAATGACTCCTTGAAAGTCTGTCTCGGAACTGCCGGCCATCGCTATGTAAGCCTTGACGCGGTACATACAGCGGCCGGTGGAGACCTGCAGCCCGCGCGCACCCACTAACGACGGGGTGCGGACACATAGGTGTTTCACTTTAGTACGCAGCAGTTTGAAAACCCAAAACGCCGATATCGCCCCTCACCAACGCCTCCACCTCAATTCATTCGGGGTGGGGGTAGAGACAGAAACGTTGATGAGAAGCGATACCGGCGCCTTCACTGGGCGGGCGGTGGAAGCTGAGTCAAGGCGGCGCGTCCAGCCCTTCCATTCCCTGCGCCTTCCTTTCCTAGCCTCCGCGCCTTCCTACCTACCGCTCATCACTCATGGTGGTGAATGGTGTTAAAGAAAAAGCTCACCCACCCAGTTCAAGACTCACAGCCGGGTCGGTTTATCCCCAGCTTGCGGCAGCGCGACGGTTGACGTCACTCATGTTGTCGTTGCCCTGGGAGACCGTGGTGGAGATGGTCGCCAGCACCGTGTTGAGCTCGGCGGCCGCCTTATCCCACTTAGCTTGCGCCGCGTTATATGCCGCAGCGGAATCTCCCTCCCAGGTCGATACCATCGGCTGCAGGGTGGCCTTCAGGTCACCGAGGAGTCCATTGATGCGACCGGAGGTGGAGTTGATGTCGGCTGCGGCGCCGGCGATGGCACCGAACTGATACTTGATTCCAGACATTGCGTGTTCCTTATCTTCTGTGTGCTCGTGTGTAATTCAACGTGTGCTGTAGTCAGTGAACGCAGCTAGCGCTACAAGGCCAGTCCCGCGCCGCCGACGTTCTCGAAGGACTGGGCGTTATCCGCCTCAACCGTGTCGAAGTTGCGGGCATTATCCCTGATGTTTTCGCTGATGGCGGTCAGCGCTTCACGCAGCTGCTGCGCGGAGGAGTTGTAGCGCTGCATCAGGTTGTCAAAGGAAACCTGCGCGCGGCCTGCCCAGCTGCCGCGAACGGAATCCACAACACCCTGCAGACGGGTGAGCTCACCCTGTACCTCGTCATTGGTGGAGTCGACGCGGCCGGCGGTGGCCACCATTACGTCGGCTTCTGTGCGGAACGTTTGAGTCATGTTCTTCTCTTTCTGTCTTGTTCCCTACCTGGGGTATATCCCTTTTCCAAGGGCTTGGTGTGTGTTTCTTTCCCCCCGAGAAGCACCCTGTGTCCTTCTCACCTTTATTGGACTGAGCTAGTGGCTCATCGGTTCCCGCCGCGTTCAAAAATCTTTTAGCTTCGCAGCGTGCTCCCGCCTACTCCTTTTTGACCAGAGATTCCGCAGCCATCCGGCAGGCGGCCTTCTGAACCACGTTGGGCTCAAACTTGGTGTGGCACCCCACGGACATCTGATGGCCCTTGTCCTCCCACATCATCCACGTCACCTGCGAACCGTCTCCAGGGTCCTCGGTATACGTCAGCCGCCCAGATTCCTCGACCGGATCACGGAGGGCGGGATCGGAGTCGATCTGTCCTTTAATCTCGGCGAAGAGGACGTCGACGGGAACGTTGAAGAGCGGATCGGCTGCCAAAAGGATGCGCAAATTAGGGTCTTCACCGGCCGCAGTGACAAGCCCGTCCTCCACGCTGGTGCGGAATCCCTGCGGGAGTACCAGGGACATCCCTTCAACCTCGATGGCCTGCTGGCCAGGGCGCAGCTGCGTGCTGCCGGATCCCCCGGACTCCGCCTCCGTTGCGGCACCCCCAGGGCGCTCATCCCCACCGGGTGCTGCAGCCGTACCCGGCGCGCCGGCAGCCACAGACGTATTCTCATCCACCTGTTCGGAAGTCGACGCCGCCACGGCCGCATCCTTGCGCCCCACCGCCCACCAGGACACCCCGGCGACGACAACCACCATGACCGCTATCGCGATGTAGAAGGGATCGATGCCTCCCAAAAGCGCCGTCCAACGGGATTGCGCTGCGCGATGGGAGCGCAAACGGCGAGTTGCCCGAGGCCGCTCAGCAGTTATCTCCTTCGCACCGTCATAGTCGTACTGTTGCTCCCCCACCGCCGAGTGGGAAGCAGCCTGTGATGCGCTGGCCGCAACCGGTGCCGGCGGCGGCGATGGTTCTGGCTCTAGGACCGTCGCACCGGCACCAGCGAGTTGCCGGCGCAGGATACTCACAGCTTCGACACTGACATCCGTTCCGGAAGGATCCGCCACCACCTCAACGGTGGCGTCCGGCCATTCCGCCCCGCAGACTTTTTCTGCTTGGTCAAGGACGGCCTCCAGCGCCCACCCCTCGGCGATTCCCGTGCCGGGCAGGTCATAGCGATAGATCGTTTCCGGGCCTTCATAAATCGTGGCGGCATCGAGCACCGTGACGATCAGCGTGGTCTCTGGCGCGGTTGTCGGGGTTCGCAGTGCGTGCGTCGCGGTCATTGGTTGTCTCCTTTGTTGCCTGTGGTCTGTGGTGGGTTGTGTGAACTATCGGCGCTGGGCACGTACACCTGCGCCAAGCCCTGAGATATGCCGCGCAGGACCCATTGGCCGCGGCCTGGCGGCAGCGCTGTTGGCTTGATGCCGAAGATGGTGCCTTCGTCGCGGTCGGCGTCGAGAAGCAGCAGCGCTGGCTGCAGGTCCCGCACCGCAGAGAGGAACTGTCCAAACATCGCGCGCCCGATGCCGCCGGCTTTGCGCGCGAGCACCAGGTGCAGCCCCACATCGCGGGCGTGTGGGAGGAGCTCGAGCAGGGGCGCCAGGGCAATGTCGCTGACCAGGTCGAGGTCGTCGATAACGAGGTAGATGTCCGGCCCCTCCCACCAGCTGCGCGCTGCGAGCTGGGCGGGAGTGACCTCGGGGCCGGGAAGGCGCTGTTCCAAGGTGCGCACGGTATCGAGAATGGCTTGGGTGGCCGCGCTTGCCGACGCCCCATACGCCGCCACCATCTCCTCATCCAACGTCCCCAAATGTGCACGGCGCTCATCGATGACCACCAAGCGGGCGGCTTCCCTGCCCAGGTGGCTAATTCCGGCCAGGATTACGCTGAGGAAGTTCGATTTGCCGGAGCCTTGGGAGCCAATGCACACCAGGTGCGGCTGTGTGACTGGATCCCAACTAAGGACTTCGAGGTCCGGCCCGCCGATTCCCCAGGCCACCCCGTCCGGTGGCGAGCCGTCTTCTGGCTCGGGCAACTCGGTGAGAAGGGCGGGCAGCATCTTCAGCGGTGGAACCGGCTCGGCACCAGCATGCACACCGCAGATGTGGGCGATGTCTTGCGGGGACGTTGCGGCAAAAAGCAGGTTTTCCCCTGCCAGTGTGATTCCCCGTCCGGGCGTTGCCGGGAGCTTCTGCTGCGCCTTGCGGTCGATGAGTGAGTCCATTGCTTCGCCCAGCCGCAGCTCGATACGGGCCGCGATGAGATCCCGAATAGACGGCCGCAGGCTCGTCCACCGCGCTGCAGCGATCACGACGTGGACGCGGGCGGAGGCGCCGTCGGCCACCAGCTGGGTGATCGGCTCAGCAAGGTCCTCAAAATCCGCGCCGGAGGTGCCGATGTGGTGCCAGCCGTCCACGATGAGGAAGGTGTGGCGGGGCTCCGGGCGGCGCACGAGACCGGCGACTTCATCAACGATGCGACGGATTTTCTCCGGCTCCTCACGGCCGGCCACCCCGGCCACGTGGGGCAGCCGGTCCAGCACCCGCAGCTGCCCGCCGCCCAGGTCAATGACATAGAAACGCACCTGGTCCGGCGAATGCCGCAGTGCCAGACCGGAGGCGATACTGCGCAGCGCCATCGACTTACCCGACTGCGGTCCACCGCACAGCGCCAAGTGCCCGCCTCCCGCTTTAAAATCCACGGTGAGCGGGTCTTGGCGCTGGTGGTAGGGGCGGTCAATAAGCCCCACCTCGGCGCGCAACTCTCCGCCCGCGCCGGGAGAATCTTCCCGCAAGGAGGCAACGCTGGACAGCTCCACCACGGGCGGCAGGGGAGGCAGCCAGATTCTTCGCGCCGACTGGCCACGCCGAGCAGCCTCATCCCGGGCGGCGGCCACCACGGTGTCCAGGAGCGTGCTCGAGGAATCTACGAGCTCTGCAAAGCCGAGCTCTTCTTCCACCGCGCGCTGCCCTGTGAAAAGCTCCACGCGCGCGGCGTGCCGCGCATTCATTTCAGAATCATCAGGCGCTACCCGGCGCGTGACCGGGCCAGACACATAGGAGGCGTGGAAACGAGTAGGGGCATCGGCATCCGTCTTGAGGTAGCCGGCTCCCGGCTGGGCGGGGAGGTGATAGGCATCGACCACGCCGAGAACTTGGCGGGACTCCCCCGCGGAGAAGGTCTTCAACCCGATGCGGTAGGACAGGTGCGAATCCAATCCCCGCAAGCGCCCTTCCTCCAAGCGCTGGGAGGCCAGCAGCAGGTGCACATGGAGCGAGCGGCCAAGCCTTCCCACCGCGACGAAGAGCTCGGCGAAGTCCGGGTGCTGGCCTAAAAGCTCCGAGAACTCATCCACCACGATGACCAACGCCGGCAGCGGTCCGTGCTGGGCCACCGCAGCAGCCGAGGCGTTGAATTCGCCCACGTTCGCAAAATTGCCCGCCTTACGCAGCAGCTCCTGGCGGCGGTTCATCTCGCCGGAGATGGCATCATACATGCGCTCCACCAGGGTCGATTCTTCCTCCAGGTTGGTAATCACGGCGGAGGTATGCGGCAGCTCCTCACACCCTAGGAAGGTTGCGCCACCCTTGAAATCAACGAGCACGAGGTTGAGCTCCTCCGGGCTATGGGTGGCGGCCAGCGCTACGACAAGCGTTCGAAGTAATTCCGACTTTCCGCTGCCAGTAGCACCAATGCACAAACCATGCGGCCCCATCCCGCCCTGCGCGGACTCCTTCACATCAAGCATCAGCGCGTGCCCGGACTCGTCCACGCCGATGGGCACGCGCAGCCGCTCAGCTGGGCTGCGCCCTGTCCACATGCCGGAGGCCTCGAGCGCATCCACGTCCCGGAAGCCCAACAAAGTCGGCAGGTCTGCATCGCGACCGTGCCGGGGCGCTGCCGCAGCATCACTGCCAAAGGGGCGGTGATAGGGCGCAAGCGTACGGGCGCGCAGGAGGGCCGTGGAATCGTCGACAAGCGCACAGCGTCCCAGCTCCTCCTCCCCCGCGGCAGTAACCACGGAGAGCGCGCCCTCCGCCCGCAGGTAGATGCCTTCTTCCTCAGCGCGGCGCCCGAGCGGCGAATGGGGTGTAACGCCCACGGCGATGGTGGTTGTGGGGGTATCCTCCAGCTCGTCACCGCGCGGCATGGCAACGCCGCTTGCCTGGTCCTCCTCAACTACGCGGATGCGGAACTGGGCTTGGGCCGGATCCTTGACGTGTGGCAGCCACTTCAGCCACTCCCACTCCTCACCGTGGTACTCAATGCCCACGGTTTCCGGACCGTGCAGCACGGCCAGGTGTAGCAGCAGCGCGCGGGCAACCCCGGCCGCATCCTCGCCGGCCAGGCCAACGATGGGAAAGGCTTGCAGTTGGATGACCACCGGCATGTCCGCCAGCGTTCCCACCGCGCGCACGGTCTGGCGCAAGCTCACCGCGCACACCGGATCGAGGTCCTCCGCCGCGCCCGAATCCGGCACGTTAATGGGCGTGCACAGGGCCATCGGCCCCGTCCCCACCCGCACCTCCAAGGCGTCCGGGGCATCCGCGTCCCGTTCCCACAGGCGCGTTGTCGGAATCAATGCACCAAGCTGCTCAGGGTCAGGGTTGCGGTGTTCTTCATGCGCGCGTTGCGCCGCCCCGCGCTCCAGCGCTTCCTCCCGCAGCGCCTTGAGGTGGCGCAGGTAAGTCCGGCGGGTCTCATCCGGATCCTGCCCGCCTCCCTGCGGGTTAAACATCATGGCCATACTGGCCAGCATCATGAGCGGAAACATGAGGCTCATGGGGCTCATCCGGCGGGCGTCCCCCGCCCCGATGACCATGAGCGCCACCATGCCCAGCATGGCCGCGATCATGACCAGCGGCATAAGCAGGCGAACCAGTGGCATGGGTTGAGCGCGAGCCGCCTCCGGCACGGCCTCGGCGTTAATGCTGCCCTGCGGCAACGGTGGTGCCGGCTCCCGATAGGCCGGCTGCCCAGTGTCCACGACGCGTGTGGGTACGCGCATGTCAAAGTCCTTCCCCCCGAAGTACTCCACCGCCTCCTGAAGCGGTGGACAGCGTGCCACCAGTAAGCCACAATGTGAGGCAATGGGCAAGGGGTTGCCCAGAAATTTTTCTCGGGGGAGGTACATTCCATGACTCGCGCACTCGCGCATTCTGTCCACGTCACCGTCCGTATCCACGCAGGTCATACCCGCAAAGAGGCGGACATATCCTTGCCGCTTTCTTCCAGCCTCGGGGAGGTGCTGGGGGAACTGCTCGTGCTTGTCGACGTCCCACCGGCCCCCATCCTGTGGCGCGCTACTACCGCGGCGGGCAAGACCATATCGATGACCACGCCGCTGGATCGCACCAGCGTGGAAGACGGTTCCGTCCTCGTGCTCAGCCCCGATGAGCCATCGCCGGCGCCGATTGTGCGCGATGCCGCGGAGGCGCTCGCTGCCGACGTCTCTGCAGCGCAGTTTTCCGGCCTGGCCGGGTTCTGGGGCGCAGCGGGGCTCATCGCCGTCGGCGCGTTGCTCGCCGCCGCGCTGTCTCCCGCGGTTGGCTGCACCGCCGCTGCGATAATCGGCCTCGTGCTCGCGGCGTGGACCCGGCGCGGCTCCCTGCTCGCGGCCTCCCACGTGGCTGCCGGGCTGGCGGGGGCGCTGGCCACTGGGGTGCCCTTCTTTGCTGGCCCATCCGGAACCGCGATTCCGGCCGCGCCACTCGTGGCTGCGGCGGCGGCCGTGGGTACCGTGGCGGTGCTCTCCCATCTGGTGCGCATCGGCGGAATACGTGCTCGGGCAAGTGCCGCGACGTGGTGCCTGCTCGTGCTCATCGGCCTGCTTGGCCCCGCCCCGCTGCTTGCCGCCACCGTGGCCCTACTCGCAGGCGCTCCCCTGTTCACCACGCGGCTCGCTGGCCTCCGGGTGCCACAACTTCCCACCGCCGGACAAGACCTGAGCATCTCCGATGAGGACCCTACGGATAACTCGCTCAAAGCCCGGCGCGCCGGGCAGGCCTACGAGGGAATCGCAGTGGGCTGCGCGCTGGCGGGCGTTCCTTCCCTTCTCCTCGTCGCGCTCAACGCTCACGAGGGCGCAACCGTCATTGTTTCCCAAGCCCTGTGCCTGAGTGTCGCGGGCGGTGTCATCGTGCATGCGGCACGCCACGCCCGGCCCGTCGCTGCGTGGGCGCTGGGAATCTATGGCCTTGCTGCTGCGTGTGCCGCGGTGGCCGTACCTCTACGCGAGTGGCAGCTGCTTTCCGCCCCAACGACGGGAACGTGGGTTCTTAGCATCGTTGCGGGTCTGGTCATCGCGGCCATGCTGTCCGTGCCGGTGTGGGCAGGCAAGCTACGGCAGATTGAGCCGACCACTATCGTGTGGTTCGAGCGCGCCGAGGCTCTCGCCCTGGCCGCGTGCCTGCCGCTGGCCGCGCACGTGGCGGGGCTCTTCGAGCTCATTCGGGGGTTGGGATCATGAATACGCTGACCCAAATAGGCGCTGTCGGCGCTGCGCTTGGTGTTTGCCTGGCTTGGGGTACCAGTGCTCTGTGTGCGCCCGTAGCCGTCGCCCGCGAACCGGATACCGCCTGCGCGAAGGCCACGCTCGCCACGGCAGGGCCACAGCCTTCCGCGCAGTACTCGGAGTACCGGGCACGGCTGCATTCTTTTGCCACGGGTGCTGGGGTGAAGGTCGCGGTCATCGATACCGGGGTGGCCGCCCACCCACAACTACGGGTGACGCCAGGAGCAGACTTCGTGACCCCGGAGGAGCCTGACCCGCTGCGGGACTGCGACCTGCACGGGACGGTGGTGGCCGGCGTCATCGCAGGCAAGGACCTCGGCGTGGCCCCGGATGCGGAAATCTACTCCATCCGGCAGACCAGCTCGCACTACCGGACCCCAGCGCCGGACAATGGTGAGGCGGACCGCGCCGGGGCCGGCACGCTGGCCAGCCTGGCTGCCGCCATCGAAGACGCCGTCAGCGCGGGTGCTCAGGTCATCAACGTCTCCGTGGTGTCGTGCGTTCCACCGGAGGCCGCCACGCGGGTCGATCGTTCCGCCTTGGACGCGGCGCTGCAGCGCGCGGAAGGGGCTGGGGTGGTGGTTGTGGCGGCGTCGGGAAACGCGACGGCCGGCGGCTGTGAAAAGGATGACGTGGTCTTTCCCGCGGAAGCCGAAACCGTCCTCGCGGTTGGTGCTCTGGCCACGCCGCACGACCTCGCGGAGTATTCCATCACGGCACCGCTCAGCGCGGAAGGCAGCGTTCCCCTCGCGCTGGAGCCCGGCGGCGGATGGGCCACGGGAAAGGAGGACACCGTCTTTCAGGGAACGTCCTTTGCAGCTCCCCTGGTCAGTGGCACGATCGCATTGTTGGCGCAGCGCTACCCTGGGGACTCCCCAGCACAGCTGCGCCAGCGCATCATTGACTCAGCAGAGCCCGGGCATGGGGTGGTTGATCCTCTCACAGCAGTGACCTATCGGCCCGCGAGCGAATCCCGTGAGGAGCGTGCCGTCGCGGTGAGGCCGCAGGCGGCGCCACCAGCCAAGGGCTGGCCGATTGTTCGCCTTCTCCTCGGCGCCGTGGCCTTCCTCGCCCTCGTAGCCACCCTCAGTGCTCAGACTCTAAGGCCTCCGCGCGGCTCAAAGCAGAGCCTTCCGGCAGCAGCCGCAGGATCTCCCACGGCACCCGCTCCGGTTCCCCCACACCCAGTGCTTTAAGCTCTACCGCGCTAGCCAGCTCGTGGCGCCTGCCGGTGGCGGAAACCACGTGGTAGCCGTGCCCGCTGTCCACGCCCACGCCGGCCTGGAGGCCGGCGAAACGCTGCGCGGCCGAGTCCCCCGGCAAGTCCACCGTGGCCGCCACCGGCCGCATGGTTCCGGCGCCTTGCTCGTGAGTTGCGCACAACCAGCCTTGCTCAGGGGACAGGAAGTCCACACGGGTGGTGGGGAGGTTGAAGGACGGTGGGACGTCCCCCAGCGCGGCCACCTCCTGCGCCTGCGCAGGCAAACGCTGTGCGCCCAGGCCGACCAGCATTTCCGCCTGTGTGGGGGTGATGGAGAAAACACCCTGCTCCGTGCGCGCCCAGAGCTGCTCACCAGTATCCAGAATCTCCGGCGGGGCGGCCGGAAAGCTCAGCGGCTCCAGTTCGGCAAATGTGTTGAGCAGCTCCGCGGGCATGGCCCACACGGCGGTCTCCGCGGTCATCCCCAGCGCGCGCCGCAGAACCCGGCCTTGTGTGCTCGTAGCCTCGGGCAGCACGACGCGCCCCTGGCCGGTGAGCAGCCACTGCGTGCCCTCGGTTTCCACTACGGCGGCGTGCTCTTCATCGAATCCGGGAACAGCGCGGTGCGCCACCACGGTCACGGTGCCAACGCGGCTGCTGGATTGCCAGTTCGCGCCCTGTGTTGATTCTTCCAAGCAGGCCGACCAACCAGGTTCCTGCCCAGTTACGTCTGCAAGAAGGTTGGGGGCGTCTGCAATCCCCAGCGGGGTGCCCAGGCTCATCTCTTCTAAGAAGCTATCCCCTGCCACATGCGGTTCGACCGGCTCGTTGGCAATGAGTCTGGCCGAAGCCAAGTTAGCCACTGGATGATACGTGCCGTTGACCAGCGCTAAGAGCTGCCCTTCGGAGGAACGCACGACGGGCGCATCGCCGGGTTGCGGGTCCGGCTGCATCCAGGCGATGAGCCCCGAGCCAAGACTCAAGAAGGCTACTGCGGCTACCCCGCCCAGCAGGGCGCGTTGGCGCCTTTTCAATGGATCATGAATCATACGGATATCCCCGAACACGAGTCCGTGCTCGAGGCGGCGCAATAGAAACTTGTGGCCCGATACCTGGGCCTTGGTAGTTGGCAACGCGCGTGCCATGAGAATCCTCCCCCGAATCGCAGCGCCACCCTCCCACGGCGCAGTGGGTTCTAGATTAACCCAACTCGGTGTCCTCCGCAGCGCGACGACCACGGGTCATCTCCGCGCGCGCGGCTAACTGGTCCGCATCGGGATAGTCCACGCCCACCAGGCTCAAACCTTGAGCATCAGCAAGCGGGATCTCTGAGGACCGGCTTTCTTCCCGCAGCATATGGGCGGCGAAGTCAACTCCGCGCGAGCCCTCCCCCACCCGCAAACAGCAGCCCACCAACGAGCGCACCATGGACCAGCAAAAGGCATCCGCGGTTACGTGCGCCTCGTAGAGCTGCGGCTCCGCGGGCGTCGACACGTCCTTCCACTCAAAGGCAAGGAGCTCGCGAATGGTCGTGGCGTGCGGCTTCGCCTTGCAGAAAGCCACGAAGTCATTGAGCCCCACCAGCTGATCGGCCGCGGCCTGCATTAGCTCCAGGTCCACTGGCTTGAACCACGTCGCGGTATCGCGTGCGCGAGTCGGAAGTGCACCGCGCGGATGGGTGGTGATGCGGTAGACGTAGCGGCGGCGTAAGGCAGAAAAGCGCGCGTCGAAATCTGCGGGAACTTCGGTGCAGGCGTGGACGCGGACGTCGGCAGGCAGCAACTTGGCCAAGCGCTTCACCAGCTTGGTGGGATCGCCGTCAATGCTGCGCTGTCCCAGCGCCGCCCGTGTGGTATCTAAGTGCGCCACCTGACCGCTGGCATGCACTCCGGCATCGGTGCGCCCAGCCACGGTGAGCTCCACTGGGTGGCGCAGCACCATGCTCAGCTTCTCCTCAACGGTCTGCTGAACAGTGCGCAGGCCGCCCTTCTGCTTGGCCCACCCGTGGAAGTCGGTGCCGTCGTAGGCCAAGTCTAGGCGAAGGCGAACGTTAGTCATGGATGCTGATTCTACCTAGTCGTTGGCATTCCACTCGCGATTGAGTTCCCAATCCTGGGCCGCGTGCTGGCGCTTCGCGCTCTTGCTCACGCCCAGCTTGCTCAAAGCGGCATAGCCAGCCCGCTTGGGGTGCTTTAGATTCTTCTTGGCCTGGCCGGCTTTGCGCTTGGCCTTGCGGGCGCCATCCCGAACAATGCGGGCAGACAAGCGCAGGCGCGGGTCCATGGGTTGTTCGGCTCCCCGGTATTCAAACACCGGCAGCGACCATCCAAAGTAGATCGCAGCCACGCGCAGCGCCAGCGCTAGGCATACCGTCACGACGCCAGCGACCTCATCGCTGAGCCCCAGCTCCATCAATCCCGCATAAGAAAAGGCTGCAAGAACAGAAATGGAGGCGTACAGCTCGGCGGACAAGACCAGCGGGATACGGTCGGACAACAAGTCACGCAAAATACCGCCAAAGACACCGGTCAGCACCGCAGCCACGGCAGCGATAACCAACCCATGGCCATGTTCCAAGGCCTTCTGAGCACCAAGGACACTGAATACCGCAAGGCCCAGGGCGTCGAGAAGCAAGAATACATGCCGGAAATAGTGCATTAGGAAGGACATATAAACCGTGGCGACGGCGGCGGCCACCACGGCCAAGAGGAAGCGCGGTTCCGCCACCCACGTCAACGGGTAGGCGCCCAGCACCATGTCGCGGATCGTGCCGCCGCCCAATGCGGTGACTGCGCCCAACATGATGACGCCAAACAGATCCATCTTTTGCCGGCCAGCGGACAGCGCAGCGGTCATCGCCTCGGAGACGATGCCGATTACGTACAGCACAGTAAACAGCGGGGTCATAGAGTATACGTTCTGGTCGGGGTTATATAGCCCAGAAAGCATAACAAAAGGCCGCAGCCCCACCTAAGGTGGTACTGCGGCCTAGTTAAGGCGAGAGAAGTTTACTTCTCCTCGGACTCCTCAGCAGCGGTCTCCTCGACCTCTGCCTCGGTTGCCTCTGCCTTTGCTTCCTCAGCGGATTCAGCCTCAGCCTCTTCGGCCTTAGCTTCCTCGGCCTGCTTGGAAGCAGCAGCGCGGGTAGCGCGGTTAGCCTCGGAGGTCACGGTCTCCTCGAGAACGAGGGAGATCTGGGACATCGGGGCGTTGTCGCCGGAGCGGTTGTCCAGCTTGATGATGCGGGTGTAGCCACCCTCACGGTTCTCGAACTTCGGTGCCAGCTCGTCGAAGAGGTAGGCAACGACATCCTTGTGCGGGATGAGCTTGAGAACAGCGCGACGGTCAGCAACGGTGCCGGCCTTCGCCTTGGTGATGATCTTCTCGGCGTAAGGACGAAGCAGCTTCGCCTTAGCGTCGGTGGTCTTGATTGCGCCGTGCTCGAACAGGCTCGCTGCCAGGTTGCTCAGCAGGTGCTTCTGCTGGCTGGCGGAGCCGCCGAGACGCGGACCCTTCTTGGGGGTAGGCATTGTGTACTCCTCGTGTGCGGATTAAGTGAGCGCGCGACGGGGCGCACAAGTCGCGCCGTCACGATTCAGTGAAATTCTTTACTCGGAATCGTCGGAAGCCGGGTCCTTGAAGTCGCCGGTTTCAGCGTCGTAGCCTTCGAGCTGGGTCGGGTCGAAGTCCTCAGGGGTGTCCTTGAGAGCCAGGCCCAGGTTAGCCAGCTTGATCTTTACCTCATTGATCGACTTTTGACCGAAGTTGCGGATATCCAGCAGGTCCGATTCGGTGCACTCTGCGAGCTCACCAACGGTGTGGATTTCCTGACGCTTCAGGCAGTTGTAGGAACGGACGGAGAAGTTCAGATCCTCGATCGGCATGCTGTAGGCGGCGATGTACTCCGTCTCCTGCGGGGACGGGCCAATCTCAATGCCCTCAGCAGCGGTGTTCAGCTCGCGGGCCAGGCCGAAGAGCTCGACCAGGGTGCCACCGGCGGAAGCCAGGGCGTCGCGTGCGGAAATCGAGTTCTTGGTCTCGACGTCGATGATCAGCTTGTCAAAGTCGGTGCGCTGCTCAACACGAGTAGCTTCGACCTTGTAGGAGACCTTCAGCACCGGGGAGTAGATCTGGTCGACCGGAATGCGGCCGATTTCCCCGGAGGTGGAGGCAGCCGGGACGTAGCCACGGCCGCGCTCGACGACGAGTTCCATCTCCAGCTTGGCGGAATCATTCAGCGATGCGATGTGCAGATCCGAGTTGTGGATCTCCACGCCAGCCGGCGGCTGGATATCGCCTGCAGTTACCTCACCCGGGCCTTCCTTGCTCAGGTACATAACCACCGGCTCGTCAGAGTCGGAGGACAGAACCAGACCCTTGATGTTCAGGATGATTTCGGAAACGTCTTCCTTCACGCCATTGATGGTGGTGAACTCGTGGAGCACACCATCAATCTTGATGGAGGTTACTGCCGCGCCCGGGATGGACGAGAGCAGCGTGCGACGAAGCGAGTTACCGAGGGTGTAACCAAAGCCCGGCTCGAGCGGTTCGATGACGAACTTGGAGCGAGACGAGTCAATGAATTCCTCGGTGAGCTGAGGACGCTGGGAAATAAGCATGGAGTTTCTCCTTGTCGGCGCCCGCTATATGACGCCGGTAGAAGGGGTAAAGATGAAAATGTCGAAGGATTACTTCGAGTAAAGCTCGACGATGAGCTGCTCCTGCAGCGGAACGTCGATCTGAGCGCGCTCGGGCAGCTGGTGCACGAGGATGCGCAGGGTGTCCGGAACGACCTGCAGCCACGCCGGAACGTTGGCGTCTACCAGGCGGTCCTGAGCCTCTTCGAACCATTCCATCTTCTGGGAACGCTCACGAACATCGATGATGTCATACTGCGTAACGCGGAAGGACGGAACGTTGATCTTCTTGCCGTTCACGGTGAAGTGACCGTGGGAGACAAGCTGGCGAGCCTGGCGGCGGGTGTTGGCCAGACCAGCGCGGTAGATCACGTTGTCGAGACGGGACTCGAGCAGAACGACGAGGTTGTCACCGGTCTTGCCCGGGAGACGGTTAGCCTCGGCGTAGTAGCGGCGGAACTGACGCTCCAGCACACCGTAGGTGTACTTTGCCTTCTGCTTCTCCTGGAGCTGCAGCAGGTACTCAGATTCCTTGATGCGGTTGCGGCCAGCCTGTCCCGGTGGGTACGGGCGGCGCTCAAATGCCATGTCGCCGCCGACCAGGTCGACGCGCAGACGGCGGGATACGCGGGTAGCGGGGCCAGTATAACGAGCCATTTTCTTACCTCTTCCTTTCCCTTAAACCTTGCGGCGCTTGGTCGGACGGCAGCCGTTGTGCGGCTGTGGGGTGGCATCCGTGATCGAGGAAACCTCGAGGCCTGCAGCCTGCAGGGAACGGATGGCGGTCTCGCGGCCGGAGCCCGGACCCTTGACGAAAACGTCAACCTTCTTCATACCGTGGTCCATGGCCTTGCGGGCCGCGTTCTCAGCAGCCATCTGCGCTGCGAACGGGGTGGACTTACGGGAACCCTTGAAGCCAACGTGGCCGGAGGATGCCCAGGAGATGACAGCACCGTGCGGGTCCGTGATGGACACGATGGTGTTGTTGAAGGTGGACTTGATGTATGCGTGGCCAGCGGCCACGTTCTTCTTTACGACGCGACGACCACCACGGCGCGCGCCGGAACGAGTCTTAGGTGGCATGTGTTACTTCTTCTTTCCTGCGATCGTCTTCTTCGGACCCTTGCGCGTACGAGCGTTGGTCTTGGTGCGCTGACCACGAACAGGCAGTCCACGACGGTGGCGGATGCCCTGGTAGCAACCGATTTCAATCTTGCGACGGATGTCAGCCTGAACCTGGCGGCGGAGGTCACCCTCGACCTTCCAGGTAGCTTCGATGACGTCACGCAGCGCCGACAGCTGATCGTCGTCGAGGTTGTCGGTGCGCAGGTCAGGAGAAATGCCGGTCTTTTCCAGCAGCTCCTTGGCACGGGCAGGCCCGATGCCGTAGATGTAGGTGAGAGCAACCTCCATGCGCTTGTTGCGCGGGAGGTCAACACCAGCTAGACGTGCCATATGGCTAGTCCTTTCGGGTTGTTACGATGGTTTTCTCCTCATCCGTCCCCCGCCACGCATACGCTTCGCCCCGGGCCGTGCCGGGGAACTGTGGGCATGCTTAGCAGCGTGGGCTCAGGCCATCGCAGCCTGAGGTAGAAAGGGACGCACCAAGTGCGTCCCGTGGGTGAGGAGGCTTACTGTCTTTACTTGTAGCGGTAGACGATGCGTCCGCGGGTTAGGTCATAAGGAGACAGCTCCACGACAACGCGATCCTCCGGGAGGATGCGGATGTAGTGCTGACGCATCTTGCCCGAAATGTGGGCAAGTACCTTATGCCCGTTGTCGAGCTCGACGCGGAACATTGCGTTGGGCAGGGGTTCGACGATGCGACCCTCAACCTCGATTGCGCCTTCCTTAGCCATAACCTCTACTTTTCTGGTGGGGTTCTTCGCGCCGCGCTTGACGACGCCCCCACCTGCATGTTTGGTGTCTACTGCCTGGTGTCCTCCACAACCACTTTGGCTGCGTACAGACACCAGCTCTAAAGCATACGCTGCGGATACGCGTTTTCCAAATATAAAACCTCCCATCGCCCAAAGGCGCGGGAGGTATGCGAGAGAGTCGGCTACTAGCCGCTGCGGTTCTAGTAGATGAAGACCTTGGAACCCATCGGCACATCATTCCAGTAGCGCACAGCATCCTGGTGGGTCAGGCGTACGCAGCCATTGGACTGGTATGCCGGGGAACCCTCATGGAAAGCATGGCCGTTGTTGGTGAAGTACATGGCGTAAGGCATCGGAGCGTTGCCGAACTCCCACGAAATTTCATCTTTGATCTTGCGGTTGATGTAGAACGTACCGGCCGGTGTCTCCTGCCCCGGCATGCCGGTGGACATCCCCTGCGCAACATAGGTGACGTTGCCGTTGCCGTCCTGCAGCCACGAGCGGCGGCCATCACGATCCACGCAGATACGGGCATCCGCGGGGCACGGGCCAACATCGAAGCGCTGAGCCTGGCGCTCAGCCTCGGCCTTGCGGGCAGCCTCCTCAGCGGCAGCCTTCTCGCGTGCAACCTGCTCAGCATGGGCGCGCTCTGCAGCTTCGCGAGCCGCACGAATCTCAGCGTTCTTCTGGTCAATCAGGCCTGGGAAGACCAGTTCAATAGCACCGTCGATGACGGGGCGCAGGGCATCAGCGGCCTGCGGGTTAACGTTTTGCAGCGTCTCCAGCATCTGGTTGCGGCTGTTCCACGCGTTCTCACGGGTCTGGCCGGCGAACTCATCAATCTGAGATTGGACGTCGGAGGACAGGGAATCAATCGAAGGGACCGTCTGTGCGTTTGCGGCGGGGGCAACCGAGAGAGTGGCGGCTACCAGGCCGATTGCGGTGGCACGGCGTAGGGAACGAGCGCCAACAAAGGAGCGAATCTTAGACATGTGGAGAAGTATAAACCTTCCTCCACGGTTTTCCTACCTGAATGTTGCGTTTTAGTAACGCTGCGTCAGAATTCGAGGACCATTCTCCGTTGCCGCCACGGTGTGCTCCCAGTGGGCAGCCAGCGATCCGTCGAGGGTGACAACGGTCCAGTCGTCGTCAAGCACGGCGTTGTCCTCAGTGCCCAGCGCCAGCATAGGTTCAATGGCCAGGACGGAGCCCTCCTGGATGATAGGGCCGCGCCCTGCCTTGCCTTCATTGGCCAGGTAGGGGTCTTCGTGCATTTCGTGGCCGATACCGTGGCCGCCGTAGCCGTCAACAATAAACAGGTCAACGCCAAACTTATCCTCGGCGCGGTAGGTGGCCTGCTCGAGGGCGGCGGAGACGTCGGTAAGCCGGTTGCCGGGGACCATGGCCTTAAGCCCTTCGTGGAGGACCCATTCGGTGGCGTTGCTCAGCGCCTGCGCCTCAGAGCTGAGCTTGCCGACGCCAAACGTCCACGCGCTATCCCCCACCCAGCCGTCGAGCGTGGCGCCACAGTCGATGGAGACAAGGTCCCCTTCAGCGAGGACAATCTCCTTGCTGGGTATGCCATGGACAATGACGTCGTTGACTGACGCACAGATGGACCCCGGAAAACCGCCGTAGCCCTTGAAGGTGGGCACGGCACCGGCATCCCGAATGGTCTGCTCGGCTACGTGGTCGAGCTCGAGCGTGCTCACGCCAACTGCAGAGGCGGCACGCACCGCCTGCAGGGCGCGGCCGACGATTTCGCCAGCCGCCTGCATGGCATCAAGCTCGCCCGGAGTGCGGGCCGGGATGGTTTTAGTGCGTCGACGAAAAGCCATGACAAAAAGACGGGCTACTTGCCCATCGCCTTCAGAGTGCGCTCGTTGATCTCCTCAACGGAGCCCTCGGCCTTGATGGAGATGATGGCATCGCCATAGTGCTCGATGAGCGGGAAGGTCTCTTCGCGGTAGACGCCCAGGCGGGTGCGGATGGTCTCCTCGGTGTCGTCCGCGCGGCCGCGGGCGAGCATGCGCTCGACCACGACGTCCTCGGATACCTCAAAGTTCAGCACGCCGTCGAGCTTCAGGCCCTTGTCGGAGAGGAGCTTCTCAAGAATATCGGCCTGCTCCACGGTGCGGGGGAAGCCGTCGAGAAGGAAGCCATCCTTGGCGTCATCCTGGTTGAGGCGGTCCTCCACCATGCGGGCGGTGACATCGGTCGGCACCAGCTTGCCGGCATCGATGTAGGACTTAGCCTCGACGCCGAGCGGGGTGCCCTCACCAATGTTGGCGCGGAAGAGGTCACCGGTGGAGATGTGCGGAACGCCGAGCTTTTCGCTGAGGAGGGCGGCTTGGGTGCCCTTGCCGGCACCGGGAGGGCCAAGGAGTACGTAACGCATTACTTAAGCAGTCCTTCGTAGTTGGATTGTAGGAGCTGGGACTCGATTTGCTTGACCGTGGTCAGGGCCACCGAGACCATAATGAGGATGGCAGTACCGCCGAAGGCGGAAGTGCCGCTGGCACCTGCGCGGCCCACGCCGAGGTCCAGAAGGATATTCGGCAGAACAGCGATGAGCGCCAGGTAGATCGAACCGACGAACAGAAGGCGGTTCATGACGAATCCCAGGTATTCGGCGGTCGGCCGACCCGGGCGGATACCCGGGATAAATCCACCATACTTCTTCATGTTCTCCGCCTGTTCAGCAGGGTCATACTGAACCGAGACATAGAAGTAGGAGAAGAAGATGGTGAGGACGAAGTAGAGGACGATGTACTGCCAGGAGCTCGGAGCCTGCAGGTGCGCAATCACGTTGCGCTGCCACCAGTTATCGGACACGCCCGGGGAGCCGGAGTTGACGATCTGGGTGATAAGCACCGGCATGTAAATCAGCGAGGAAGCGAAGATAACCGGGATAACGCCGGCCTGGTTGACCTTGAGCGGCAGGTAGGTCGACGAACCACCGTACTGGCGACGGCCAACCATACGCTTTGCGTACTGCACCGGAATGCGGCGCTGCCCCTGCTCGATGAAGGTGATGCCCACGACGAGGACGATGAGGCCGGCGACCACCATGGCGAAGACGAGGCCACCGTTGTTCTGCATGATGCTGACACCATCGGTGGGAAGGCGGGTAGCAATACCGGCGAAAATCATCAGCGACATACCGTTACCAATGCCCTTCTCCGTAATCAGCTCACCCATCCACATCACGAGGATGGCGCCGGAGGTCATGGTGATAACGAGCACGACGAGGGTAAAGAAGTTACGGTCCTCCGCCAGGACGCGTACGCCTTGCCCCAAGAGTTGCTCGCGGTCCGCCAGGGCCACAATGCCCGAAGACTGCAGAAGCGCCAGCGCCAGGGTGAGGTAGCGCGTGTACTGCGTCATCTTGGCCTGACCGGACTGCCCCTCCTTCTTCAACTGCTCGAAGTGAGGAATCACCACGGTGAGCAGCTGCACGATAATCGACGCCGTAATGTACGGCATGATGCCGATGGCGAAGATCGACAGCTGCAGCAGCGCGCCACCGGAGAACAGGTTGATCACCGAGTAGAGGTTGCCGGATTCCTCCGTGAGGTCACGAAGGCGGCCGGCGATGGTGGCGTAATCAACGCCCGGCGACGGGATCTGCGCGCCAACGCGGTAGAGGATAATCAACACGAGCGTGAAGATGATCTTCTTACGCAGGTCGGCATCTTTAAAAGCCTGCAAAATGGCGGACACTACTTAATCCTCCTGGCCTACCGCGCTTGTTGTGCGGTTCGAATTCGCCGCGCACGGGGGTGGATCTCATCTGTTCCCAAAAGCTAAGAGCCCTCTTAAGGCATCTCATAGGAACGGTTGAACACTTTTGACCCCATTACCCTACCAGCCTTGGCCACTTTCGCCACATTAACCCCGCACATGGCCGCCCGGAGGTCCCCTTTTTAGTTTCTCCCTTAGCGCTATCCCCGGATTGGGCCTACCATTGCCTGTGTTGTCTGAAGGCAATGTCCTTACAAGATTTCTACGTCTTTTCGACCTCCCCCGAGACGCCCGGGGCGTCTCGGAGTATGGCCGTTCTTTTTCTGCCAGCCAATGAACCGAAAGAAGTATGTAGTTTTATGAGTAAGCGATTCTCTCCAATGACCGTGGCCGAGATTATCGATACCTTCGTCCCCAGCCCCAACCCCTTCCGCTGGGAGGCTTTCGATGGTTCCGCCACCGGCCCAGCCGATGCGCAGTTTACCGTCAAGATCAACAACCTCCAGGGCTTGGCCTATATCGCGACTCACCCAGGGGATGTAGGATTTGCCCGCGCTTATGTCACCGACGGCATCACTGTCGAGGGCGAACACCCGGCGCACCCCTACGGCATCTTCGATGCGCTGCACGCCATGTATGACAAGTTCACCCGCCCGGACGCGAAGACCTTGGCCAGGGTGGCACGCTCCCTGGCCTCGATGGGAGCTTTCCAGATCCAGCCGGTCCCGGAAGTCGAGCGAGCCTCGTGGCTGCGCCGCAAGCTGCACGAAGGATTGTCCAAGCACTCCAAGGAACGCGACGCGGACGTCATCTCCGATCACTACGACGTGGGTAATGACTTCTACGAGCTTTTCCTCGGTGACTCGATGACGTATACCTGCGCCTACTACCCCTCCCCCGACGCCACGCTGGATGAGGCCCAGGAAAACAAGTATCGCCTCATCTTCGACAAGTTGCGGCTCAAGGAGGGTGACCGCCACCTGGACGTCGGCTGCGGCTGGGGCGGCATGGTGCGCTACGCCGCCAAGCGCGGTGTGAAGTCCCTCGGCGTAACCCTCTCCAAGGAGCAGGCTGAGTGGGGCCAGGCCAAGATCAAGGAGGAGGGTCTCGAGGACCTCGCGGAAATCCGCTTCATGGACTATCGCGATGTCACCGAGGAAGGCTTCGACGCTATCTCCGCCATCGGGCTACTCGAGCACATTGGCGTCAAGAACTACCCGGACTTCTTTAGCTTCCTCAACGGCAAGCTCAAGCCGGGTGGATTGATGCTCAACCACTGCATTACCTACCCGGATAATCACAAGACTCCGAAGGGCGGCTTCATTGACCGCTATATCTTCCCCGACGGTGAGCTCTCCGGCTCCGGCACCATCACGAAGTGCATGCAGGATGCCGGCTTCGAGGTTGTCCACACGGAATCCCTGCGCTTCGACTACATGCGCACTCTGCACGATTGGTGCGAGAACCTCAAGGAGACGTGGGAGGAGGCCTGCTCTCTGGTGGGCCTTCCCACCGCGCGCCTGTGGGCCATCTATATGGCCGGCTCCGAGTGGGGCTTCGAGCACAACATCATCAACTTGTACCACTTCTTGGGCGTCAAGCTGGGTGAGGCCGGTTCTCGTTCCGGCGTGCCCGAGCGCCGCTGGTGGGAAGATTCGCGCTTCTAAAGACTTAAAGGAATTCTATGTTGACTGATCTCATTCGCAATCACCGCAGCGTCGATGCCGTGGAGATCCCGCCGGTGGGCTGGCGGGCGCACGAGGAGGGCGTCGATAAGCTCCTGCGTAGCTTCCGCGCGGTGCCGAAGGAGAAGCGCGTACGTCTGGCAAAGAAAACCTCGAATCTTTTCCGCGGGCGCAGCGGCGAGCAGGTGGGGCTCGACGTGTCCGGTCTGGGTGGTGTTATTGAGGTCGATCCGATTGCGCAGACCGCCGAGGTTCAGGGCATGTGCACCTACGAGAACCTCGTCGACGCCACCTTGCCGCACGGTCTTATGCCCTTCGTGGTGCCGCAGCTCAAGACCATTACGCTGGGTGGCGCGGTAACGGGCATGGGCGTGGAGTCCACGAGCTTCCGCGATGGATTGCCGCACGAATCCGTGTTGGAGATGGACATCCTCACCGGTACTGGCGAGATTCTCACGTGCTCGCGCGAGGAGAATGTCGATCTCTTCCGTCTCTTCCCCAACTCCTATGGCTCCTTGGGCTATGCGGTGCGCCTCAAGATTGAGCTGCGCGCAGTGAAGCCTTACGTGGAGCTGAGGGAGGTGCGCTTCCACGACTTTGAGTCCTTGGCACGCACGCTTGACGACGTCTCCCGCACCCACTCCTATGACGGCCTCGATGTCCACGGCCTAGATGGCGTGGTCTTCTCTCCGGAGGAATCCTACCTGGTCATGGCCCGTTTCACGGAGGAGGAGGGCCCAACCTCCGACTACACGAGGGAGGAGATTTTCTACCGCAGCCTCCAGCACGCCCGCGGTATCCGCCGCGACCGCCTCACGGTGCGCGATTACATCTGGCGCTGGGATACTGACTGGTTCTGGTGCTCGCGAGCCTTCGGCGCGCAGAATCCGCGGGTGCGCAAGGTGTGGCCGCGGCAGCTGCGGCGCAGTTCCTTCTACTGGAAGCTCGTGCGCCTGGACCGGAAATACGAGCTGGAGTACAACTTCATCAAGAAGCCGAAGGGCCTGCCGCGGGGTGAACGCGTGGTGCAGGACATCGAGGTCACCCCGGAGAACTTGCCGGAGTTCTTGGACTGGTTCTTTGCGGCCTCCGATATTCAACCGGTGTGGCTGTGCCCGATTCGACTTCGCGAGGGCGTCGAAGACCTCGTCGGCACCGGCTCTCTCGCGGCTGATTCCCCCGCCCCGTGGCCGCTGTATCCTCTGCGCCCAGGCCAGACCTGGGTCAACGTGGGGTTCTGGTCGGGCGTGGAGGGCAATCACGTCGACCCCTCCGCCCCGGGAAACGGCGCCTTCAACCGCGTCATCGAGGCTAAAGTCAGCGAGCTCGGCGGGCATAAGTCGCTGTATTCAGAAGCCTTCTACTCCCCCGAAGAATTTGCCGAGCTCTACGGCGGTGACCTGCCGGAGCGCATTAAAACGCTCACTGACCCGGACAGCCGCTTCCCCGGCCTCTATGAAAAGACGGTCAACGACGCGTAGCGCGCTGCCTTCCTAGGCAACTGCATCGACGCGATCATAACCGTTGGTGGCCAGGGCCTTCATCACGCGGTCCACGGCGGCTTGGTCGGTGTCGGGGTTGTAGGTTTCCAGGAAGACGATGTGTGCGGTGTCGTTGCCTTCGAAGCGAATGGTCATGAAATCGTGGCCCAGCTCCTGGGTGGCAAGGGCCAGCTCGCGCTGCACCGCCAGCTCGCCGCTGGGCAGGTTCTCCGTGCTGGTGGCGGACTCTGGCTGGGAGAGCATCTCCTGTGCATCGACGGGACCAGTAACGCCAGCCAAGGGCAGAAGTGCGGCGATGGCGGTTGCCACGATGGAAGATACGGACGACATAACAATCTCCTTAACGCTTACTAAGATTTAACCAAGAGCCATACTACTCTTCTTAGCTCCGCGCGCACAATAGGCATGAAAAATCCCCCTGCGCCGCACGAATGCGGTGGACAGGGGGAAGAAATCTACTGAGTAGAGATTTACTTGGTGGTGGCGGTGCCGCCAGCAGCCTCGATCTTCTCAACAGCAGACTTGGAGAACTTGTCAGCGGTGACGTTCAACTTAACGTTGATGTCGCCGTTGCCCAGAACCTTGACCGGCTGGTTCTTGCGAACCAGGCCAGCAGCGACAATGTCCGCTACGGTGACGTCGCCACCCTGAGCGAAAGCCTCTGCGAGGTCAGCAACGTTGACTACCTGGTACTCAACGTGGTTCGGGTTCTTGAAGCCCTTGAGCTTCGGCAGACGCATGTGAATCGGCATCTGGCCACCCTCGAAAGCAGCGGAAACCTGCTTGCGAGCACCGGTGCCCTTGGTACCGCGACCAGCGGTCTTACCCTTGGATGCCTCACCGCGGCCGACGCGGGTTTTGGGCTTATTGGAGCCTGCGGACGGGCGCAGGTCGTGGAGCTTGATGATATCAGCCATGGTTTACTCCCCTGCCACTTCTTCGACGGTGACCAGGTGACGCACCTTGTGAACCATGCCGCGAATAATCGGGGTGTCCTGCTTTACAACAGAGTGTCCGATGCGCTTGAGACCAAGAGCCTCAATGTTGGCGCGGTGGTTCGGCTTGGTGCCCACAAGGCCCTTTACCTGAGTAATCTTCAGAGCCATTGCTTATGCCTCCTGACCTGCGCGCTTGCGCAGCATCTGGGCCGGTGCGACCTCCTCGAGGGACTTGCCGCGGCGTGCAGCAACTTCCTCTGGGCGAACCAGCTGCTTGAGGCCGTCCACGGTAGCGCGGACGACGTTGAGAGCGTTGTCGGAGCCCAGGGACTTCGACAAAATGTCCTGCACACCGGCGCACTCAAGCACCGGACGAGCAGCACCACCGGCGATGACACCGGTACCCGGAGCGGCCGGCTTCATCATGACGATGCCAGCTGCGTCGCGACCCTCAACCGGGTGGGTAATGGTGCCGGCAATCATCGGGACGCGGAAGAAGTTCTTGCGAGCCTCTTCTGCACCCTTCTGGATTGCGGCCGGGACTTCCTTGGCCTTGCCGTAGCCGACGCCAACCATGCCCTGGCCGTCGCCTACGACGACGAGAGCGGTGAAGGACATGTTGCGGCCACCCTTAACGGTCTTGGAGACGCGATTGATGGTCACAACGCGCTCGATGTACTTATCGCGCTCGTTGTCCTGGTGGTTGCGGCGGTCGTTACGACGGCCGTTGTTGCGACCCTTGCGGTCGTTGTTGTTCTCGGCGGAGCGTCCGCCGTCACGCTGTTCACGGTCCGACATTAGGCGTTCCTTCCGTTGATGTTTCCGTATGCCTTAATCATTAGAACTGCAGACCACCTTCACGAGCAGCTTCGGCCAGCGCAGCAACGCGGCCGTGGTACTTGTAGCCTGCACGGTCGAAGACGACCTTCTCGATGCCAGCGGCCTTGGCGCGCTCAGCGATGAGCTGGCCTACCTTGGCAGCCTTGGCCTTCTTATCGCCCTCGAGTGCACGCACGTCGGCTTCCATGGAGGAAGCAGCGGCCAGGGTGTGGCCGGCCAGGTCGTCGATGACCTGAACGTGCATGTGGCGGGAGGAGCGGTGAACGACCAGACGCGGTGCCTCAGGGGTGCCGCGGAGGGTCTTACGGATGCGGAAGTGGCGGCGCGCGCGTGCTTCACGACGACGCGAGGAAATGTCCTTGCCAACCGGGGTGCGCTTTGCGTTTTCAGTGTTAGCCATTGCTTACTTACCCGTCTTTCCGACCTTGCGGCGGATCTGCTCGCCGTCGTAGCGAATACCCTTGCCCTTGTAAGGATCGTCCTTACGCAGGCGGCGGATGTACGCGGCGACCTGTCCAACCAGTTGCTTGTCAATACCAGATACGGAGAGCTTGGTTGCGCCATCCACAGCGAAGGTGATGCCCTCCGGAGCCTTGATGAGGATCGGGTGGGAGTAGCCCAGAGAGAACTCCAGGTCCTTACCCTTCTGCTGGACGCGGTAACCAACACCGAAGATTTCCATCTTCTTGGTGTAGCCCTCGGTCACGCCAACGACGGCGTTGTTGACCAGGGAGCGGGCCAGACCGTGCAGTGCGCGGTTCTTGCGGTCGTCGTCCGGACGGGAGACCTTGATCTCATCGTCCTCGACGGCTGCGGTGATCGGCTCCGGCAGCTCAACCTCGAGGGAGCCCTTGGACCCCTTCACGTTGACAACCTGGCCATTGATGGTGATGTCGACGCCCTTCGGGACGGCGATAGGTGCTAGACCGATACGAGACATGTGTCAATCCTCCCTTACCAGACGTAGGCGAGAACTTCTCCGCCTACACCCTTCTCCTGAGCCTGACGGTCGGTAAGCAGACCCTGAGACGTGGAAATGATGGCCACGCCCAGGCCGCCCAGAACCTGCGGCAGTTCGGTGGACTTTGCGTACACACGCAGACCCGGCTTAGACACGCGACGCAGACCCGAGAGGGAACGCTCACGATTGTTGTACTTAAGCTCGAGGGACAGCTCACGGCCCTCGACGGAGTAGTCAGCGATGTAGCCTTCCTGCTTCAAGATCTCGGCGATGTTCGCCTTGAGCTTGGAGGTCGGCATCGACACGGAATCGTGGTGCGCATTGGATGCATTGCGCACGCGCGACAACATGTCGGCAATAGGATCAGTCATAGTCATATGAGTGACCTGTAACCTTTCTCGTTGCGGTTCCCTTAAAGCTCACCAAAGCGTTTTCCGTGTGATTTCGGGCTACTCACGCTCCCCGCGGTCAATACCGCGAGGCGCTCGCCACCCTTTGATACAGACAACGGTCCGCTGTCTACGGCGAGGGGCCTACAACAAAGTAGATGTGTTCAATTCTTCCGGCTTGGCACATTTGCGCACCTCCAGCGCCATTTTTGCGGCGCGGAGGAGGAAAAATGCAAGTCCGTCGGCTTACTTTACCCGCTGACATGCTGTTTTCCAAAACGCGTTAGCATGGGAAGTCATGAGTGAAGAACAAGACCCCATCCGCACGGCACACCAGTGGCTTGAGGAGGCTGCCGAGCTTGTCGGCGTCTCCCCGGCCGACGCCACCGCCTTGGTTAGAGAACTCCTCGATCTGACTAAGGACGTCGCGCATACCCAATCGCGCCCCGCTGCCCCACTGACGGCGTACCTGGTCGGTTTGGCCTCGAAGGACGTCGACGAGGCCCGCGCCCACATCGCCACACTCAAGGAGGCCCTCAACCGATGAGCGGGCGCGTCAACGCCACCTTCGCCGTGGCCAAGGTCCGCCTCGATGAGCACGGAGAGGTCATCCAAGTCGATACCCGCGGCGATACCGTCGCCGGCGAGGAGCCTTTGGAGATCCGCGTGGGCGGACAAACGCTGACCACCACGATGCGCACGCCTGGCCACGATGTCGAGCTGGCCCACGGTTTTCTTCATTCCGAGGGCCACATCGAGAAGGCCAGCGATGTCGCCGAGGCGCGCTACTGCGCCGGTGCCTCAGTGGACGGGCGCAACCCCTATAACCTGCTCGACGTTGAGCTAGCCAATCCCCACGCGATCAGCCTCGCCGATCTCCGCCTGACGACAACCACGTCTGCGTGCGGAGTATGCGGCACCTCCTCTATCGAGGCGCTAATGAAGCAGTCGCGATACCCAATCCCACAGGTGCCGGTGGATCCGGGGGTCGTCGCCAAGCTGCCCGGCGCCTTGAAAGCGGAGCAGAAGCAGTTCCGCAAAACCGGCGGCATCCACGCCGCGGGCGCCTTCACGCTCGAGGGAGAACCCGTCGTTGTACGCGAGGACGTCGGCAGGCACAACGCCGCCGACAAGGTTATCGGGCACCTACTGATGGAAGGAAGGCTCCCCGCCAGCAACCTCATCCTGGTGATGAGCTCGCGCGCCAGCTTCGAGCTGGTCAACAAGGCTGCTATGGCCGGCTTCGGCATGCTCGTTGCGGTCTCCGCTGCCTCCTCGCTGGCGGTTGAGACCGCCCGCGAAACCGGCATGGCGCTCGTGGGCTTTGCCCGCGGCGACCGCTTCAACCTTTATTCCGGAAGCTTGGTCACACGATAGCTTCGCGTACTGCGCGGATCGTAGCGACGCTGGATATGGGATTCGTAGTACTAGCGATCGATTACCGCGATGAATAGCGCTACGAAACCGTCGGATCCATCGCTACAATTGCGCCTTTCCAAACCTCAAGCACTTCAACTGGCTCCGCGTTCTCAGTTTCCCTAACTACGGGAAACATCATACTCACAGCTCTACCGCGCAATCCTTCAGGAGATACTTCGCTTACAACACGACCTCGACTGCGTGAATCCCAGACCTAACTTTCGTTAGGTGGCGAAAGAGTACGACCGGGGACTAACTGTCCTTGATACTTTCTCTGGACCCAAGGGGTCGGCTTCTCGACCTCCCCATAAGCATCGATTAGCTCAAGAATGGACGCTACCGCTCCTGTCGCTAGCTTTCGCACAGGCCAAGAATAGGTCGTCAAACCCATAATATCGAAGCCTGGCAACGCCCCATCACAGCCAGTGACGCTCACATGACTGGGAACAGATATTCCTTCATCCTGGCAAACACGCAAGTAATGTAGCTGGCGCAAATCTGTCGGACACATGACAGCCGTGATGGCTCCACTCTTAATGAGAGGTACCACATACGCTTCCCCGCTATCGAACTTCACGTCAACAATAAAGGGCTCCAATCCTTGCTTACGAATTTCCGCGATTGTTGCCTGAGCTCGGGTGTACTCAGGAAACGAAACTTCAGGACACGTGCGCACAACCGCAATCTTCGTGTGGCCAGCTTTAACAACAGCTTCTGCTAAAGCCTTGCCTGCGTGTTCTGCATCGAAAGACACAGCGGGAATTAGCGCATCGGGTTCCGGTCGCCCTGCTCGGATGATTGGTACGCGTTCTGAGAACGGCAGCAAGAGCTCACTCGCTAAATCTCCGGTTGAGACAATTAGTCCCGCTACCCCCAAGCCAAGGAGATGAGACAAGCTGTCTAGCTGACGGTCATCACACTTGCCTGGCGCTACCGACATAGTAACTAAATCATATCCTTGACGATGAGCCGCAACCTGCAGCTCCTGAAGAAGTAAACCGTATGCAGGATTAGCAGGGTCCCGGACCAATGCACCAAGTGTTCGCCCGCTAAGAGCCGATAGTTTTCGAGCTATTACATTCGGAACGTAGCCAAGTTCATGCGCAGCTTCGAGGATCCTCCGTCTGTTTTCATCAGACACTTTCTTCTGTCCCCGAAAAACTCGTGAGACTGAGCTGCGAGAGACGCCTGCTCGCGCAGCGATGTCACCCAGCGTCGGCTGTCGACCCTCTGCTCCATTAGAAATACAGTCACCCATGGAGAGCCCTTCCTTCGCAGCATAAGACAGAACTAGAAGAGTGCTGCGTTATGTCGCCCTTCTTGAACGGTACCCACCGTTGCCCTTTACCGCTCTACTTTCACCATTTGCGCAGCCATTCATCGAAACTGGTTATTTGCCACGTCAACTAAGTATATCTCGATCAGACACCCCCGCTTGAGGGGAATTTGGAGATACTCCGACGCTACTGACCCAAAAGTGAGAAAAGCCATTTTACCCAAGTGGGGAAACTTCCCCCCTCCGCCAAGGGAAACTTAGCCTCATTACAGAGCATTGGGTAAACAAAATCCTGCCAGTTAACCACCATGCAATCTTGTTCACCTAACCCTCAATCACCAAAAGAGGTAAACGCCCAGTTCAGGAGGCTGCACAGATTTGAAATAGCGAAGCAAAGTGCTCCCACCTGCAAAAATGTCGCCCCAAACAAGACGTGAGGCGCTTCGTTTATTGTTTACGCACCCGAGTAATCCCGTTTACTTGTAGCTGGGACAGTGTTTTCGCTTCCAGAGGGCGGCGACCTACGACCTTTCGCCATGTCGCCGCATTCGGCAGATCAAAGCAATAACGCTCGTTCACTTTTAGTTCAGAAAGCTATCTCAATGTCCGACATAGTTTTTGACGCAGCTACGCTGCTCTACCCCGGCAATGAAACGCCCACCATCAATAACCTCGACCTCACAGTCCATGACGGTGAGTTTCTAGCGGTCGTCGGACCATCCGGCTCCGGCAAGTCCACGACGCTTCGAATGGTTGCAGGTCTCGAAGCTGTCACAGGTGGGGAAATCTTCATTGGCAATCAGCGTGCCTCACAGCTCCCGCCTTCTAAGCGCGATGTCGCTATGGTCTTCCAGTCTTACGCCCTTTATCCGCATATGACGGTCGGTGAGAATATGGAGTTTGCACTTAAGATGCAGAAGGTTGACAAAGCGAGCCGTGCTGAACGCGTCTCTGAAGCAGCAAAGCTACTTGAACTCGAGCCTTACCTCGACCGCCTACCGAAAGCATTGTCTGGTGGCCAACGCCAACGCGTTGCCATGGGGCGTGCCATTGTCCGTAATCCGCAGGTGTTCCTGATGGACGAGCCGCTGTCCAACCTCGATGCCAAATTGCGAGTAAGTACTCGATCGCAAATTAGCCGTCTGCAGCGAAAGCTCGAGACGACGATGCTCTACGTCACCCACGACCAGACTGAAGCCATGACCATGGCTGATCGAATCGCGGTTCTGGAGGGAGGAAACATGCAGCAAGTCGGAACTCCAGAGGATTTATACTTACGCCCCGCAAACGTTTTTGTGGCTACATTCATCGGGTCACCATCGATGAACCTCGTTTCTGCAGTCAAAGACGGTTCAGAGCTGAAAGCCAATGGGTTCAATCTTCCTGTACCCGAACTTCAAGATCAACCAAACAGCCGAGACGTCATCATTGGTATTCGCCCTGAGGACTTCGAGTTATGTGGATCAACAGAGGCCGATATTTTGGGCACTGTTGAGTATGTCGAGAACTTTGGTTCCGACAAATATGTCCATATCGTTCCGCAAAGTTCACCAGTCGCTGCTCCCCCGAAAGCCTCTGACACCAGCGATGAGGAAACCACAGCAACTCTTCTCGTTCGCGTTGCAAACACCGAGGTGCTGGACGAAGGCGCACCCATTTCGGTACGCATCAAGCGCGACAAGCTCCATCTTTTTTGCAGCCATACAAAGGAGCGGATCAACTAATGAGCATCACCGCAAACTCTGCTACCTCAGCTCGCCGTACGGCAGAAACCGTCAAAGAGGACACACAGCAGCGCCGCGGGGCAGGGATCGACTGGCTTTCCTGGGCAATGTTGTTTCCAACCCTTGTCCTTTTTCTAATCTTTGAGTTTTATCCATTCTTCCGCGCCCTGTATTTGTCTTTCGCTTCAACCGACCTTTTTGGACGACCTAAAGGGTTCGCGGGTTTCGAGAATTACGTCGCCATGTTCACAGATCCAGCCTTCGGTGCCACTTTGGTGCGAACTCTGGTGTTTACGGTAACCACCGTAGTTCTCAAGCTCGCTATCGGTTTGGCCATCGCGCTTCCCTTGAGCTACCGACTAAAGGGCACTTTTTGGATGCGTTCTTTAGTGCTAGTGCCTATGGCTGTATCCACGGCGATCGGCACTCTCGTTTTCCGAAATATGTTTGCCCCCGTCATCGGATTCTTTGATCAATTAGCGACGATGCTCGGGTTTGGGACCGTAGGGTGGCTAACCAGTCCTCGAGTCGCACTACTTTCCACAATCACAGTAGACCTGTGGATCGGTATTTCTTTTGTCATTTTGCTGCTGATGGTCGCTATCGACGGGATCTCGGATGACGTCGTAGAAGCTGCGAATCTCGACGGCGCCACCGGCATCAGGTACGTGCGCTACATCATCATTCCAGGAATTGCTCCAATGCTCCTATTCCTGGCTGTGACTCAGTCCATGGCTGCAATGAAGGAATTCACAATCTTCAACGTTCTTACTGACGGCGGCCCAGCATCATCCACTAGGACCCTCGTACTTGACATCTATGACTTGGCGTTTGGTGGCGGTACAGCAGACTTTGCTGCAGCTTCAGCCCGCGGCATGGTGCTTTTCGCCATCATCCTCGTTCTCACGCTCATCCAATTTCGTCTAAGCCGGAAACAGTCTTAAGAATTATCTGAAAGGAGGAGCATGATGTCTCGCACCTCAGACACCCCGAACAAAAGAGTGAATCGGGTCCGCCGACAAAAGCGCTCCCAAACTACCCAAACGACTCCTAATCCCAGTTCTCAGCTGCGCTCACCGTTGATGACGGCACTCATATGGGTCTGGCTACTTATTGCATGCATCTTTATCATATTTCCTGTCGTCTACGCGTTCGTCGGGTCTGTACGTTCCACAGCAGATATTCAAGCCGGCATCCAAACGCTGTTCTTCGGTGATTTCGTCGGTTCAAACTATCCACGAGCATGGGAGCAGTCCCAAGTTGGTCAACAGCTTGTGAACTCACTGATTGTCACGGTTTGCCAAACCGGAGGCCAATTTATTACATCGGTTCTTGCGGCCTTCGCCTTGGCTTTCGGCCGTATTCCCATGCCTGGAAAGATCCTCGGTTTCTTTCTCATCCCAATGATGATTCCTTCCGAGGTCTCGGTGATTGGTAACTATCTCACTGTGAGTGAGATGGGCCTTTACGACACAGTCATCGCAATCTTCCTTCCCTATGTCGCATCATCCTTCACAATCTTCTTGTTCTATCAAGCTTTCAAGCAGTTTCCCAAGGAGATCTATGAAGCAACGAAACTCGAAGGCGTCAGCAGGATTCGGTTCCTCTTTACTTTCCTTCTTCCTTTGAATCGTTCGGTATGCATGACTGCACTAGTCACCGGTGCAATTGCCGCTTGGAATGGCTACATGTGGCCACTGCTAATTACCCAATCTCCCTCTGTACGCACCATTCAGCCGGGTATCAAAGCCTTGGCGGATGAAACTGCCGTCGACACTGGCCTTGTGCTCGCTGGCCTTCTAATTGCCGCTCTGCCCACAATAATCCTCGTGATATTCGGCCAAAAATACCTGAGCCGCGGCCTCACCGAAGGAGCTGTCAAGTAATGCCTTTTTCTTCCCGCGCGAAGCTCTTGTCTGTAGTCACTGCCGTGGCTATCCCTGCTTTTGGAGTTACCGCCTGCGGCTCATCCTCTGACTCGGTGCCAAGAAATGAAGCCGGTGAAATTGTGGTGGACTTCTGGCATTCCTCTTCAGGTGCCTCTGGCGACACGCTCCAAGCTATTGTTGACCAATTCAATTCGGAGCATGAAGGCGAGTACGAAATTCATGCTTCTTATCAGGGAGCATATGAAGACTCAATTTCCAAGTTCATCGCCTCGGTCCAAACTGGCCATTTACCAGCACTCATGCAAGCTAGCGACATTCAAAGTCGCTTCATGATGGACTCAGGGCTCGCTATCCCGGCTGAAGACTTGGCAAAGGAAAATGGCGACTATGACTTCAACGATCTTGTTCCCATCGTCGCCAACTACTACACGATGGGAGACAAGATTTACTCGATGCCAGCGATGGTGTCGCAACCGGTCTTGTATGTCAATGACGAAGCCTTCGCAGACGCTGGTATCAATCCATCGTCATTGAGCACCACCGAGGGGCTCATGGAAGCTGTAGAAAAGCTGCACGGCAAGACTGGCAAGGCTGGATTAACTTTCCACCACTCAGGCTGGTATGTCGAAGAGATGGCAGCCATGTTGGGCAACGAGTTTTGTACACCAGAGAATGGCACTACGTCTGAAAAGGCTTCAACGTTCAGAATTGACGACCCTCAGCTTGTCGATATGTGGACGACCATCAGTGAGCTCTACAAGGAGGGTGCAATCCATGATGCGGGCAGTGATGGGTCTGCAGCCACGGGCGCATTTCTTAGCCAAAATGCTGCTATCCAGATGAACTCCTCTGGCGGTTACGGAAACGTCGCTGAGGCAAACCTCGATTGGGACTGGTCCATTCACGCCTTACCACGAGATACTGACGCCGCTGGCGCAGCTCCTGGAGGAAACTCTCTGTGGGTAATCGAAGAAGGTACTTCAAAAGAGGAACAAACCGCTGCTTGGGAATTTATGAAGTTTGTCGGTTCGGATGAAATTCAAAAGAAAATTTTTGACGAAACCGGTTACCTACCGACTACAACTGCAGCCATGGATTCTCTGACAGATCTAAGCCCCCAGCAAAAGTCGCTGTTAGAGCAGTATGCTTCTACGCCAGTCAACACTGTTACCGCTGGATGCCATACCGGCGCCTTGAATGACGCTCGTAAGTCCTATAGCCAAGCCATGTCAGCCATCGCCAATGGCAAAGACCCAAGGGCAGAATTCGAAACTGCTCAAGAAACGGCGGACTCTGCCATTGCCTCCTATAACAAACGAGCAAGTAAGTAGGTACTAGTTCAATGACCAAGATTGCCAATCCCCATACTTGGGAAAAGTTCACCGAGCGCGGCGATGTTCGTCGCCATCCAGGCTCTACTTTTGTTGCACATGTTCCTGAAGGCTCTGAGTTCCAACAAGTTGAAATTAGAATTCAAGACGACATTAAGTCTAGAGGTTGGGAAACCGATTACGGCTTCACCGTTCCTTCCAGCTTCCACATGACCCTCCTCAATGGCCTCAAGCATCGATCTCTACTCGGTCAGAAAGAAGCTTGGCCAGCTTGGCTCAACGAAACCGATGATTTTCCTGATTCGGTTGTCCGGATGCGTCAACGCCTCGTTGAAGCCAACATTGAAGGGCCCAAGGCACTTGCGGTGCGCGCTGTAGAGATGTACCCACTCGACGAACACCTGACCGTCAAATTGAAGCCGGCCGATGAGTCAGTTCGTCAGGAGATCGAACGGTTTCGTTGTGATATTGGAGAGGCGCTCGAGATTCCCGTGACAAGCCTTGAGCACTACCAGCTACACTCCACATTGGGTTACCGCCTTACCCAGGCAGAAGGAAACCTGGAGGAACTCTCCGAGGCCGAGGAGCTTTATAATTCCTGGTTACAGGAGATGGGCGTTATCAACCTCGAACCTGCTTTTTTCTCCTTGTTTAACGACATGCAGAGCTTCCCGCCTTTGCTCTACTTCGATCCGAGAGAGCGATAGACAATAGAGAATGCCCTGGCCTCACATTCTGGTGTGGCCAGGGCAATCTTTTTCAGCTGGGTCACGCTAGGTCAATACGTCAGCTAGAACAGTACGCGCGGGCCCCACTCCCTCCCAGAGCTGTCCTTGCCAGCCAAACGCTTGGGCGCCTTCGATGTTTACTGGGCGATCGTCAAAGAACACAACGTCTTCACGCTTGTGAGGGCCAAAGGATGTCTCAATTTCCCTTTCGGCTATACGAAAAATCTCTTGGCTCGGTTTAGCAACCCCCACCTCAGAAGAAAACACTTGTACTGCAATCTCTTGCGCCCACGGAGAAGTTTTTACCGCCCGCGCCATCGAATGCGGTGCATTGCTCAAGAGTGCAACGGGCACCTCAGCGGCATGAAGCTCCGCAAGGAAGTCCGCAGTCTCGGAGGTAGTTGCAGAGTTCCGCTCACCGTCGAGGGCACCCAATGCTGCGGAATCAACATGCTCGATTTCAGTAGGTGCAAGTCCCGCATCGAGAAGAACCTTCGGCCAATACTCCTCGTCTGACATCCCCAAGTCGTAAGCATCGCGATGGGCCCAATACGCGTTCATCAACGCCTCTGTATCCACTGGCAATCCGCACTCGGTAATGAAGTTAACCAGGCGCGGAACCCTATCTCCCTCCGGCACCAACACCTTGCCAATATCAAACACAACGATTGTCATAGCCTCTCCTCATACCAAAAGAAATCTCTAACTCTCTTCGCACAATTCAGTACGTACGAATCACAGTGTAGCGCCCGAATTTTCTGGCTGACCTGGCGTAATGGATATTTTGGGCGCAACAGAAAAGATTCATCTTTAGGCCATCTTGGCTGTTTACTTGTCGTTAATCTGCGCTAGATGGACTCAGCGTTGCTCTTAAGAAGGGAGAGATCTTGCCCGCTTTTCCACACCACGAATAGCGGCACTGTCAGTCTTCGTAGCCACGAGACTCGGCGCCTTAACCGATGTCTTTGTCCGCGGAGGGATTCTTGAAGAAGTACGGAAGAATGACTGGACGAACCATCGGCCAACCGGACCATTGCACGGACCACGAACTGCGTGGTTCTTAGAGCCCCAACAGTTCCGAAAGCTACTCCACGGCCGATTCGCCCGAGGCGGTGAGAAGACTAGTCGCGGTACGCCTCCGGGCCAGAGTTAAGCCAGGCGTACACGCCGCCAATAAGGAAGCCGCCGCCGATGAGGTTTCCCACCCACACGATGGACCAGTTGGCCAACACCGCGCCGAGGGTAAAGCCTTCCGGCAGCGGGCTGGCGCAGAAGAAGGTCAGGGTCATCAGGCAGAAGTTGGCAATAACGTGCTCCAGGCCTAGGCCCACGAAGCAGGTGATGATCGGCACGATGACGAAGAACTTGGACACCACGTCCTTAGCAAAGACCGCGCCGACGATAGCCATGTTGACCACGAAGTTGGCCAGCATGGCCTCCACCAGCAGTCCGCCTGGGCCCTTGGTCAGCTTGCCCATCGAGAGGTTGGCAATGAGATGGTTGGGGTCGATTCCGCCCAGCTTGGCCGACATTCCCATGGCTGCGGCAAAGAGGGCGGCACCGACTAGGTTAAACAGCGTCGTGACCACCAGCAGCCACAGGCCCTTGCCCCAGCCCACCTGTTTAGTTACGGCGCCATAGACCATGTACATCATGTTGCCGGTGGCCAGCTCCGCGCCGAGAAGGACGATGGCAAACAGGCCCAAGCCGAACAGGCAGGCAAACACCAGCGAGCCCATGCCTTCCACATGCTTCTCGACGCCCATCCCCATCACCGCAGCAAACGCCGTACCGATGGCGAGGTACACACCCGCCAGGGTGGAGCGCACGGCAAACCGGCCAAAGGACTCGTCGAGCAACGCAACCTTTTTCTTTACCGCGGCTGCCGAAGCATCATTCAGGGACATTTCTTACCTCACTGGGGGACGCAGACTTCTCAGACGCTCGTAGTGTACTCCCCCGCGCTCAGGGTGACGAAACTCACCAGTGGCGCAGACACAAAAATTCCCCCGGAGCTCCTTCACGGAGTGCCGGGGGAATGATTCAAGCGCTACTTTACTTGAACGGGAAGCCGAGCTCGCGCAGGAGCTTGCGGCCCTCCTCGTCGTTGGTAGCGGTGGTCACGACGGTGATGTCCATACCGCGCGGGCGGTCCACCTTGTCGATGTCGATCTCGTAGAACATGGTCTGCTCGGTGAGACCGAAGGTGTAGTTGCCGTGGCCGTCGAACTGCTGGTCGGAGAGACCGCGGAAGTCACGAATACGCGGCAGCGCGATGGTCAGCAGGCGGTCCAGGAACTCCCACATGCGGTCGCCGCGCAGGGTAACGCGTGCGCCGATGGGCATGCCCTCACGGAGCTTGAAGTTAGCGATGGACTTCTTAGCGCGACGCACCTGCGGCTTCTGGCCGGTGATAGCGGTAAGGTCCTCGAGAGCGCCGTTGATCATCTTGGAGTCGCGGGCAGCGTCGCCCACGCCCATGTTGACAACGACCTTGGTGACGCCCGGAATCTGCATCACGTTGTCGTACTTGAACTCGTCGTTCAGAGTCTTCTTGATTTCCTCGCGGTAGCGGGTCTTCAGACGCGGAGTGTAGTTCTCGCTCATGTTAGATGTCCTTCCCGTTGCTACGTGCGATGCGGACCTTCTTGCCGTTTTCGTCGAAACGGTAGCCCACGCGGGTCGGGTTGCCCTCGGAGTCAACGATCGCAACGTTGGACACGTGGATCGGAGCTTCCTGGGTAACGATTCCGCCGGACTCGGCGCCACGCTCGGTAGCGGAGTTAGCAACGTGCTTCTTGACGCGGTTGACGCCCTCAACGAGGACCTTGTCGCGCTTCGGGTATGCCTCGATGACCTTGCCCTTCGCGCCCTTGTCCGGGCCCGAAATGACGATCACCATATCGCCCTTATGAATCTTCATAAGATTAGATCACCTCCGGTGCGAGAGAAACGATCTTCATGAAGCGCTTATCACGAAGTTCGCGAGCAACCGGGCCGAAGATGCGGGTACCGCGCGGCTCATTGTCGCCCTTGAGAATAACTGCGGCGTTTTCATCGAATGCGATGTAGGAGCCGTCCGGGCGACGGGTCTCCTTCTTGGCACGGACGATGACGGCCTTGACGACATCGCCTTCCTTCACGTTGCCACCCGGGGTGGCTTCCTTGACAGTGGCAACGACAACGTCACCAATGCCAGCGAAACGTCGAACGGAGCCGCCGAGAACGCGGATGACGAGGAGCTCTCGTGCACCGGAGTTGTCGGCGACGCGCAGACGCGATTCTTGCTGAATCACTATGGGTCTCCTGACCTGGATTAACGTGCGTCAAGATTTCCGTCCTTGACACACCTGGTCTACTTGCTTGCGTGGCATAGGCTGTGCGACGAACTCGCTGTTCACAGCGGTCGAAGGGTCTCGGTGTGGCGATTCGGAAACGCATCGCGCTGCACCGACCGACCATATGCAACCCATACATTCAAGCATGTCCCCCACTGTTTCCCCAAATCGCGCACCCCACTGTTTCCCCGCCCCCACAGAACTTCCCATCCTCCCAAACCCAAATGTGCAGACCCGGAAGTGCAGAGGCGCTGGTGGACGTCGTCAAGCGCACGCGCAGTGCTTGGCGACGACCGTGCTGTACTTCCAGGTCTGCACTTATGGAATCGGCGGACGGAGGCTCTAGGCCTTCTCCGCCGAAGCGGCGGTGGTGGTAGCCGCAGGTTTCGGCTTCGGGTCCACGGTGAGTAATGCATCCCCGAAGGTGATTTCCGCACCGGTGGCATAGGCCGGGAGGACTGGGCCCGTCTTCTTCGAGTTGGATACCACCACAGGTGTTGTCACCGGGTAGTCCGCCGCCTTGATGGCGGCGATATCGAACTCGCAGAGGAGGTCACCGGCCTTGACCTCATCGCCCTTGGAGACGTGCGAGGTAAAGTGCTCGCCCTTCAGGTTCACGGTGTCGAAACCGATGTGCATGAGGATGTCAACGTTGTTGCCGTCGGCATCCTTTCCGCGCACGGCATAGGCGTGCTTGGAGGGGAAGGTGACGGTGACCTTGCCAGCAATCGGGGAGACGAGGCGCCCCTCGCTCGGCTCGATGGCCGCGCCCGCGCCCAGCTTGCCGGCGGCAAACATCGGGTCGGAGACCGATTCCAACGCGATGGCCTTTCCGGCCAGCGGGGAGGCCACGCGGTAGGCATTCGGATCAGCGGTGGCGGCAGGAACCGCCCCTCCTACGTTGGCGTTGGCGGTACCGACCTCATCGGGATCGATGGAGCCGTTCTTGGAGATGAGGTAGCGGCCATATACAAAGGCCACGCCGAAGGAGAGGATGAGGGAGACGAAGGCGCAGATGAAGAACTGCGTGTAATCCTCCGGGCGCATTGAGACGAAGCCGATGAAGCCGGCGGCGCCGAGGGCGGTAGCTTTGACGTCGAGAAGCGCGATGAGCGTCGAGGCCACTGCGGACGCGCCCATGCCGATGTAGAACGGCCAGCGCAGGCGAAGGTTCACACCGAAGATGGCGGGCTCGGTAATGCCGAAGAGCGCGGAAACACCCGAGGCGCCCGACAAGCCCTTGAGCTTCTCCGACTTGGCCAGGAAGTAGACCGCCAAGGCCACGCCACCCTGAGCAATGTTGGCCATGGAGGCCACCGCGAAGATGAAGGAACCGCCCTCGTTCCACAGCATCGTCTCAATCGGCGGGAAGGACTGGTGGAGGCCGGTGATAACGATCGGCGAGTAGAACAAACCGAAGATGAAGCCGCCCACCGGGCCGGCAAAGGTATAAAGATCGTTGAGACCAGCGCCAAGCATGTCGCCCGCCGTGCGCAGAATAGGACCAACCGCGATGAAGGTGATAAAACCCGTCACCAGCAACGTGAGCAGCGGGGTGAGCATGAAGTCCACGGTGCCCTTGAGGTGCTTGTGCAGGAATCTCTCAATCGTGGCCAGAATCCACGCGATGACCAGGATCGGCAGGATGGAACCCTGGTACCCTGCCTGGGCAACATCGAGGCCGAAGATGTTCCAGTAGGACATCTCCCCCGCCTCGATGGTCGCGGCCACCTGATAGCCGTTCACCAGGTCCGGCATCACCATGGCCATGGCCATGCCCGCACCGAGGAACTCGTTGCCGCCGAAGCGCTTGGTGGCGGTGAAGCCCACCAGGATGGGCAGGAAAGCAAACGGCGCGGAGGCCAGGAGGTTGATGAGCCCGGCGACATCCGCCATGGCCGGGAACATCTCGATGACGGATTGCTCGCCGAACAGCCCGTTGGCGGTCAGCACATTGTTGAGCGCCATGAGCAGACCGCCGCCGACCAGAATCGGGATGAGCGGCACGAAGATATCCGCGAGGACCTTCACCGCCCGGGAGAACCAATTGCCGGAGTCGGCGGCGATGTCCTTGAGCTTGTCAGTAGAAACTGCGATATCCTTCGAGGTCATCGCGTTGATCTGGTCGAATACGATGTTGACATCGCCCGGACCGACGATGACCTGGAACATGCCCCCGGCCTCAAAGATGCCCTTGAGGTCCGGATCGTTTTCTAGTGCGGCCGTATCGACTTTTTTACTGTCTTTCAGCACCATGCGCAGGCGGGTGGCGCAGTGCGCGAGCGCCACAATGTTGTCTTCGCCGCCGATTGCTTTGAGTGTTCGCGCCGCGACCTGTTTGTGATCCATACCGGCGTGCCTCCTCGGAGAGTGAGATGAATTAAATAGCGTCACCTCCCATTAGACACGTTACCCAACATAAAGCCAACCATTCGGGCGCAAATATAGGAAAATTCACACCCTACCGGGCTTCCCAGCCGCGCCAGCGAGCGTCACCGGCACCAAAGACTGCCGACGCCCCCGCAATCCGCCCATCGCCCGCAAAGACCTCCACCGCGCAGCCATCAGCGATGAGCTCCAGTGTTCCTGCCGGACACGGCACGACGCGTTCATCTTCGCCAGACGTGAGCCGCAGCTCTCCCCCGCCGTAAGCTACGAGGAAGGCGGTGGCATCGGAGGCGTCGACAAGCGCATAAGTGCCCTCCCCAGCCTGCAGCGTGGCCACCGAACCGAACCCCTCTCGCGCCGGCCCCGTCGGCGCAGACCCTAGCGACCACAGCGGTGCCTGGCGCAACCAGCCATCCTCCAGCCAGACGCGCCGCGGAAGCGTCAGCGTATGCACCCAGCCCTGGGCGACAGTCGGGGTGTCATCCTGCGCGGGCAGCCCCATCCACCCCAGCATGATGGCCTCGCCATCCTTCTCCACCAGCTGCGGCGCATAGAACTGGTGGCCATAGTCCACCTCGCTGAAACCGCGCTCCACGTGGAAAACCGTGCTCTCAAGCCGGCCCACGAGGTAGCCGCACTGGTCGGAGGAGGCGTAGTGCGTGGCGTTACCGCGCACGGGATCTAAACCTTGTGGGCAGATGACCAGGACGTCCTTGTCCTCCCCCGTGGCGCGGTCCCGCAGCGTGAGCAAATTCGGGCATTCCCACATGTAGCCGCCCGGCACCAGGTCGGGGCTCAGGCCCGGCTCAGCGCCTGAGGTGTCAAAGGTGAGCGCACCCTTAAAAGACCACTGCGCCAAGTCCGTGGAGCGATAGAGCACCACGTGCCCGGTTTCATCCTCCGCCTGGGCGCCGAGCACCATACGCCAGCCGTCCTTGTCGCGGGTGATCTGGGGATCGCGGTAATGCCCGGTGAAACCTGCGGCGGGCCCGTCGATGAGCGGGTTCGCGGCGTCGTGCTCATAGAAGCCGCCTTCCGGACCGCCGGCATCAACCGCGCGGACACGGTTCTGCGAGGGAATCCGCACGCCATCGCGCTTGAGGTTGCCGGTATAAAACAGCCAGACATCCTCGCCGTCGACCACCGCGCCACCGGAATAACAGCCGTGGGCGTCGTGCTCACGGATGGGATAGAGCGCGTCCGGGAAGTGCCGCCAGGGCTGCGGCTCGCTCAGGGAAGTCACGGCGTGCCCCCAGCCCGTCTGCTTCGGCGCGTGTGGGAAGCAGGGGTCGTGCTGATAGTAAACGTGCAGGTTATCGCCGTCGAAGAAGACCCCGTTTGGATCGTTAAGGCGACCAGACGGCGGGGAGAGATGGAAGTGCGGACGGTAGTTCATGCTCCCGATAGTATGGGCTCTATGGACATTATGGTGTGTGGCGAAGGCCTCGTTGACCTCGTTCCGCGCGGACGCGGGGGGCTGGCGGATCTCACCCCAGCGTTGGGCGGCGGCCCCTTCAACGTGGCGGTCGCGGCGGGTCGTTTGGGCGCAAGCGTGGGTTTTCAATCGCGGCTTTCGCGGGATGCATTCGGGCAGGCGCTCGTGGAGCGCCTACATAAAGAAGGAGTGGATACCTCGCTCGTGCAGCGCGGTGACGAGCCCACAACGCTGGCGGTCTGCAACATCGGGGAGGACGGCTCGGCCACCTACTCCTTCTATACGGAGGGCACGGCGGACCGGCTGGTGGAGCCTGTGCTTGCTGACGTCCCCTGGGCCTGCTTCGGCACCGTCTCCCTCGCCCTGGAGCCGGGCGCATCCCGCTATGCCGAGCTGCTCCAGGAGCTTGCGGCGCAGGGCACGAAGGTGGCGCTGGATCCGAACATCCGCCCCTTCTTCGCCACCCCGGCGCACCGCGAGTTTTTGTTGTCCTTGCTGCCACACGTCACGCTGTTGAAGCTGAGCGAGGAGGAGGTTGAATTCCTCGGTGAGGACGCACTTTCGCAGGTGCCCGTGGTCGTGACCACGCGTGGCGCCGAAGGTCTGAGCGTGCGCACGGACTCGGTGTCGCTGCAGGTCCCGCCGGTTACGGTGGAGGTGGCGGACACCATCGGCGCGGGCGACACGGTGATGGCCGCGCTCTTAAGACAGTTGGTGGAGCGGGACATTAGCGCTTTGAGCGTCGAGGAGTGGCAGGAGATCCTGCACTTTGCGGCGACGGCCGCAGCCATTACTGTTTCCCGCACGGGCGCGCAGCCGCCCACGCTTTCTGAGGTGGAGGAACTACTATGAGCTATCCCCTGCGCACGACCGGGCTCCACGGCCTGCTCTTCCTCGTGGTGACGGTGTCCTTCATTTTGCCCGTCGTCTTCGGCACGGGCGCGCTTCTGCCGGTGCCAGCTGCGGTGGTGCTGTCGGTGCTGTTGGGAGGCGCCGCGCTTGTCGACGCCTCCTACCACGCCTTCTCCCCCGCCCAGCGCCCCACCCGGGGGCTGCGCGCTATCTCCGCGCTGGGCGCGGTTGCGCTCATCGCGGGCTGGCTGGTGTGGCTCAAGGTCTTTCGCACCGTCGACCTGGCCAGCGCCGCGCCCTACCGTATCGGCACGTTTCTTCTCGCGGTGGGCGCGGTGCTCAGCGTCTTTAGCATCGCTATCGCGCTCACACACCGGCGGGTGCGCTAAAGAATATCTGCCGGTATGTAGGGCATGCGCAGCGTGCCCATCGGGACACTCACATCGCTTTGCCAGAATCCGCTCGTGGCATCGATCGGCAAGGTGGCCTTCATTCCTTCGTAGCCGTCCCACAAATCCCCATTGCCGACTATTCCGATGCATTCCTGGTTTGCACGAACCTCCACCTCACCCGGCCTGCCGCTCTTGGTACCGCTCAACGTGGTGGGCGCGTCCAAGGCCAGGACCCACACCTCTTCCGAGGCATATTCGGGCAAGACGATGCCGGGCTCTCCACCGTCGAGGTCGCCTGCTTTTGCCCTGTGTACGGTACCCGAAACAGTGGAGGGAACATCGGCAGGATTGCCCTCGCTGCGGACGCGATCCTTCCGGTACACGCACTTGTCAATGCCGCTGGCGGCGGAGGTGCCCGCGCCGTCTTTAGCTACATCTTGTGCGTTGGGCGTCTTCGCGCCGTCAGCCGAGCCAAAATCAGCGGAGCCAGGTGTATAGCCGGCTGGTAGCGTCGGGTTGGGTCCGGCCGCTTCGATGCTCGGTTGTGGGTGCGCGTCCTCTTCCTGGGCCTCCTCCGTGGCTGAATCAGCGACGTCGACAGCATCTACGGTGGAGGCGTCGGAAGCGACAGGTGCAGGCTCCTCCGCGGTGCAACCGACTAGGGCTGCAACAGAGGAAGCGCAGACAAGGGTAAACAGAGAGCGAGAGAACGCGGACATAGAGAGTTTGGCCTTTCAGGAGATGAACGGCCTTACCCTAACACGTTTTCGCAGCTTAATCCCCATAACTGGAGACCGCTCCCCTGACAGGCTGGTGTCTCTGGCGTGCTGGATGCGGAAGTGAAGAGCGCATAAAAATGGCCCCCACGTAAACCGTGGGGGCCATTGATTGATATCGAGGAGGGCTAGATTTTACTTAGCCTTCTCCACGATCTCAACGAGACGGAAGTGCTTGTCCTTGGACAGCGGGCGAGTCTCGGCGATGAGAACGCGGTCGCCGATGCCGGCGGTCTCGTTCTCGTCGTGCGCCTTAACCTTCTTGTTAGTGCGCATAATCTTGCCGTAGAGGGCGTGCTGCTTGCGGTCCTCGAGCTCGACAACGATGGTCTTGTCCATCTTGTCGGAGACAACGATGCCGGTGCGGGTCTTGCGAGCGCCCTTTTCCTTCTTAGTGTTCACGTTTGCCTCACTCATGATTAAGCCTCAGCTCCCGGAGCAACGGACAGGCCCAGCTCGCGCTCGCGCAGAACGGTGTAGATGCGGGCGATGTCGCGCTTAACCGTGCCGATGCGGCGGTTGTTGGTCAGCTGGCCAGTGGCCTTCTGGAAACGAAGGTTGAAGAGCTCTTCCTTCGCATCCTTCAGGCGGGTTTCCAGCTCAGCGTTGTCGAGCTCACGGAACTCGTGGGCGGGGGTACCGGTAGCCATTAGAACTGGTCCTCCTTCTTGATGATGCGGACCTTGCACGGAAGCTTCTGGCCAGCGCGGCGCAGGGCCTCGATGGCAACTTCGTCGTTCGGGTAGGTCATCTCGAAGAGGATGCGGCCCGGCTTAACGTTGGCAACCCACTTCTCGACGGGACCCTTACCGGAACCCATACGCACGCCGAGCGGCTTCTGGGTCAAGGGGCGGTCCGGGAAGATGTTGATCCACACCTTGCCACCGCGCTTAACGTGGCGGTTGATGGCAATACGTGCGGCCTCAATCTGGCGGTTGGTGATGTACGCCGGCTCGAGAGCCTGGATGGCGTAGTCACCGAAGTTGATGCGGTTACCGCCCTTGGACACACCCGAGCGGGTCGGGCGGTGCTGGCGACGGTACTTGACGCGCTTAGGAATCAGCATGGATTAGCCCTCCTGCTTCTGCTGTGCGCGCTGACGACGCTGGCCACCACGGCGCGAGCGACCGTTACGGTCACCGCGGCCACGGCCCTGCGCCGGAGCGTTCAGTTCGGACTCGCGCACGCCACCGACAACGTCACCCTTGTAGATCCACACCTTGATGCCGATGCGGCCGAAGGTGGTGTGGGCCTCTGCGGTGCCGTAGTCGATTTCGGCGCGAAGAGTGTGCAGCGGAACGCGACCCTCGTGGTAGCGCTCAACGCGAGACATTTCTGCACCGCCCAGGCGGCCGGACAGCAGAATCTTGATGCCCTTGACCTGCGGCTGGCGCATAGCGGACTGGATAGCCTTACGCATTGCACGACGGAATGCGACACGGTTAACCAGCTGCTCCGCGATGGACTGTGCAACCAGGGTTGCGTTGGCGTCAACCTGCTTGACCTCGAGAATGTTGAGGGCAACCATCTTGCCGGTGAGCTTCTCCAGCTCGCGGCGGATGCGGTCAGCCTCAGCGCCGCGGCGGCCAATCACGATGCCCGGGCGGGCGGTGTGAATGTCCACGCGGACGCGGTCGCGGGTGCGCTCGATGACGACGTCGGCAATGCCGGCGCGGTCGAGGCCCTTCTCCAGGTACTCGCGGATCTTGATGTCTTCGGCTACGTAGTTTGCGTAGTCCTTATCGGCGTACCAGTGGGTCTTCCAGTCGGAAGTGATGCCCAAACGTAGGCCGTGAGGATGGATCTTCTGGCCCATTACTTGGCCCCTTCCTTCTGGCTCTCGACAACCACGGTGATGTGGCTGGTGCGCTTACGAATCATGAATGCGCGGCCCTGTGCGCGCGGCTGGAAACGACGCATGGTCGGACCCTCGTTAGCGTATGCCTCGGAGATGACCAGGGTGCGCGGATCCAGGCCGAAGTTATTCTCAGCGTTGGCAGCTGCGGATGCAACGACCTTGGCAACCGGCTCAGCGGCGCCCTGCGGAGCGTACTTCAGGATTGCAAGTGCCTCGGCTACGGACTTACCGCGGACCAAGTCGATGACGCGGCGTGCCTTCATCGGGGTAACGCGGACGTAGCGAGCCGTTGCGGATGCGGAGGTGATGGTGTCACTCATCGCTTATCGACGTCCCTTCTTGTCGTCCTTGACGTGACCCTTAAAGGTCTTGGTGGGTGCGAACTCACCGAGCTTGTGACCAACCATGGAGTCCTCAACGAACACCGGCACATGCTTGCGGCCGTCGTGGACGGCGAAGGTGTGACCGATGAAATCGGGCAGGATGGTGGAGCGGCGAGACCAGGTCTTGATGACCTGCTTGGTGCCGGCCTCGTTCTGAGCATCAACCTTGTTGAGGAGGTGCTCATCGACGAACGGGCCCTTCTTAAGGCTGCGTGGCATTGTTTACCTCCTCTTAGCGCTTCTTGTTCGGGCGACGACGGCGCACGATCATATTGTTCGAGTAACGGTTCGGGTTGCGGGTGCGGCCTTCCTTGTGGCCCCACGGCGACACCGGGTGGCGACCACCCGAGGTCTTACCCTCACCACCACCGTGCGGGTGGTCGACCGGGTTCATAACGACACCGCGGACGGTCGGGCGGACGCCCTTCCAGCGCATACGGCCGGCCTTGCCCCAGCGGATGTTCATCTGGTCAGCGTTGCCAACCTCACCGACGGTGGCGCGGCAACGGATGTCGACGCGACGGATCTCAGAGGACGGCATACGCAGGATGGCGTACTTGCCCTCCTTACCCAGCAGCTGGATGGAGGCACCAGCGGAGCGAGCCAGCTTAGCGCCAGCGCCCGGCTTGAGCTCCACAGCGTGGATGGTGGTACCGGTCGGGATGTTGCGCAGCGGCAGGTTGTTGCCAACCTTGATATCTGCGTTCGCACCAGCCTCAACGATGGCGCCCTGCTTCAGGCCCTTCGGGGCGATGATGTAGCGCTTCTCGCCGTCTGCGTAGTGCAGGAGGGCGATGTTAGCGGTACGGTTCGGGTCGTACTCGATGTGAGCGACCTTTGCGGGGATGCCGTCCTTGTCGGTACGACGGAAGTCGATGAGACGGTAACGGCGCTTGTGGCCACCGCCGATGTGGCGGGGGGTGATGCGGCCGTAGTTGTTACGACCACCAGTCTTGCTCAGCGGGCGCAGCAGGGACTTCTCCGGGGTCGAGCGAGTGATTTCCTCGAACTCGGACACGGAGGATGCGCGGCGACCCGGAGTTGTCGGCTTGTACTTACGAATAGCCATAATTCTTCCTTTTCCTTTCGGCTCTTCGGTGGGGCTTAAGCGCCTGCGCCGAAGACGTCGATGGAGTCGCTGCCTTCACGGAGCGTCACGTAGGCGCGCTTGGTGGACTTACGCTGACCGAAACCGGTGCGGGTGCGCTTGCGCTTGCCTGCACGGTTCACGGTGTTCACGGAAGCAACCTGCACGCCGAAGATCTGCTCGACGGCATCTTTAATCTGGGTCTTGTTGGAGTCCGTGGAGACGTAGAACGTGTACACGTTCTGCTCCATGAGGCCGTACGACTTCTCGGACACAACCGGTGCGATGATGACGTCGCGCGGGTTAGCGAGCTTAGCCATTACTTCTCCTCCTTAGCTTCCTCGGCAGCGCCGGTAGCGCGCTCGACGAAGGTGTGCAGAGCCTCAACGGAGAACACAACGTCGTCCGAGTAGAGGACGTCGTAGGTGTTCAGCTGACCGGCGTCCAGGATCTGGACGTTCGGCAGGTTGTTGGCGCTGCGGCGAGCATTGATGTCCTCGCGGCCGATGACCAGAAGAACGTTCTTGCGGTCGGTGAGGCGCTCGATGAAGGCCTTGGCCTGCTTGGTGGACGGGGTCTGGCCCGGGACGAGCTCCTCGATGACGTGGATGCGCTCGTTACGTGCACGGTCAGACAGTGCGCCGTAGAGAGCAGCCTTGATCATGCGCTTCGGGGTGCGCTGGGAGTAGTCACGCGGGACCGGGCCATGCACGGTGCCGCCGCCGGTGTAGTGCGGAGCACGGATGGAACCCTGGCGGGCGCGGCCGGTGCCCTTCTGGCGGAACGGCTTGCGACCACCACCGCGGACCTCGCCGCGGGTCTTGGTCTTGTGGGTACCCTGACGAGCGGCGGCGAGCTGTGCGTTGACAACCTGGTGCATCAGAGCAATGGATGCCTCGGTGTCAAAGAGCTCGGCCGGCAACTCAACGGTGCCGTTGGTCTTACCGTCAGCGGTCTGGACGTCTAGCTTGAGGTTGCTCATGCGTGTGCACCGCCCTTCACTGCGGTCTTAACGGTGACGAGGCCACCGCGCGCACCCGGGATAGCACCCTTGATGAGCAGCAGGTTGGACTCGGCATCAATCTTCTGAATCTTCAGGTTCTGGGTGGTCACGCGGTCCTGGCCCATGCGGCCAGCCATGCGCTTACCCTTGAAGACGCGGCCCGGGAACGAAGCGCCACCGATGCCACCAACGCGGCGGTGAGCAGCCTGGTTACCGTGGGCAGCGCCCTGGCCTGCGAAGCCGTGGCGCTTCATGGCGCCGGCGTAGCCGTGACCCTTGGTGGTGCCGGTGACGTCAACGAAGGTCACGCCCTCGAAGATGTCCACCTTGACCTCCTGACCGACCTCGTATGCGGAGGTATCGTCCATGCGGATCTCAGCGACGTAGCGGCGCGGGGTCACGCCAGCCTTCTTGAAGTGACCAGCGGCCGGCTTGTTGGCCTTGCGCGGGTCCTTCTCGCCGAAGGCAATCTGGATGGCGTTGTAGCCATCGGTTTCCTTGGTACGGATCTGGGTAACCACGCACGGGCCAGCCTCGACGACGGTCACCGGCACAACGCGGTTCTCCTCGTCGAAGACCTGGGTCATGCCGAGCTTGGTGCCCAGAATTCCCTTGATCTCGTTTTCACTCATTGTTTGTTCTCCACCAAATACGTTGTGTCGATCGCTTACTGAATATTCACGTCGACGCTTGCCGGAAGGTCGATGCGCATCAGGGCGTCAACGGTCTTCGGGGTCGGGTCGAGAATGTCGATGAGGCGCTTGTGAGTGCGCATCTCGAAGTGCTCGCGAGAGTCCTTGTACTTGTGCGGAGAACGAATAACGGCGTATACGTTCTTCTCGGTTGGGAGCGGCACCGGGCCGACAACACGAGCACCCGTACGGGTAACGGTCTCGACGATCTTCTTAGCAGAAGCGTCGATGGCCTCGTGGTCGTAGGCCTTCAGCCGAATGCGGATTTTTTGTCCCGCCACGCTTATCCTCTTCCTCGCTTCCCCACTTTCACATACCCGGCCTATCCGGGGCGTGAAGCGGTGGGAAATTGCTTCTCGATTTCTCTATAACGTTGTCCGGGCTGGAAGCCATGGCTCAACGCCAGTTGTCTGACTGTCATGACGACCACGAGAGTGACTTAAGGCAAAGCCCAGAGTGCAGTGCTCGTGACGGGGTACAAGACCCGTAGTCAAAGTAAATAGGAAGAAGACTGGGGCGTTAGATCTCAACGATCCGCAACCAAAGTCTTATTCATATACTGCCGCTGTTTATTTGCCATGCCCCTTCTCCGGTCCATCTTCTCGGGGTGCCTCTGCTCAAGCGCGGACCTAGCCCGATCGGATGACCTTCGCGTGCAGCTCTGGAATGAACTCCACAACAAAGGTGTCATGTTCGCCTTACCAGCAACAACGCCCTACAAGCTTGCGCCTGCGGCTACGTTGCTGTGTTAAAGCAACCCCTGTATTTAAGCACGTAACCTCGCGTTTTCCAAACTCCTGCCGAAACAGTGGGTAACATCACGTTTTGGGCAAGGATTGCCTCCCCGCCGCCCCACGTTATGCGTTCGGCGATAAGCTCGTGACGTAGGTACCAACTACACAATGAAAAGGATTGAGCATGGCTGAGAACACCACCCCCAAGGACGTTGCCGAGCAGAACACTCAGGCTGGCGACGCCACCCCGGCACCCGCACCGGAGCGCAACAAGAACCTGGAGACCGACTTCGGCACCACCCGCATCGATGACGTCGTCGTGTCCAAGATCGCCGGAATCGCCGCCCGCGAGGTTTCCGGTGTCGCGGCCCTCGGTGGCGGCGGCGCCCGCATGATGGGTTCCATCCGTGAATCCTTCGGCGCTTCCGAGGACGTGCGCCAGGGCGTCACCGTCGAGGTGAACAACGGCACCGCTTCCATTGATATCGCCATCATCGCCGAGTACGGCGTGGCCATCCACGAGCTCGCCGAGGCCATCCGCCGCAACATCATGAACGCGGTCGAGCGCATGACCGGCCTGAGCGTGGACCGCGTTGACGTCGTCGTCCACGACGTCAAGCTGCCGAAGGAAGAGCAGGATTCCACCGAGTCAGCCCCGGCGGTTACCCAGGGCCAGGCATAACGTGGCCCCTGCCGAGCTGACCCCCTCCATCGCGCAGTCCATAGTGGCGGCGGTGACGGATCTGAGGGGCGTCGCCAAGCTCTCGCCCGGCCGGTTCGGGGAGGTCGCGCTCCTGTTTCCCGGTGAGCGCATACACGGCATCCGCCGCCCCACCCCGCAGGATGACACGCACCTGGAGCTGCACGTCGTCGTTGATGTCAGCGCCGGCGTTCCGCTCGCCGAGCTTGGCGCCGTCATCCGCACCACCGTCCGCAACACCTGGCCCGCGGCGCGCCGCGTGGACGTTGTCTTCGACGACGCGGTGTAGAGGAACCGACACACAGAACTAAAGGAAAACCATGAAGAACTACACCTCCCTCGGCGTGATTGCCGGCTTGGTTCTGGCCTTTTTCATCTACCTCGGCGTGTGGTACGTCGCGCTGGCGGTGCTGCTCGCCGCGGTCGGCGGCGTCATCGGCGCGCATTTCGACGGCCGCATTGACCTCACCGCGGTGTGGAAGGGCGTGGTCGGCCAGGATAGAGGCCGAGGCTAGTGCGCACCGATTCTACCGGGGTCGCCCTCGCCGGGCGGACCCGCTTTTCCCTGCGTGCGATGGAAAAGGTCATCAGCGCCGCCATTGCGAGCGTGCCGGGAACCGCGGCTGTCGACGCTAAGTTAGCCGGCCTCGCCGGCCGCGCCTTTCCGCGTGTGATGGCGCAGATGGACCCGGATACACAGATGGTGGCGGTCGACGTCGACATCGCTGTGTACTGGCCCTCCCCCGTCACCGCAGTGGCGAAGGCCGTCCGCACGACGATTCGGGAAGCCGTCCGCGATTTCACGGGCTTTCGTACCACCCGCGTCAACGTGACGGTCGCCGGCGCGGTCGCGGGCGAGCGCACGACCGCACTGGCGGTCGACACCCGCGCGCCGCTAACCCCGCAGATTCCAGCGATTGTTCCGGAACGTGCCCTGAAGCCGGTAGAGGTCTCACCGCACGCAAAGGTTCACCAGGTTGCGGTCCCCTCACCGGTGACGGTACGCGCGGTGGCGGTGCCGGAGGCGGTGAAGGTGAGGGGCGTCGGCAAGCAAGCGGACGTTGAGGTGCGCACGGAAGGTTTCGGCCCTGGCGAGCACCGCTACGACGAGCTGCGCCCTGTTCGCACAGCCCCGCCGCAGCCGCTGCGCGCTGTCGCCACCCCCGCGCCCGTGGCCGTCCGTTCCGTACCGGCTCCGCGGGAATTCGCGCTGCGCCGCGTTGAGGCTCCCCGCCCCGTCCAGCCGCGGCGGGTTCAGGTCCCGCAGGCTGCTCCCCTACGCACCCCGCACGCCGAGCCGCTCCAGCTACGCCCCATTGAGATTCGGCCTTCCGCCGAGTTCACACGCCGGGTCGACATTCCACGGCCGACGCCGCTGCGTGCCATCACTATCCGCGAAGGAGTCCATCATGAGTGAGAGCTCCCTTCCCGTTGGCTTTGGCCAGCGCCCAAAGGCATCCCCGCCGGCGCGCGGGTGGACCATCATCGTCGGCATTCTGCTGCTCGCCGCGGCCGTCGTCGCGGGGCGCGAAGCCTGGGTCGTGGGTGCCAAGGAGGGCGGTGTCTCGTGGCTACAGCCATTCATCGACGTGATGTCCACGCCGACTGTCGACACCTGGATGCTGATAGCCGGGGGCGTCGCCATCGTTGTCGGGTTGATTCTGCTGTGGGCGGCGTGCGCGCCGCGCAAGGCCCTGCACGTGCAGATCGGTTCCGACGAGGCGTCGATGTGGCTGCGCGCGGTGGACATTGCCCGCGTGGCGTCGGCAACGGCGCGTCGGGTGCCGGGAACCGTGGCGGCGCGGAGTCGGGCGAAGATTTCACAAGGCCGCTCTCAGATCACGGTGACCGCGACGGGCGATACTGACGACGCCCAGCTCAAGGCCCGCGTCACTGAAGCCGTAACGGCGGCGCTTGCGGCGATTACCCCGCCCCCAGACATCACCGTGGTGATTGAAAATGATGAGGAGGTTGCCAATGTCTAAGACGCTCGCAGGTATAGACCGCACGATTCTCGCTGTCTTGGGGCTCCTGCTCATTGCGTTGGGCGCGTGGCCGATTCTTATACACTTCGAGGTCCCCTTCGCCACATATTTGGCGTCCTGGGTGGACCACGATACGTGGGCTGGTTTGCCGGAACAGTCATGGTGGCCGTATGCGCTGTGCTTGGCGACGATCATCTGCAGCCTCGCCGGCCTGTGGCTCGTCATTAGCAACCTGCGGCACCATCGGTTTAACGCGGTGCCCTCGGATGCCTCCGATGAGGAAGGCGCGATTAAAACGGAGATGTCTGCGATTGCGGGTGCGGTGGCGGATACCCTCGCGGCGGTAGAAGGCGTTGAGAAGGTTTCGCGGCTCGTGGCCTATGACCGCTCGCGGCCGACGCTGCAGTATGAAGTGTTGGCGGATCCTGATACGCCCTTGCTGCGTATCAAGGACGCCATTGAGGTTAATGACAGTGACTTCCGCGCGGCGTTCCCTGGGATGGATGTGGATACGCGGTACAAGGTCCACTTCACGAAGGTCCAGTCCGCCTAAGCGCAGCGCGCGTTGAGCCTTTAAGCCCCTCACCTGAGGGGCTTTTCTCGTTTCGTCCCTCCCCACAGCTGCCGTTCCCCCAACCAATCCCTTTCCCTGCCCTTAGTCGGCGTTAACCCCGCCTCTGAGCAGGAATTTTGCCCGTTCCGGTTGCGGGGCCCACGGTGCTGTTTTAGTCTCTGTGCTCATGGGGGATATCGAAACCTACATCCGCCTACGCAACTCGGGGATTGCGCTGGTGGAAAACATTCCTGGCTCACCCGACGAGCTCCGCGCGCTCGGCGCTTCTGCTTCCGATGCTGCCGAACTAGCACGCCTTAACCAGGTTTACTTCGGCCCCACCCGCTTCAGCGGCAAACAACGCAAAGCCCGTACCGCAGCCCTTCAACAACGCCACAGCCTCGGCACCCTCACACTCATCGAGTCCTACACCGCAAAAGTCAAGAAAACCCTCGACGCCTGGAACCTGCGAATCAAACTCGCAGGAACACCCGCACACCGCATCCCCACCGTCGCCGCCACACGACTGAAAGAACTCCGCTCCAAACGCATAGCCAAACCAGGCGTGCGCATCACCTACCGTGCACAAGGCCCCAACACGCTCTCCATTACTGACGACGCCACCACCATCGCCAACATGCGCGGCGTACTCGAATCCACCAACACCACCGACCTGCTTCAAGCCGCCAACGACATCTTCTTCAAAGAAGCAGGCGGTTCTAAACCTGCGGTGCGCACCCAAGTCATCGTCACCCTCAACGAGCTCGACCAAATCATCAACGGCGACGGGGACGACATCGAACTCAACCTCACCAACGGCGGGCGCATGACCGGGGCAGAATTCCTCACCCACAAATTTGCCGAGATTGGGTATGCCACCATCGTGCACCCTCTTGAAGGACC
>NZ_KV806789.1:55499-66660 GCF_001811845.1 Corynebacterium sp. HMSC062E11
CTTACCCTGCATGCTGAATTCCACACCTGTTCTAGACCAGGCTGTAATAAGCCGGCTGATTACTGCCAGGTCCATCATTTGGTGCCCTGGCAGGCGGGTGGCTTTACCAACATTAAGAACCTGACGTTCTTGTGCGCCTACCACAACGGGATTAATGATGATGACCCACAAAGGCCTACCGGGCGTGGCTACATGTACCGGCTTAACACCGGGGTGGCCTTCATCCCACCCTGGGGTACACCAATAACAGCAATGCCGGAATACCAAGAAGCACTAGCCAGACTCGCCGCCGAACAAGCAGGACAACCACCAGAGGAACCACCCGACAGCACCTAACACCCCAGCCGCCGAACACAGAAAGGACACCGCCAACCACCTCATCGCGCCTGATAACGGTTCGACCCCGTCAGTCGAAGCTACGCTGACGGGGATACCGGCGATCCCTAACCACGATTCACGCGCTTTCCTCCGAGTGTTAAGCCCTTAAAAGGCGAACCCGCCAACCGGATGAAGATTGACAGGCACATCGGCGATCCCTAGTCGCGGTCCACGTAAAGACAGGACTACGTGGAGGGGCTCCACGGCTCAGACTCCGCGAGGATGAGTTCCTTTATGGTGCCGAACTTGTGCATGGTGCCGCGTGAGAGGTGGACACGGAAAGGTTTTCCGACTTCGCCCTCCTCGATGCGGTGCCAGGCGAAGTCGGTGCGGATGAGCTCTCGATTCTTGCGCTCGATGATGTGCAGGCCGTGGTCGAGGAGGATTGTTTCCAAGTCGGTACGGATGAACCACACGCGGTCCCCCACGCTTCGGCGCTTGAGGCCTGACAGGGCTCGATGGTCCTCGCGCAGGCGGGTGACGGACTCGACAACACCGAACCGGTGATCAAAGCCCTCGGCATCGGCTATGACGAGCGGCCGGCCTGGACCGACAGGGCACAGCGCAGAAACCCGCCACGCCACCGGTTGCCCGAGCTGGCCATCCTTAGACACGGGGCGTACAACCGCCACGCAATCGGACGGAGAAGTGAGCTCGATGTTCGCCCGGTGTTGAGTCGGGGCTGGTGCGGTGGACGGCTGCGTCGAGGTGGATGCGGTGGGCACCTGAGGAGCCAACGTCACCCGGTGAGATGGCGTGATGACGAGCCAGAGGCCTTCGGTGACGAGGTTGGCGTCGAGGGGCACAAGCGGTGGGTGGACGGCAGCCATGGACTCCAAGCGGGTCGTGAGGTCGTCGTCAGGCACGCCCCAGCCGTACCCTTCAGCCGCCAGCATGCCAAACAGGGTTCCCAGGGGAAGATCCGGCTGACCTTCCCACGCAGCGCGCAAGGCGGCGAGGGTGCGGTCAATGCGGGTTGGGTCAAACATGACTCCTAAGCCTAGTAGGCCCGCGATCACCAAAGCCGCCCAACCCCAACAGGGATTGAGCGGCTTTCAGACCTGCTAATCAGGAAGGGCCTTAGGCCCTAGCGAGAATTAGTCGAGGATCTTGGTAACGCGGCCAGCGCCGACGGTGCGGGAGCCCTCGCGGATAGCGAAGCGCAGGCCCTCGTCCATAGCGACCGGCTGGATGAGCTCTACGGACATCTCAACGTTGTCGCCCGGCATAACCATCTCGGTGCCCTCAGGCAGCTTGATGACGCCGGTAACGTCGGTGGTGCGGAAGTAGAACTGCGGACGGTAGTTGTCCATGAACGGGGTGTGGCGGCCACCCTCTTCCTTCTTCAGGACGTAGACGGAACCCTCGAACTTGGTGTGCGGGGTGTAAGCGCCCGGCTTGATGACAACCTGGCCACGCTCGACGTCCTCACGCTTGGTACCACGCAGAAGCAGACCACAGTTGTCGCCAGCCTCGGTGTAGTCCATCATCTTGCGGAACATCTCGATACCGGTAACGGTGGTGGAGGTAGCCTTGTCGCGGATACCGATGATCTCAACGTCCTCGTTGACGTTCAGGGAACCACGCTCAACACGGCCGGTAACAACGGTACCGCGGCCGGTAATGGTGAAGATGTCCTCGATCGGCATCAGGAACGGCTTGTCCAGCTCGCGCTCCGGATCCGGAATGGAGTCATCGCAAGCCTGCATCAGGTCAACGATGGACTGTGCCCACTTCTCGTCACCCTCGAGAGCCTTGAGAGCGGAGATGTGAACGATCGGAGCTTCCTCGTCGTAGTCCTGCTCGGCGAGCAGCTCGCGGATCTCCATCTCGACGAGCTCGATGATTTCCTCATCGTCAACCATGTCGCACTTGTTCAGTGCAACGAGGATGTACGGAACGCCAACCTGGCGAGCGAGGAGCACGTGCTCACGGGTCTGCGGCATCGGGCCATCGGTTGCAGCAACAACCAGGATGGCACCGTCCATCTGAGCAGCGCCGGTAATCATGTTCTTGATGTAGTCGGCGTGGCCCGGGGCGTCCACGTGTGCGTAGTGGCGCTTCGGGGTGGAGTACTCAACGTGGGAGATGTTGATGGTAATACCGCGCTCCTTCTCCTCAGGAGCCTTGTCGATCATGTCGAAGGCGAAAGCGGTGTTCTCCTCCGGGTAAGCGTCAGCCAGAACCTTGGTGATCGCTGCGGTGGTGGTGGTCTTGCCGTGGTCGACGTGTCCGATGGTGCCGATGTTCACATGCGGCTTCGTACGCTCGAACTTCTCCTTTGCCACTGTTTGTCCTCCTGGACTCTATGGCGGCTACGTATTTCGCAGCCACGTGGTTTGTATTGCCATTGGCACTTCGAGCCGAAGCTCATAAGCGCTAATGACGCTTTCTTACGTGCCAGTTACACGATCCTAGATTTATGCCGCAGTTTTTTCAAACTGCCCAAATAGGAGGTAACCCCGCCCATCAGGTGCGGACGTTGACCCTCGACAAGAATCAATTTAAAGGATCCTGGGAGGGTAACGGCCGGCTCAACGCGCAAAATGTTTACGCACTCAGCGGACCGCTACCTCCCCAGCGCTGGGGCTGGTGCCTACTGGCGAAGACTACCAGCCCCACAAGGCAGGGAGTCCATCGGACCCCCTTAAACCTTAGGCCTTGGCGCCGGTGCGCTCCTCGATGATGGCCTGTGCCACGGAGGACGGAACCTCAGCGTAGGAATCGAAGACCATGGTGAAGTTTGCACGGCCTGCGGTGGAAGAACGCAGGTCGCCGATGTAGCCGAACATCTCGGACAGCGGCACCTTAGCCTTAACCACCTTGGCGCCGGAGCGGTCCTCCATAGCGAAGACCTGGCCGCGGCGGGAGGAGATGTCACCGTTGACGGTGCCCATGTACTCCTCCGGGGTGACGACCTCAACGGCCATGATCGGCTCGAGCAGAACCGGCTTTGCCTTGGCGACGGCCTCCTTGAGGACCTGAGAACCGGCCAGCTTGAAGGCCATCTCAGAGGAGTCGACGTCGTGGTAAGCGCCGTCCTCAAGGGTGGCCTTGATGTTCACCAGCGGGAAGCCAGCGACGAAGCCGTACTGCATAGCGTCCTGGATACCAGCGTCGACAGACGGGATGTACTCCTTCGGAACGCGGCCACCGGTGACGGCGTTCTCGAACTTGTAGGTTGCGGACTCGCCCTCTTCCAGCTCTTCCGGATCCGGGTTGTAAGGCTCGATGGTGACGATGACCTTCGCGAACTGACCGGAACCACCAGTCTGCTTCTTGTGGGTGTAGTCCAGGGACTCGACCTTCTTGCGGATGGTCTCGCGGTAGGCAACCTGCGGGTTACCGATGTTTGCCTCGACCTTGAACTCGCGCTTCATGCGGTCCACCAGGACGTCGAGGTGCAGCTCGCCCATACCGCCGATAACGGTCTGGCCGGTCTCTTCGTCGAGCTCGACGGTGAAGGTCGGGTCCTCGGCAGCCAGCTTCTGAATAGCGGTACCCAGCTTCTCCTGGTCGGCCTTGGTCTTCGGCTCGATGGAGACCTTGATAACCGGGTCCGGGAAGTCCATGGACTCCAGGATGATCTGGTTGTCCTTGTCACACAGGGTGTCACCGGTGGTGGTTTCCTTCAGACCAATGACGGCGTAGATGTTGCCGGCATCCGCCTGCTCCACCGGGTTCTCCTTGTTGGCGTGCATCTGGAACAGCTTGCCGATGCGCTCCTTCTTACCCTTGGTGGAGTTCATAACCTCGGTGCCCGGCAGAACCTGGCCGGAGTACACGCGGGTGAAGGTCAGCTGACCGAAGAACGGGTGAGCTGCAATCTTGAAGGCCAGTGCGGAGAACGGGGACTCCACGGACGGCTTACGGGTGATGACCTCATCCTCGTTGCCCACAGCGTGGCCGGTGATCTCACCGACGTCGAGCGGGTTCGGGAGGTATGCCACGACGGCGTCGAGAAGCGGCTGGATGCCCTTGTTGCGGTAAGCGGTACCACACAGGACCGGGTAAATCTCAGAGGCGACGGTCATCTTGCGGATGGCACCCTGGATTTCTTCCTTGGTCAGCTCCTCGCCACCGAAGTACTTCTCCATGAGGGCCTCGTCGGACTCAGCAACGGCCTCGAGCAGCTTCTCGCGGTACTCCTCGGCCTTCTCCTGCAGGTCGGCCGGGATCTCCTCGATGGTGGGCTCGGCGCCGGTCTCGACCTTGCCGCGCCAGGTCACGGCCTGCATGTCGATGAGGTCGACGACGCCGTCGAAGTCATCCTCAGCGCCGATCGGCAGCTGCAGAACCAACGGCTTAGCGCCGAGGCGGTCGATGATGGTCTGGACGGTGAAGTAGAAGTCCGCACCCATCTTGTCCATCTTGTTGACGAAGCAGATACGCGGGACGTCGTACTTAGCGGCCTGACGCCACACCTGCTCGGACTGCGGCTCGACGCCTTCCTTACCGTCGAAGACGGCAACAGCGCCATCGAGAACACGCAGGGAGCGCTCAACCTCAACGGTGAAGTCAACGTGGCCCGGGGTGTCGATGATGTTGATCTGGTTGTTCTTCCAGAAACAGGTAACGGCAGCAGACGTAATGGTGATGCCGCGCTCCTTCTCCTGCTCCATCCAGTCGGTGGTGGAGGCACCGTCGTGGGTCTCGCCGACCTTACGGTTGATGCCGGTGTAGAAGAGAATACGCTCAGTCGTAGTGGTCTTACCAGCATCGATGTGAGCCATGATGCCGATGTTGCGGACCTTGTTCAGGTCCTTAAGCACTTGTTGTGCCACAGTAAATACCCCAACTTAATTGTCGTCGACGCCCGAGCCAGCTTGTGACCGACTCACATAAAATGACGTCTTCATGGATAGGTCTTGGTCTATTTTGCCACGTCCAGGCTTTCGCGTCAGCGTGAGGTCGCAGGGCTTTAAGCCCTACGCCATAAAAAATGGCCCGAACAACGCTATTAAGGTTTAGATTCCGCACCGACTAGCGTGCGCTGCTCCGCCGAAGGGAGCGCGTGCACGCACTGTCAGCGCAGGTAAACGATGATATCGCTGTTCGAGCCATAATGCCGTGTGGCGGGTTATACCGCAGGTATTACCAGCGGTAGTGGGCGAAGGCGCGGTTGGCCTCAGCCATCTTGTGAGTATCCTCACGACGCTTAACGGAAGCGCCCAGGCCGTTGGATGCATCGAGGATCTCGTTTGCGAGGCGCTCGATCATGGTGTTCTCACGACGCTGGCGGGTGAAGGTCACCAACCAACGCAGAGCCAGGGTGTTGGAACGGGCGGGCTTAACCTCAACCGGGACCTGGTAGGTAGCGCCACCAACACGACGGGAGCGAACCTCGAGGTCCGGACGGATGTTGCCCAGGGCCTTCTCCAGGGTGCCGACCGGATCGGTGCCGGTCTTCTCGCGGCAAGCCTCGAGAGCACCGTAGACGATGCGCTCAGCGGTGGACTTCTTGCCGTCCTGGAGGATCTTGTTGACGAGCATGGTGACCTGCTCGGAGTTGTAAACCGGGTCCTTAACTACAGGACGCTTCGGTGCAGCATTCTTACGCATTGTTGATTACTGTCCCTTCTTTGCGCCGTAGCGGGAACGAGCCTGCTTACGGTCCTTCACGCCCTGGGTATCCAGTGCGCCGCGGATAATCTTGTAGCGAACACCCGGGAGGTCCTTCACACGACCACCGCGGACGAGCACCATGGAGTGCTCCTGCAGGTTGTGGCCCTCGCCCGGAATGTAGGCGGAAACCTCGATACCGGAGGTCAGGCGCACACGGGCAACCTTACGCAGAGCCGAGTTCGGCTTCTTCGGGGTGGTGGTGTACACGCGGGTGCACACGCCACGGCGCTGCGGGGAGCCCTTCAGGGCGGCCGTAGCAACCTTGGCCTTCTTGTCGTGGCGGCCCTTGCGGACCAGCTGCTGAATAGTTGGCATAAATCTAGTCTTTCTCTATGACTTCGGCTTGAACTGACCGCTTGACTCGCCCAAACATGCAAAAATAGGGGCTCTTCTCCGGGGCCCTACCGCATGTCCAGAACGCTCCTCAACCAGATGCCGGCTGAGATGTCGATCAGACTTTTCATCCATAAAGATGAAACCTTGGACAGACTACCACCGGCGCGCTGATCTGCCCAAATCCGGCCTGTGGCTCCCCCAGTTGCCTCAGTAACCGGCGCGTACTAGCGCCACTCCCAGGTCAGGTCCGCGTCTACTGCGCGCTCGGCAAAGTGCTCTTTTTCCTGCCGCTCCCACGTTTCGAACCACTCTTCATAACCGGGGTCACGCTCGAGGGCGCGCTCGCGGCGCTTCTCGCGTGGGCCGTCGATGTGCACGGTTACCACGCAGCCGCGCTGCTTGGCGACGTCCACGGTGGCCCCAGTGACTGAACCCACGCCCTCGACGATCAGATCATCGCGCTCATCCACGCTGGCCCAATCCTTCGGCGCGTTGGCCTCCCAATCCCAGCGCCAGTAGCCCGGGTTATTCTCCCGCAGCACTTGCTCCGCCACCATGGCGGAGCCTTCTTCCAACCCGTGCCAGCCGGGGTAGAACTCGTCCAGGTGGACTACCCGCCACCCGGTACGCTCCGCCAGGGCCGCAGCGGTCCAGGTCTTGCCGGCGCCGGAGGGGCCGTCGATAAGCACGGTCACCGGGCGCATCGGGCGCTTGCGCGCTGCCGCGAGCGACAGCACATCGTTTAAGAGCCTGTCCATCTCTGCGGCGTGAGTTTGGGCAGTGTCCTTACCGCCTTCCCGATGGTCCGTGCGGTCCGTGTCCTGCATGTGTTCTTTCACCACTTCTGGGTACGTCTAGCGTGCAGCGTTGCGAGAGTTCGTCCTAGAGTCCGAAGAATCTCCAGGACCCACTGAGAACCGAAACTACCACCGGTAGCGCCGCGAGGCCGGCTCCCACCACCATGGCTAGCCAGTCCCGCGCGACTAGGCGGGAGGGCCGCGCCCACGTGCGCTGGCCACCGCCCGGCGGGGTGCGGCCAAACCCGCGCGCCTCCATCGCCGTGGCCAACTTGCCTCCGCGGCGCAGGGCTAACACCAACAACCCGAAGGACATGGTGATGAGGTGCTTGATACGGCCTTGGTCGCTCAGCCCACGCGCGCGCCGCGCCATGGCGAGGTACTGCCAGTCGGATTTGAACAGCGTCATCATGCGCACCCCGGCCACCGCCCCGATGACAAACCGGGAGGGCAGCTTGAGGATCTGGGAGAGGGCGTCGCCAAGCTCCGTCGGGTCAATATCCCGCGCCAACACCACCATGGGCAGCGCCACCGCCAGAACGCGCAGGGTGATGGCGAGGGCCAGCTCCAGCGAGTTATCCGTGACCGTCATCAGCCACCAGCTGAAGTACTCCCGCCCGCCGGGCTCGCCATAGAGCAGCATCGAGATTCCCGACAGCGGCGCAATAAGAAAGAGGAACCAACCGGCTTTAAACAACCGCGTCCACGACACCCCACAAAGCGGCGCGAAGAGCAGCGTCATTCCCAAGGACACGGCCGCTGAGACCCAGTCCACGGAGAGCAACAAGGGCGTAACCCACACGAACATCAGGAAGATGCGCGTTAGCGGATTCATCCGGTGCAAAAGATCTGTACTAGCCACGGCTCACCTCCACTCGGTGGTCACCCAACGCAGAAATGAACAACGGATCATGGGTCACCGAGGCAATCGTCGTCCCCTCATCCGCCATGCGCCGCAGCAACCACACCAACTCCGTGAAGGTGTGGGGGTCTTGGCCGAAGGTGGGTTCATCAAGGAGCAGCACCTCGGGTGCAGTGACCAACGCCGTGGCCACGGACAGCCTGCGCTTCTCCCCTCCGGAGAGCGTAAACGGGTTGGCGTTGAGCACATGCCCCAGACGCAGCGACTCCACGAGCTGATCAATCCGCTTCTCTGGCACCTCGCGGCGCATGACCCGGGGTGCCACGCGCAGTTCCTCCGCCACGGTGCGGGCGACAAACTGGTGCTCGGGGTTCTGGAAGACGAACCCAATGCGGTCCGCCAACTCCCGGGACTTCCACGTCAGCGGCGAGCCCTTCAGCCCCCGCCGCACGTACTCCGCCACACCAATCTCCCCTGACTTTGCGGGAAGCAACCCCGCCACCGTCATCAGCCACGTGGTCTTGCCCGCACCATTCGGCCCGGTAATCACCGTGGACATCCCCCGGGGCAACGCGTAGCTGCGCGGCGGCCCGAAGCGAGTAACCAGGTTAGTACTCCACAGCGCCGCCGATTCCGGCACTCCCCCAGCGCTGCTTGACGACGTCTCCCCGTCCCCCCGCGCCTGCGGCAGGCCGATCACGGAACGCTGAGCGACAACGCTATCCACCGGACCGTCAGCGACGATGCGCCCGTCCTTGAGCTCAATCGCGCGGTCGAGTACCCCTTCCCACGCCGCGTGTTGATGCTCGACCACGATGAGAGTCGCGCCGGTGCGCTCCACCATGGTGGACACCGCCTCGATGACTTCCAGCGCGCCTTCTGGGTCGAGGTTCGCAGTGGGTTCATCGAGCAGCACCATGCCCGCCCCCATCGCAATAACACCAGCTAAAGCTAGGCGCTGCTTCTGCCCTCCGGAGAGACGCTCCGTGGGGAACGACAAGTCAACATCAGGACCCACCATCGATAGCGCCGCAGACACCCGCTGCCAAATCTCAGGACGCGGATAAGCCAGATTCTCGCAGCCAAAGGCCACGTCATCACCAACGCGTGCAGCAATGACCTGCGAGTCTGGGTCCTGCAGCACCAGCCCCACCGGAATCGTGCGCCCGGGTGGCTCGACGTGCCCGGTGGCATCCTCCAGAAGAATCTCACCTTCGCGGGTACCTTCATCATCCCCACCAAGCACACCCGCAATGGCCGCCAGCAAGGTGGATTTCCCGGACCCGGAATCACCACACAGCAGCACCTTCTCCCCCGGCGATACAACCAAGTCAATATCAGCCAGCGCCGGCGCACGCCTCCCCGCGTGCGTCCAGCCATAGCCACGAGCCACAAGCTTCGTGGCCCCAGTACTACCCAGATCAGCCATCAACTAAACCAACACTTAAACCAACACTCGTCTAAGCCCTGTGCTGCTCGCGCCCAACCGCGAAGCGGTCCAGCGCACCGGTCTTTGCAAGTGCCTGAACCACGAAATAGCCCACAGCTCCCGCCAACACAGCGCCGGAGATGCTCAGCGTTACCAAGTAGATGATGTTGAACTGCAGGGTCTTGCCCAGGTTTCCGGAGGTAAACAGCTCCAGCACAAACGCGCCCCAGCCCGCAGCCATGCCGCCGAGCATCGCGATGCCCAGGCCAAAGCGGCGGTAGAGGAAGATAGCCAAGACAATCTCTACTCCAATGCCCTGGGCAATGCCGGAGTACACAGTGCTCGGACCCCACTGGGAGCCCAGCACCGCGGACACGATGGCCGCCAGCAACTCCACGTAGAGTGCCGCACCCGGTTTGCGAATAACCAATCCGCCGATGACGCCGCCAATCAACCAGATGCCGGTAGCAATTCCACCCAGGCCCGGCGTGAGCGAATTCATAGCTTCAAACCAGGCATATCCCACCGTGTTCCATGCCAGGAACACGAATCCGCACGCCACGCCCAGCACCGAAGCCACCACGATGTCAACAATGCGCCAGTTCAGTTTGCGCGGGGCAGCACCATTCGCAGTTGCGCCGTCATTAACAGACGCGCCATGAGATACAGAGTTCATTATTCCTCCCTTTCGCCGGCATTATCCGGATCAGGTTCGACGGTTCGCCGCTGCACTGCGGCGTCTCAGCCTCCTCAACTAACCCACGCAAAACCCGGAGAACACAAGTGAAGTGAAACCGGACTAAGCACAATCGCGGTCAACGAGGAAGCACCCGTGACGATGTGTAATTAAAGCCGCCAGCTACCAAAAGCGCTGGCTAAATGCTCTTCAAAAGCACTGTCAGCTTAGCAAGCCCCACCCACAAGAGCACATCTACCTCTACCTGATGGGCAAAGCCGCATTAGGACTCTCTCTGCAGAAAACGAAAGCACCCCGCCGCGTCCTCTGACCTACGCGACGGGGTGCCTGCACACCGGCAAAAATCCGGTGGCCATGAGTCTCCACTCTTACAGCTTAAGGAAAGGAAAAGCTTCGGCAGAGACCCAAGACTATGTGAAATAACGGGGTGTATTTCGGAGCTATCAAACAAACACAATCGAGCAATGAACCAGGCCACACCGCCGAAGCTTTGAGCTCCGGCAGTTATGGCCTTGGTCATCAACTCTCAAGTTGGGTGGGAGGTTAACGCACCTCCCAGGGCGGTGTTATTAGAGGAAACACATCCTGCGTTTCTCCTACTTGGAGGAACCGTTGGAAGAACCTGCACCCGGAGCACAAGCATCAGCGATAAGGCCGATAGCCAAAGCACCAGCAGCAATCAGAGCCACAGCACCAGCAACCTGCTGATACTCAGCACCGAAACGCTTCAACTGCGCATCAATACCAGCAACCTTGCCAGCCAGCGGGCCATTGAACACACCAGCCTGCTTCTGCAGCTGAGTATTCAAATTCTGAATCTGCTTATTAATCGGAGCAACAAAATCCTTCAGACCCGGAATATTCATCTGGGAAGCCAGGCCAACCGGAATCAGGAACAGCAGCGGGATACCAACACCAAGGCCAGTGTTAATGCAACGCGGAGACAGGTTTGAAGAACCATCCCAATCAGAAGAATCATCCGGCTTACCAGTGTCATCCTTGCCCGGCTCGGTGATCTTGATATCAACCTCACCGAC
>NZ_KV806790.1:0-765 GCF_001811845.1 Corynebacterium sp. HMSC062E11
GGTTCAACGCTGCATTGTCCACGTCAAACGCAACATTCAGCGCGCCACAGGCCTGCACCCCACCTCGCCGATGGGCAAAGCACTGCGACGGCTTTCCTTCGAACTGCTAGCCGTTACCAACCTAGATGAAGCAGCCGAATGGACTGCCAAGCTACACCAATTCGGCACTGTATTTAGCACCCAGCTCAAAGCCAGAACTTACGTCAAAGACGTCCCTTTCGAGCAGATTCCTAAATCCAAACGTGGCAACAAAAAATGGTGGTACACCCACGATGTTCACCGCGGAATCTACCTACAGCTGAAGAAAATGAGTCAACACGGACACCTCTTTGCCTACCTCACCCAAGCTAAAGAAGGCCAACGCTTAGAGCGCACAACCAACAGCCTGGAAGGCGGAGTGAACTCGCAAATCAAGAAACTGATGCACGCCCACCGAGGACTGCGCGACGAGCAACAACGCATCGCCTGTGACTGGTGGCTGTACTTACACACGCAGCTGCCTGACGACCCCGTAGAAATCGCCAGGCAGCAAAACTGGGGCCAGGACGCACTCGCCAAAGCACAAACCCTAGCCGACCAGGAAACACAAGCCACCAGCGGCCATGAAGACGGCCGACCAGCAACCTACGACAGCGCCATCGACACTGCCTACAACCACTCTATGGGAATACGTAAAGGTCACATACGCTAAACCCCAACCCCCACCAACACAATCTGTCGTTTAACTCGACACGCCGGAAAACAACACGTTTTGTCGTTTAGGCC
>NZ_KV806791.1:0-61396 GCF_001811845.1 Corynebacterium sp. HMSC062E11
CCGCTACGCACCCCGAAACCGGAAGAGCCGCTATGGCCTGCACGACCCCTCGCACCTCTCGCGCATCTTCAAGGCGGAGTACCACGAATCACCGAGTGCGTATCGTGCGGCGGCTAGCGGTTAGTCACGCAGCTTGTTGATGACCTCGCGAGCAGTGGAAATTCCGGTTTCAATGGCTCCATCGACAACCACTCCACGCCAACCGGAAGCCCAATCAGCTCCCGCGAAATGCAACGAAGAGGTAGAGATACGGAAGTGGTGCCAACCTTCGGTGAACTGTCCGCGGCGCAGCGTGGCCCAGGCCTGACCGGAGTACTCGTCAGCAACCCAGTCATGTCCGGTAACACCAACAACTTCGAGGTCTGGACGCCACTGGTCAACGACCTTTTGAGCATCCTCAATACTCTCTAAATCGATCTTCTCATGGTCGGAGCCGAAGGCCACACAAATGGTCGTGTCGTCATCTTCGAAGTACTCAGAGCGCAGCACAGACACAACGGCCGGTTGGGGCGCGTAGCCAAAGATATTGTGGTGACCCTTAATCTTGATCCAAGCCTTGAAACCAGTCGAATTCCATTTCTGCTCGACAGTTTTCTGCGCGCCCTCGGGCAGGCCTGGCGTGAACTTAATGTTTCCCAAGGCACCGACCGGGACCGTGACAATCACCGCGTCCGCCGTCTCGGAGGTTCCGTCCGCATAGGTAACCGTTGCGGAGTCATCACCGTGCTCGATTGCGGTCACAGCAGTGTTCAAACGAATCTCGCCGGTCAGGTCCTTCGCAATGTTGCCATAGATACCCCGCATACCATTGACGAGTTTGTACCGCAGCGTTTGCTCGTCCACCAAAGAAAGACGGTGATCACATAAGGCTGCCCACTGCTTAGCCATCAAAGAGGAGCCCTGCTCTGGGTACCCGATGTATCCGGCCGACCAGTATGCATTGCACAGGTCCTTTTCTTCCTGCGTAAAGTCACCGTCTTCCAAAGCATCAAGGACGCCTGCTTCATCAGCAGCCAAGAAGGCATCCTTGAGCTCCTGGGAGGCGCCGAATTTCTCATCCAAAACAAGAAGTGGCTTGTGTGGTTCTGGGAAAAACTCACGAGAGTTCTCAAAGATCTTCTCCATTGGCCGCGCCAGTTTGGCATCCATTTCAGCTTCTGTGCCGGACTTCAGCTCACCACCGGCATACCAATACGCAGTATCCACTACCGGCGAAGCGATAATGTCTTGGCCGTAACGGGTGATTTCGGACCAGACATGAGGCTGATGCCAGTGCACCCAGGTAGCACCAATTTCCAACGGACGTCCGAGCCTATCGTCTGTCCAGGCACGGCCGCCAATACGGTCACGCGCTTCTACGATGTGATAGTCAATTCCAGCGGTTTGCAGCTCACGCGCTGCCGTCAGTCCTGCGAATCCCGCACCAACGACGATTACCTGCTTCTTTTCCATGATTGCCTTTCCTATGATTTAGATTTGGTCAAGATTGTCGTGAAGACTTGCGTAGATGTAGGGCTTTTTGTGCTTTAAATACTCACCCCAAAACAACCCAAGAATTCCGGAAGCGATAATGATCCCGGGCATCACCCACACGAGAGCATCTGGGCCGGTTCCACCGATCATGAGCGGGAAATTCATCAGCACCAGTACGAAGACAGCCACGAGGCCGCACGCTGCAACAAACGGTGCGATGACCCGAGTGAAGAGGTTGTAGCTCTTCTCTTGCTTGTTGAGCCATGCCATGATGGACACGCTCACCACTGCGAGCAGGAAGACTAGGCCAAACGCCGCGGCGTTGGTCAACCACGTAAAGAGCGTGAGGACTGGGAACAGTTCGCCCATCTCGCTGCCATTTCCGGCCAGTGCAAAGCCTCCCACTACGACGAAAGCAATGGAAGTCTGAGTGAGGGACCCGGCTATAGGAGCCCCTTTGGACGATGACATCGCAAACTTCTCGGGAAGGACACGTGAGCGCCCGAGGGAGAAGAAGTATCGCGCTGCGGCGTTATGGAACGCGACAAGGGCAGCAATAAGAGAAGTTACAAACAAGCAGTTCGCTATGTTGGCAGCAATCACTGAATAGTCGCCCAACCACACGAAGACCAGATCGGGACCAAGCTCAGTCGCCTTATCGATGACGACGGACGGCCCTACCCCCTGAGCAAATGCCCACGCCGAAAAAGCGTAGAAGAGGGCGATGGTTCCCACGGCAATATAAGTAGCCTTCGGAACGGTCCGCTCTGGGTCACGAGCTTCTTCCGAATAGATTGCACCAGACTCAAAACCCATAAAGGCAGCAATTCCGAAGGCGAGGAGAACGCCAATACCATCGGTGAAAAACTGATTCGGCCGCATCGTCTCCACAGAGATCCCTTCAGGAGCAACACCAAGGGACAAGAGCGAAACTCCAGCTACGACGATGAATTCAAGGGCTACCAGAACTCCTAGGATCTTGGCCGAGAAGTCAACGTTGCTGACGCCCATGACAGCTACCAAGAGCCAGCCAGCCAAAGCCGCGATCCACCACGAAATGCTCGTGCCAAACCAACTATTGATCAGATTGGCGAGGGAGAAACCGAAGATTCCATACAGACCAACCTGCATCATGTTGTAGGAAACCAGGGCCAGAATTGCGGCTGCGATTCCTTGCCGGTTGCCCAGCCCCTCAGACACATAGGCGTAGAAGGCTCCTGAGTTCTGAATCTTCGAACTCATAATTCCGTACCCAACTGCAAAGAACACGAGGATGATCCCAAGCGCTAAGTAGCTCCAAGGGACCCCTAACAATCCGGATACCGCGAAGTTGGTCGGTACTCCTCCCGCGAGCACAGTAAGAGGTGCCGACGCCGCGATAATCATGAAGACCAGCGACGTTGTTCCTAGGCGCCCGGCGCCCAGGCCGCCCTTTGGTTTGGTGGGAGCCCGGTGCCCGGGCTGTACATTTCGAGCGGGTAGCACTGGTGACTGCGTCGATGTGTCCACGCCAACTCCTCCTTACTAGCTATGTCGGCCCGATAATCCACCGGACGTGTCCGGTGGCTTTCGGTGTATAGCTAGTAATTGTGTCGCACCACACATGCAAATAGTTGTTTGTGTGTGCTCACGATTTGACTATGAGTGCTGTCACATCACACCCTCGCGAATACTATGCATAAAAAGATAATGCTGGCACCTCCTGTAAAGGAGATGCCAGCATTATTAGCAGCGAATTTAATGCACTATTTATGCATTCGCATAAGGGTTAGGCATGGCAATGTACTGCAGCGACGTGTACTCTTCGATGCCCTCGGCACCGCCCTCGCGGCCCATGCCGGACTGCTTGACGCCGCCGAACGGGGCGGCGGCGTTGGAGATGACGCCAGCGTTGAAGCCCATGAGGCCGAACTCGAGGCCGTCGCCAACGCGCCACATACGGTTGGAATCCTCGGTGAACACGTAGGAGGCCAGGCCGTACTCCGTGTCATTCGCAAGCGCGATGGCTTCCTTCTCATCGGAGAAGGTCAGAATCGGAGCGATCGGTCCGAAGATCTCCTCCTGGGCCACGCGGGCATCACGGGAGACATTCGTGAGAACGGTAGGGGAGTAGAAGTAGCCCTTGCCCTCGCCCGGCTTGCCACCGATGAGGACCTTGGCGCCCTTGGCCACGGCGTCGTCGACAAGCGCGGTGATGTTATCCAGTGCCTTCTTCTCGACGAGCGGGCCGCAGGTAACGCCCTCATCGAGGCCGTTGCCCACCTTGAGCTCACCGATGCGCTTGGCGAACTTCTCCGCGAACTCGTCAGCGACGGACTCGTGGACGATGAATCGGTTAGCCGCGGTGCAGGCCTCACCGATGTTGCGCATCTTGGCGCCCATGGCGCCCTCGACGGCCTGGTCGATGTCGGCGTCCTCAAAGACGATGAACGGAGCGTTGCCGCCCAGCTCCATCGAGGTGCGCAGGACGTTGTCGGCGGCTGCCTTAAGCAGAGTCTTGCCCACCGGGGTAGAACCAGTGAAGGAAATCTTGCGCAGGCGGGAATCCGCCATGATCGGCTCGGAGATGGCAGAGGCCGACTTACCGGAGACCACGTTCACCACGCCTGCCGGAACGCCGGCATCAATCATGGTCTGTGCGAAGTACTGGGTGGTCAGCGGCGTCAGCTTGGCCGGCTTCACCACCATGGTGCAGCCAGCGGCGATGGCCGGGGCAATCTTGCGAGTAGCCATAGCCAGCGGGAAGTTCCACGGGGTAATAAGCAGGCACGGGCCCACGGGCTTACGGCGGGTAATCATGCGCAGGGTGCCCTCCGGCGCCGGCAAGGTGCGGCCGTAGTTGCGTACAGCTTCCTCACTAAACCAGCGCAGGTACTCAGCGCCGTAGGTGACCTCACCATAGGACTCCGCCAGCGGCTTGCCCATCTCAAGGGTCATCAGCGCAGCGAACTCATCCTTGCGCTCCTGCACCAGGTCAAAGGCGCGGCGTAGCAAGTCGGAGCGCTCACGCGTCGACGTGCGTGCCCACTCATCCTGCACGGCGCAGGCGGCATCCATAGCCTTCTTCGCGTCCTCAGAAGTAGCGGAAGCAAGGGTGGCAATAACCTCACCGGTTGCCGGGTTTTCTACATCGAAGGTGGAGCCATCGGAGGCGTCCACCCACTCACCGTTAATCAGCAAGCCGGTCGGAACCTTGGCCAGCAGCTCGTCAATATTGACCTTGTTGTTTTCACTCATGGTTCTTTTTTACCCTCCCAAATGGAATTTGTCTGCCAGTTGGCGCGCCGCACCTGAAAGAAGCTGAACATCAGCCCCAACCAGGGCAAATGATGCTCCAGATTCTAAATATTTCTGGGCCTGCTCAAGGTTGAAAGCGTTGACGCCTACCTTCTTTCCGGAAGCGCGGACTGCTTCAAATGTGTGATTGACCGCCTCGAGTACATCCGGATGGGTCTGCTGGCCCAGAAGCCCCATCGAGGCCGCTAGGTCCGAGGGCCCGACGAAGATGTTGTCCACACCTTCGACGGCCACGATGTCTTCCACGTTCTCCACTGCGGTCGCAGACTCGATCTGCACCGTGAGGCTCACCGTGTCCGAAGCGTTGGTGAGGTAGTCCTCCACGCCGTTCCACCGCGAGGAGCGGGCCAGAGCCGAGCCGACGCCGCGTACACCGCGGGGCGGGTAGTGCATAGCCGCGACTGCCGCCTCAGCTTCCTCGGCCGTATCAATCATGGGCACCATGAGGTTTTGTGCGCCCAGGTCCAGGTACTGCTTAATCAACGCCGTGTTGTTCACGGGTACGCGAACCACGCGCGTCAGGCCATAGGCATCGGTGGCGCGCAGCAAGGAGAGGATGGTTTCGAGGCCATAGGGCGAATGCTCACCGTCGATCAGCGTCCAGCTAAAGCCAGCTGAGGCGATGATCTCCGCCGCGGCCTCCGAGCCTGAACAAATCCATGCGCCGACGAGTGGCTCTTCGGCTTTTTCAAGGACATCCGTGAACGTGGGCGGCAATTTTACTGGAATCGGCATGTGATGGACCCCAACTTTCCATAGTCAGCGTGGACGGTATCGCCCGGTTCGACCCACATGGGCTTGGTGAAGGAACCGGCGAGGATGATGTCGCCGGCGGCGAGGCTATCGCCGTGCGCGTGGAGTTTGTTGGCAAGCCATGCCACGCCCATTGCCGGGTGGTTGAGCACGGCAGCCGCCACACCCGTATCTTCGATGGACTCGTTGCGATAGAGCAGCGCGGACACCCAGCGCAGGTCGACGTCCGCGGGATCCACCGGGTTGCCGCCGTAGATCATGGCGCCGAGGGCTGCGTTATCCGAAATGGTGTCGACAATGGTGCGTCCCTCCATCTCGATGCGGGAGGAGAGGATCTCCAGAGCTGGGACGACGTACTCCGTCGCGCGCAGCACGTCGAAAATGCTGCAATTCGGTCCCTTCAGCTCTTCCTTGAGCACGAAGGCCAGCTCGACCTCGATGCGGACGTTGGAGAACTGCGCGTGCTCGATAGTGGAGCCGTTCTCATAGACCTGGTCTTCAAAGATTGCGCCGTAGTCTGGCTCGGTGATTCCCGTGGCCTCCTGCATAACCTTTGAGGTCAGGCCAATTTTGCGGCCCACAAGGCGGCGCCCGCTTTCCTCACCGCGGCGTACCCATTCGCGCTGCACCGCGTAGGAGTCCTCGATGCTCATCTCCGGGAAACGGGCAGTCAGCAGCGGGACCATCGTGCGGTCCTTTTCGGCTTGCGCCAGTTCATCTGCGATAGCGATGTGCTGTTTCTCATCCAGCATGTACTTCGCTCCTTAAGGTGTTGTAGAACGTATTTGTTCTGTTTAACAGGTTTGTTGAACCTGAAGGTTTCACGTGAAACGACAACGCGGCCCCGCGTTATGTGCGCTTGCTTCTCGACGCCACGGGGCCACGTTCATCAACCTGAGTACTTAGGTCGTTTTAGAGCTGGTGTCCCAGCTTGTACTCGCCTTGCTTCCACTCCGGCATCTCCTCCGCATCTTCCTTGCGGGTGTAGGAGAAGCCATCCGCGCCAATGGTGGCCTCCAGCTCGGACTCATCCTCACGGGCAACCAGCGGCACCGGGTTGCCGTCCAAGTCGAGGACGGTGGAGCCATCGCGGTACCAAGAAGGAACAACCGGGGTTCCCCACCAGTCGCGGCGCTGGTTATCGTGGACATCCCAGGTCACGACCGGGTTATCCGGGTCGCCGGTGTAGTAGTCCTGGGTGTAGATCTCTACGCGGTGGCCGTCCGGGTCGCGCAGGTACAGGTAGTACGCATTGGAAACACCGTGGCGGCCCGGGCCGCGCTCAATACGGTCGGACTCGCGCAGCGCACCCAACTTGTCACAAATCGCGATGATGTTGTGCTTCTCGTGGGTAGCAAACGCGATGTGGTGCATACGCGGGCCATCGCCACCGGTCATGGCGGTGTCGTGCACCGTCGGCTTACGGCGCATCCATGCGGCGTAAACAGTTCCCTCCTCATCGCGGATGTCCTCGGTGGTGCGGAAGCCGAGCTCCTCCATGTACTTCACAGCGGAAGGAACGTCCGGGGTGATCTGGTTGAAGTGGTCGAGGCGTACCAGCGCACCAGGGATGTGGGCGTCGTATGCCCAGGCAAGACGCTCGACGTGCTCTACCTCGTAGAAGAACTCGTACGGGAAGCCCAGCGGGTCCTGGACGCGGACGGAATCACCGATGCCCTTGACAAAGCCATCCTTGTTGCGGCGCACCTCACAGCCGCGCGCCTTGTAGAATTCCTCCGCGAGGTCCAGGTCTTCCGGGGAACGGACGCGGAAGGAGAACGCAGCGACGGCAGCGACAGGGCCCTGACGCAGCACGAGGTTGTGGTGGATGAACTCCTCGTAAGTGCGGAGGTAGATTTCGTTCTCGTTCTCCTCGGTGACGACAAGACCGAGGGTGTCAACGTAGAACTTTCGGGATGCAGCGAGATCGGTAACGATGATCTCCATGTAGGCACAACGCAGAATGTCGGGGGCCTGAATGTCAGCCATGATGGCTCCTTAGTTAGCTAGTGGTGGGGGAGTAGAGAGTGGAAGGCTTAGTCCTGCTTGCCAAAGACCGGGTTGTGTACCTTGTCCAGGTTGATGTGAACGGCCTGCTGGTCGGTGTAGAAGTCGATCGAGCGGTAGCCGCCCTCGTGGCCCAGGCCGGAAGCCTTGACGCCGCCGAACGGGGTGCGCAGGTCACGGACATTGTTGGAGTTGAGCCACACCATGCCGGCCTCAACATTCTGAGCGAAGTTGTGGGCGCGCTTCAGATCCGAGGTCCACACATAGGCGGCAAGGCCGTACTTCGTGTTATTTGCCAGATCGAGTGCCTCTTCGTCGGTATCGAACGGGGTGATAGCAACGACGGGGCCGAAAATCTCTTCCTGGAAGATGCGTGCATCCGGCTTGACGTCAACGAAGACGGTCGGCTGAACAAAGTTGCCTTCCTCGAAGCCTTCTGGGCGCTCACCGCCGGCGGCCAGGGTGGCCTCCTGCTTGCCAATCTCGATGTAGGAGGTGACCTTCTCGTAGTGCTCCGGGTGCACCAGAGCACCAACCTCGGTGGTCGGATCGGAGGGCAGGCCCACCTTCACGCGCTTAGCCTGGGCGGCGTAGCGCTCCACGAACTCATCGTAGATATCGCGCTGAACCAGGATTCGGGAGCCGGCGGTGCAACGCTCGCCGTTGAGGGAGAAGACGCCGAAGATGCAGGCATCAATCGCGGTCTCCAGGTCGGCATCGCTGAAGACGATGGCGGGGGACTTGCCGCCCAGCTCCATCGACAGACCCTTGAGGTGCGGGGCCGCATTACCAAAGATGATCTGGCCAGTGCGGGACTCGCCGGTGAAGGAAATCAGCGGGACGTCCGGGTGCTTGACCAGCGGGTCACCGGCATAGCCTTCCTCACCGAAACCGTTGACCAGGTTGAAGACGCCCTTCGGCAGGCCAGCCTCCTCAAAGATTCCTGCCCACAGCTGTGCGGAAAGCGGAGTGAACTCGGCCGGCTTGAGGACGACGGAGTTGCCGGTAGCGATGGCCGGTGCGAGCTTCCAGGACTCCAGCATGAACGGGGTGTTCCACGGGGTGATCAGGCCCGCCACGCCAATCGGCTTGCGGTTGACGTAGTTGATCTGGCGGCCCGGTACCTTGTAGGCGTCGTCAGCCTGGGCGACGATTAGGTCAGCAAAGAAGCGGAAGTTCTCCGCTGCACGCTTAGCCTGGCCGTTGGCCTGGGTGATGGGTAGGCCGGAGTCGAAGGATTCCCACGCGGCAAGCTTGTCCGCGCGGCTCTCGACGATATCCGCAATTTTGTTGAGCACACGGGCGCGCTCACGCGGCAGTGCCTTGGACCATGGGCCGTTCTCGAAGGCCTCCTTCGCAGCAGCGACAGCCTTGTCAATGTCTTCCGGCTTGCCGGAGGCGGCCTTGATGTAGGTCTTATTGGTTACCGGATCCAAGACCTCGAATTCATCACCGTCGATCGACGGGACGAACTCGCCGTTGATGTAGTGAAGGATCTTCTCGGGGAGATCGGTGGGCTTAGCAGCATCGTTGTTGATAGCCATGGGTGATTTCGACTCCTTAGTCATTTTTCTTGCGATAGGTGCTGAGAGTGGTCAGTCGGTGTTGCCTGGCCACTTTTTCTATGTAGGCGGGTTCCGCACCAGCCTCGATGAGGCTGAGCAATTGCTCGTGCTCGCGCGTTGACTCTTGGGCTCTCTCGGGCACGTACCGAAAGGTGGAGACCCGGTGGTATTCCAATTGCTTCCATTGGTCCACCACCAAGTTCTTCAGCCTCTCGTTCGGGCACTTGGAGAAGAGAACGCTATGAAATTCTTTGTTGAGCTGGGTAAATACCTCTGGATCGTGGTGGATATCAAGCTCCCGCATGCGCTGATTAATCTCCCGCGCCTGGGCAATATCCTCTGGGCCAAGATGCGGAGCGGATTGCGCCGTGGCGTTGGCCTCCACGGTGGCAACGATGTCCATGGATTCGTAATAGGCCTCGCGGTTATACGTGGTAACGCTGGCACCGACGTTGCGCTCGTAGGTGACCATTCCTTCCGCCTCAAGCTGGCGAATAGCTTCGCGGACGGGGACCACGCTGATGCCCAGATCATCCGCGATTGCTGCCAGCACAAGACGGTAGCCAGGTTCATACTCGCGAGTACGAATCTTTTCACTTATCCAGTTATAGGCTTTCTGGGACTTGCTCTCCCCAGCTGGTGCCGCGGGTTCCGTCATTGACCACCCGCCTTTCCATCACGGAACGCGATGTAGGCTTCCTTGTTCGCTCCGGTCGGCGGGAAGAGGCCATCCAAGCTGGCGCCCGTCTCCACCTGGGTAGCAACCCACTCATCCTCGTGCTCCTTGGCCAGAGCGGCCTCGGCAACCTCGGCTGCGATGTCGCGGGGAATCACCACGACGCCGTCATCGTCGCCGACGATGATGTCACCGGGAAGGACGGTGGCGTTACCGCAGGAGACGGCGATGTCGCTATCCCACGGAACGTGTTTGCGTCCGAGAACGCAGGGGTGCGCGCCCTGGGTGAAGACGGGAAGGCCAATCTCCTTGACGGCCTCGTAGTCGCGCACGCCGCCATCGGTCACGACGCCGGCAGCACCGCGCACCTTGGCGCGCAGCGCCAGAATGTCACCGAGCGTTCCGGAACCGGATTCCTGGCGAGCCTCGATGACGATGACCTCACCCTCCTTGACCGTGTCGAAGACCTTCTTCTGCTCGTTGAGGCCGCCCCCGTGAGACTTGAACAGATCCTCACGGCCAGCCACGAAGCGCAAGGTGCGGGCGACGCCCACCATCTTGGTTCCCTTGGCTTGCGGGTACACGCCTTCGATCACGGATTGGTTGATTCCGCGCTTGCGCAGCTGAGCGGATAGGCCGGCGGTCGGGGCCTTCTCCAGAGCAGCCTTAAGCTCCGGGTCGAGGCCGCCCTCATCCTTGGGGGGAAGGCCAGCAGATTCGCGGTCACCGTAGGCATCCTCGCGCTGCTTATCGTCAACGTAGGGCAGATTGCCCAGCTGCGGATCGAAGGAGGCGGGGACTTCCTTCACGGTGGTCTTCAGCTTGCCGGAGCTCACGCCTCCTGGAACGTCGACCTCAACCTCCACGACGTCACCAGGCTCGATAACGGAAGATCCAGCAGGGGTGCCGGTGAGGATGATGTCACCGGTCTCCAGTGTCATGTGCTGGGAAAGGTCGGCAACAAACTGGGCGAGAGGGAAGATGAGGTCTTCATCGGACGAGGTTCCCTCCTGAACAACCTCGCCATTGACCCACGTGCGCAGGCGCAGGCCCTTGGGGTCGATCTCCTGGGCGTCGATAAGCTCCGGCCCAATGGGGGTGTACCCATCGCGCGACTTGGAACGGGTGTTGGAGCCCTTGTCCTGAACCTTGTAGTCATACAGGCCAATGTCGTTCGAGGCGGTCACGTAGGCAACGTGCTTCCACGCATCCTCGAGGGATACGTTGCGGGCCGGAGTGCCGATGATGAGTGCGATTTCGCCTTCGAAGGCCAACAGTTCGGTTCCTTCGGGGCGCTCGACTACCCCGTCCGACTCAGCCAGCGTGCTCGTCGCCTTGAGGAAGTAACTCGGGGTCTTGGGCCAGCGACCGCGCTGTGCCGCGCGGGACTCAAAGGCCACATGGACAGCGATCATTTTGCCCGGTTTAACCGGCAAGAACTCAGGTACAGCCATGAAGAATCCTTAATTGTGAACAAATCCTTGCCCAGATCGTATATTATCCTTGGCACCACCGCAAGTGGTTCAACTCACACGTTTTTCCGTATATGGCACACCCCATGCCGAAAGGAATCTCACTATGTCGCACGCAACTGTCACGCCGACAATTTCGACGGCCGAACGCCGCCGCGTCGTCGCCGCGACGACCATCGGTACCGCCATCGAGTGGTACGACTACTTCCTCTATGCAGCAGTGGCCGGACTCGTGTTCAACCACCTCATGTTCGGTCCGCTCGAAGGCGGCCTGGCCACCATCATCTCCTTCCTGACCGTTGGCTTGTCCTTCCTGTTCCGCCCGGTCGGCGCCTTCCTGGCCGGGCACTTTGCCGACCGCTTCGGACGCCGCGTGGTCCTCATGGTCACGCTCATCGCCATGGGCGGCGCAACCACCCTGATTGGCGTTCTGCCAACCTATGAAACCGCCGGCATCTGGGCGCCGATTCTCCTCATCACCTTGCGCATCATCCAGGGCATCTCTGCTGGTGGCGAATGGGGCTCCGCGGTGCTCATGGCAGTGGAACACGCCCCGACTGACAAGCGCGGCCTCTACGGCGCAGGCCCCCAGATCGGCGTGCCCGCCGGCCTGCTGCTCTCCTCCGGCGTGGTGTCCATCATGAACACCATCGCGCCTGGCGACGCCTTCATGGACTGGGGCTGGCGCGTTCCCTTCCTCCTCTCCTTCGTCCTCGTCTTGGTGGGCTACCTCATCCGCATGGGCGTCGACGAGTCCCCGGTGTTCGCGGAGATTGCGGAACGCGAAGAGGAAGAAGCCACCAACCCCATTGGCACGCTGTTTAAGAAGTTCACCCCGCTCGTCCTGGTCGCCGCGCTCGTCTTCGCAGGTAACGGCACCGTCGGGTACATGACTACGGGCGGCTACATCCAGCGCTACGCCACCGACCCCGAGGGCCCCGTCGCACTCGACCGCGGTGATGTCCTCAACGCCGTGACCGTGTCTGCCTTCTCTTGGGCCTTGACCACCTTGTTCGCCGGTTTTGTCTCGGATTACATCGGCCGCCGAAATACCTACCTCCTGGGATTCATCTTGCAGGGCATCGGCGCTGCCGCCCTCTTCCCGCTGGTCAATACCGGAAGCCTAGGCCTCCTCTACGGCGCACTCCTCTTCCTCACCGTGGGTCTGGGCCTGACCTACGGCGCGCAATCCGCGATGTACGCAGAACTATTCCCCGCCTCGATTCGCGCCACGGGTGTGTCCATCACCTATGCCCTCGGCTCGGTCCTGGGCGGCGCCTTCGCCCCCATGATTGCCGCTTCGCTCGTCGAGGCAACAGGTACCACTTTTGCGGTGTCGGGCTACCTCGTATCTGCTTCGATCGTCGGCTTCATCTGCACCTTCATCCTGCGTGAGCGCAAGGGAATCGCGCTCGGCGCGGAACACGAGGCCGAGCAATCCCGAGGACACTTCATTTTCAGCCCGCGCTAGACGACGCCCCTCCACATGAGCCCTCACAGTTTCGCAAGGGCCATTGTGCGAGGCGGGCATATCATATATGATTCCCTTCTAAGACCCAGCTCACATCTCAGAGACGCCTTGAACTGAGTCACCACCCACAAGAGCAAAGATCACATGGCAGTAGGGGAGTGGCCGCTACCCCCACCACCCCTTCGTTCTCGTTCATTACAACCGCTGACTAAGGAGTCCACAGTGCAGTTCCACCACAATGGCTACGTTTCGGAAGACCCCCGCGTGCACGAGCCCGCCGGGTACGGCGTCGATCGCGCTTCTGAACTTCCAGATGAAATGGACGTTCTCATTGTGGGCTCCGGGCCCGCAGGCATGATCGCTGCGGCACAGCTCGCGATGTTTCCCAACGTCAATACGCGCATCATTGAGCGTCGCCCGCATCGCCTTGAGCTCGGACAAGCTGATGGCATCCAGTCCCGCTCTGTAGAGACCTTCCAGGCCTTTGGCTTTGCTAAGGAAATCACGGAAGAGGCCTATGAAATTACGGAGATGGCCTTCTGGAACCCGGATCCGAATGATCGCTCCAAGATTGTCCGCGGTGCCTGCCCTGTTGATGACGAACAAGGAATCTCCGAATTCCCGCACCTCATTGTCAACCAGGCCCGTGTGTTGGACTACTTCGCCCGCTATGCACACCGCGCGCCCGGCCGCATCACCCCGGACTATGGCTGGAATTTTGTCTCCCTAGAGGTAGGGGAGGGCGAATACCCGGTGACGGTGCACCTCGAGGACGTCGACGGCAACCCGCGCGACGTTCGCGCTAAGTACGTCGTCGGTTGCGATGGCGCTAAGTCACGCGTCCGCAAGTCCATCGGCCGCTCGCTCAAGGGCGACCAGGCTAACCACGCGTGGGGTGTCATGGACGTTGTCGTTGACACCGATTTCCCGGACTGGCGCACCAAGTGCGCCATCCACTCCCAGGCCGGTTCTATCCTCCACATCCCGCGCGAGGGCGGCTACCTCTGCCGCGTGTACGTCGATCTCGGCGTGGTGCCAGAGGATGACAACCACAAGGTCCGCAACACGCCGATTGAGAAGATCATCGAGAAGGCGAACGAGATTTACGCCCCCTATTTCGTCGACGTCAAGATGGTGGCGTGGCATTCCGTCTACGAGGTGGGCCACCGCCTTGTCGACGCCTTCGACGATAACGACGACGACCCACGCGTCTTCCTCACCGGCGACGCCTGCCATACCCACTCGGCAAAGGCGGGACAGGGCATGAACGTCTCCATGCAGGATGGCTTCAACATTGGATGGAAGCTCGGCCACGTCCTCGACGGCCGCGCGCCGAAGGAGCTTCTCAGCACGTACCACGGTGAGCGCCAGCCGGCCGCCCAGAACCTCATCAACTTCGACCGCGAGTGGTCGACCCTCATGGCCACCCCGACGGAAGAGCTCGATGATCCGGAGGCAGTGGAGAAGTACTACGTCGCCGCGGAGGAGTTCGCCGCCGGCATGATGACGCAATACGAGGAAAACCTTATCGTCGGCACTATCCAGCACCAAGACCTTGCTACCGGCTTCCCGGTGGGCAAGCGCTTCAAGTCCTTTGAGGTCCTGCGCCGCTGCGACGCCTACCCTCAGCACCTGGGCCACCAGCACACCGCAGATGGCCGCTACCGCATCTACGCCTTCGCCGATGCCCCCAAGGCCGGCGAGGACTCCACGCTGAGCCAGTGGGCCGAGAAGGTCGGGCCCATCCTGGCCAAGTTCACCCCCGAAGGGGCTGACGAGAATACCTACTTCGATGTGAAGGCCATCTACCAGCAGACGAACCACCACGACTACGAGATTCTCGACGCCCCTCTTCTCTTCCGCCCCCGCAACGGCAAGTTCAATGTTCCGAATTGGGAGAACGTCTTCAACGCACTCCCCGGGGACAAGGACATCTTTGAAGGCCGCGGCATTTCCCGTTACGGAGCCGTCGTCATCGTTCGCCCGGACCAGTACGTCGGTGCCGTCCTCCCACTCGATGATCCATCAGCGGTCGAGGACTACTTCTCCTCCGCGCTCATCAAGCTCAAGTAGTTCCGCTCTCAAGCTCACGTAGCTTCACACGTGTCAGGGCCCGGCATCGTGCCGGGCCCTTTTTGCCGCCTTGCCGAAACCGCCCTCATGGACACAGGGGGTTGGGACCGCCAAGTACAGCACCTAGGTTTCACGTGAAACACTCACGCATCGGTCCCTTCAGCTCGTCCATCCGCTCACCACGGGGGTACCCGCCAGTGCATTATCTGTACGGCGGAAGGTATCGGTGTTAGAGTCAGTGATATGAAGAACACAGTTAACCTTTGGTGGTGGCGCGCGTAACCCGCGGGCCTCGTTGTTCTCCCATATTTAAGGCCCGCAGCTGCGGGCTTTTCGGCGTTTTGCTCTCTTGCGAAGCTCGCGGCAGCACACAAAACCGTTAAAGAAAGACAGAATATGCCGTACACAGCCACACGCGAGGTCAGGTACACATCCGACGCCAGCGCACTCTTTTATGCCCTCGCCACCCCACAGAACTCCCTGCTCTTAGAGTCCGCGGACATCGAGTCCAAGAAAAACCTCACGTGCATCGCCATCACCAAGGCCGCACTCAAGGTGGTGTGCCGGGGCCAGGAGGCCACCGCCACCGCGTTGACACCATCGGGTCACCTTCTTATCGACGAACTCCGCGCGGACTTCCAATCACGGATCATCCACAGCTCAGAAGGCAGCGTCACCTTCCGCTTCGCTCTCCCCACCGAGCACGACGAGCGCGCCCGCCTCCGCGCCACCTCCACCGCCGATATTCTGCGCACGTTGCAGTTCAGCCAGCTCTACTCCGGCGAGTCCCTCCCGTTCCTTGGTGGCGGATTCGCCTTCGACTACGTCGCGACGTTCGAAGAACTGCCACCGGTACCGGACGGCCCAAACGCGTATCCGGATTATGAGTTTCTCGTCGGCGAGCATGTCCTCACGGTGGACCACCTCACCAAGAGAGCAAAGATTGAGGGGTGGGGCGTCGACAAGCGCGCGCTCGAAGGGGAGCTCGACCGTGCCGCTGCCACCGAGCCCGTCACCCCAGAATCCCCGGCACCGCGCGAGACCATCAGCGCACGCGCCAGCATCGATGACGCTGCTTTCCGCCGCCACGTCGAGTGCCTCCAGGGCAACGTCCATGCCGGCGATATCTATCAGGTCGTTCCTTCCCGCGCCTTCAGCCTCGACTGCCCCGATGCCTTCGCTGCCTACCGCACGCTGCGCGAGACCAACCCCTCGCCGTACATGTTCTACCTGCGCGGGGAGGAACACGAGCTTTTTGGTGCATCCCCTGAGTCCAACCTGAAGTACACGGCCTCTGACCGAAAGGTTCAGCTCTACCCGGTTGCCGGCACTCGGCCGCGCGGTGCCACTCACGAGCTGGATATCCGCAATGAACTGGAGATGCGCACCGACTCCAAAGAAGTCTCGGAGCACATCATGCTCGTGGACTTAGCCCGCAACGACCTCGCTCGCGTCGCCGTCCCCGGCACCCGAAAGGTCGCCGACCTGCTCCAGGTGGACCGCTACTCTCGCGTCATGCACCTGGTTTCCCGGGTCGTCGCCACGCTGCACGAGGATTTCGACGCCCTCGACGCCTACCGAGCCTGCATGAATATGGGCACGCTCACCGGCGCTCCGAAGCTGCGCGCCATGGAGCTCATCCGCGAAACCGAAGGTACTCGCCGCGGCTCCTTCGGCGGCGCAATCGGCTACCTGCGCGGCGATGGCTCGATGGATAACTGCATCGTCATCCGCTCCGCCTACGTCAAGGATGGCACAGCCGTCGTCCAGGCCGGCGCGGGCGTCGTGCGCGATTCCGTCCCACAATCCGAGGCCGATGAAACGGTCCACAAGGCCTACGCGGTGCTCAGCGCCATTGCCCAGGCACACAACGCATCTCTGGAGGTCATCCGATGAATCCACACGTCGTCCTCATCGATAACCACGATTCCTTCGTCTACAACCTCGTCGACGCCCTCGCCGGCTATAACACCACCGTCTTCCGCAACACCGTGCCCGTGGAGGAGGTCCTCGCCGCCCAGCCCGATATCATCATCCTCTCGCCCGGCCCGGGTCATCCCCGCGACGCCGGATCGATGATGCAGCTTATCGACGCCTCCCTCGGCCGCATCCCCATCCTCGGTATCTGCTTGGGCTTCCAGGCACTCCTTGATCACTTCGGCGGTACCGTCGAGCCCTGCGGCCCAGTCCACGGTTCTTCCGTACCCATGACGCTGACCGACGCCGGCGCCAGCCACCCTCTCTTTCAGGGTCTCACCACCGATTCCGAGCCCGATAACCCGAACTATGTTGGCCGCCTCGTCCCCGTTGCGCGTTACCACTCCTTAGGCTGCGCGAACGTTCCCGCCCAAATGCGCAGTCTCGCCGAGACCAAGACCGCCATTGGTTCCGTCACCATGGCCGCAGAAACACTCGACGGCACGGCTCTCGGCCTCCAGTTCCACCCAGAATCACTTCTCACGCCGACGGGACCGATCATGATCGAGCGGTGTATTAATCAACTTTCTGTTTACCCCACCATTGAAGGATCCAAGTAATGACTGATAATAAGGCATTGACGACATTGCAAGCCTTCCTCGACATCCAGGAGCCGACCCTGGAGCAAGCCATCGAGGTCTTCACCCCACTGACGGTAGGGGAGTATGACGATATCCATATCGCCGCTCTCCTGACCCAAATCCGCACCCGCGGAGAGACCTTCGCTGATGTCGCCGGCGCGGCACGCGCTTTCATCAAGGCCGGCCGGCCATTCCCTGTCACCGGCAAGGGGCTCATGGACACCGCAGGAACCGGCGGCGATGGCGCTAACACCATCAACGTCACGACCGGCGCTTCCCTCGTCGCCTCCGCGGGCGGAGTCAAGATGGTCAAGCACGGCAACCGCTCTGTCTCCTCCAAGTCTGGCTCAGCCGACGTCCTGGAAGCCCTCGGCATCCCGCTTGATCTCGACCCAGACCGCGCAGTCCGCCAGCTCGAGGCATCCAATTTCACCTTCCTCTTTGCGCCGGCCTACAACCCGGCCGTCGCCCACGTGCAACCGGTGCGCAAGGGCCTCGGCGTCTCCACTCTCTTCAACACCATGGGCCCGCTCCTGAGCCCCGGCCGCCCGGAGTTCCAAATCATGGGCATAGCCAACCCCGAGCAAGGCCAGCTCATCGCTGAGGTCTTCAAGGACCTCGGCCGCACCCGCGCGCTCGTGGTCCACGGTGCTGGCACCGATGAGATTGCCGTTCACGGCACCACCCAGGTCTGGGAGCTTCGCGACGGCACCATTAGCCACTACGAGCTCACCCCCGAAGACCTCGGCATTTCCCGCCACGAGTTGACCGACCTTGCCGGCGGCAACGGGGAAGAAAACGCGAAGGCCCTCCGGGCGGTTTTTGCCGGTACGGGCAAGCCGGCCCATCACGACGCGATCGTCGCCACCGCCGGCGCCATGTTCTATCTCAACGGCACAACCGACACCATCCAAGACGGCGTCGCGCACGCCAACCAACTCATCCAGGACGGCACCGTGGCCGCATGGCTGAAGAAGCACGAGGAGGCGAACTATGGCTCTGCCGACCGTGCTTGAGGGGATCGTCGCCAAGCGCCGCACGCACCTACCAGCCATCCGTGAGCGCCTCGCCCACGTGGACCTCACGACTCTCCCGCGCTCTGAGCGTTCCTTCTACGACGCGCTCAACGGGACCAACCGTTTCATCATGGAATGCAAGTCCGCGTCCCCGTCGCTCGGCCTCATCCGTGAGCATTATGAACCGGGAGCCATCGCCCGCGTGTATTCGCGCTACGCCTCGGCCATCTCTGTCCTCTGTGAACCGGACCGTTTCGGTGGTGACTATGACCATTTGCAAACCGTGGCGCTGTCCACGCACCTGCCGGTCTTGTGCAAAGACTTCATTATCGATCCGATCCAGGTGTATGCCGCGCGTTACTTTGGCGCCGACGCCATTTTGCTCATGATGTCCAGCGTCGATGATGAGACTTATGCAGAGCTCAAACATCTAGCAGATTCCCTTGGGCTCGACGTGCTCACTGAGGCGATCACTGTGGACGAGGTTGACCGCGCCACTGCCTTTGGCGTGGACGTCATTGGCATTAACAACCGCAACCTTCACGACCTCAGCATCGATCTCACCCGGTCCGAGCGCCTGTCTCGCTTTGTACCCTCCGGCAAAGTTGTGGTTTCGGAATCCGGCATCCGCAACAACCAGACTGTGCGCCGCCTTGGGTCTCATGCCAACGCATTCCTTGTCGGCTCCCAACTCACGGGTACGCCTGATATCGATCGTGCTGCACGCGAGCTTGTCTATGGTCACAATAAGGTCTGCGGACTCACGGCGTGGTCTGCAGCTCAGGCCGCCCGCGCCGCCGGCGCAGTCTACGGCGGGCTTATCTTCGAAGAGGCATCGCCCCGCAATGTTTCACGTGAAACCGCGCTCGATATCATCGCCCACGAACCTGATCTCAGCTACGTCGCGGTCTCTCGCCGCACCACTGGCTGGGAAGAGCTCGCTTTCGACGGCATTGCCGCCCTCCAGATCCATGCCCCTTACCAAGGGAGCACGGACGCCGAACTCGAGCTCATCTCCGCCGTCCGCGCGGTAGCGGGGGAGCGGCAGGTATGGCGCGCCATCGATATGACAGCGCCGCACGGCCCGGAGCTCGCCTCTGCGCTTGCCGACGCCTCCGACATGCTCATCCTCGATGCTGGCGCCGGCGGCACGGGCAACTCCTTCGATTGGTCAACAATTCCCGACAACGTCAAAGAAAAGGCACTTCTCGCGGGTGGCCTTAAACCCGACAACCTTCACGATGCGCTACGCGTTGGCACAGCCGGACTGGACATCAACTCCGGCGTGGAAGTTAACGGCAGGAAGGACACCGCCCTCATCGCGACGGCCTTCAACACCATTCGTCACTTTACGTATTAACCCTTAACCCAAACCTACCCAAAAGGAACACCATGACTAACCCACAGGACGCCAGGGAGACCATCCTTCCCGCGTATTTCGGCGAGTTCGGCGGACAATTTGTTCCCGAGTCTCTCATTCCCGCACTCGACCAACTCGAGAAGGCCTTCGTCGATGCGCAAAACGATCCCGCCTTCCGCAAAGAACTATCAGGCTATCTTCGTGACTATCTTGGCCGTCCCACCCCTCTCACCGAGGCAACCAAGCTCGGTGGAAAGGCACGTATTTTCCTCAAGAGGGAGGACCTCGTCCACGGCGGCGCCCACAAGACCAACCAGGTGATTGGCCAAGCGCTCTTGGCCAAGCGCATGGGAAAGACCCGCATTATCGCTGAGACCGGTGCGGGCCAGCACGGGACCGCGACTGCGCTCGCCTGCGCGCTGCTCGATCTTGAGTGCGTCATCTACATGGGCGCTAAAGACGTCGAGAGGCAACAGCCCAATGTCTACCGCATGGAGCTCATGGGCGCGAAGGTCGTTCCGGTGGACTCCGGATCTGGCACTCTCAAAGATGCCGTTAATGAGGCGCTGCGCGATTGGACCGCAACGTTCCACGAATCCCACTACCTGCTCGGCACCGCTGCCGGCCCCCATCCTTTCCCCACGATTGTCCGCGAGTTCCACAGGGTGATTTCCGAGGAAGCCAAGGCCCAAATGCTTCAGCGCACGGGCGGGCTTCCCGACGTGGTCGTCGCCTGCGTCGGCGGCGGCTCCAATGCCATCGGCATGTTCGCGGATTTCATCGACGAGGAGTCGGTCGAGCTCGTCGGCGCCGAGCCTGGGGGAGAGGGCCTCGATTCCGGACACCACGGTGCCACGATCAACAATGGCACCATCGGAATTCTCCACGGCGCCCGCTCCTACCTCATGCGCAATGCCGACGGTCAAGTTGAGGAGTCCTATTCCATCTCCGCTGGCCTCGATTACCCCGGCGTCGGTCCACAGCATGCTCACCTGGCGCAGACGGGCCGCGCCACCTATGTCGGCATCACCGACGCGGAGGCACTTGAAGCGTTCCAAATCCTTAGCCGCCGCGAGGGCATCATTCCCGCCCTTGAATCCTCACACGCCCTGGCCTATGCGCTTAAGCGCAAAGATGAGGACATCACCATTATCGTTTCCCTTTCCGGGCGCGGCGACAAAGACATCGACCACGTCCGCCGCACCCTCGACGCGCACCCCGAATTCAAGATCACGGAGGACAAGTAATGAGCCGATACGAGAAACTCTTCTCCAACCTTGCCGCCCGCAATGAAGGGACCTTCGTTCCCTTCATCATGTTGAGCGACCCCGACCCGGACACTGCCCTCGACATCGTTCGCGCGGCCGTCGCCGGCGGGGCCGACGCACTCGAGCTCGGCGTCCCCTTTTCGGACCCTGTTGCCGATGGTCCCACCATTCAGGCCTCACACATCCGCGCGCTTGAAGGAGGGGCAACGGTTGATTCCGCCATCGCCCAAATCCGCCAGATTCGAGCCGAATTCCCAGACCTTCCGATTGGCATGCTCATCTATGGCAATGTTCCCTTCACTCGTGGGTTGGAGACCTTCTACTCCGAGTTTCAAGAAGCGGGTGCTGATAGCATCTTGCTTCCCGATGTCCCCGTCCGCGAAGGCGCACCTTTCGTCGCCGCCGCCGACAAGGCCGGCATTGACCCGATCTTCATCGCCCCGGCACAAGCCTCGGAGCAGACCCTCCAGGGCGTGGCTCAATACTCGAGGGGCTACATTTACGCAATCTCGCGCGATGGCGTCACCGGCACCGAGAAGGAATCGGAAACCCGCGGGCTCGTTGATGTAGTGAACAACGTGAAACGCTTCGGCGGGGCACCGATTCTCCTTGGCTTCGGAATCTCAACCCCTCAGCATGTCGCCGATGCCATCTCCGCTGGCGCAGCTGGGGCCATCACCGGATCTGCTTTAACGAAGATTGTCGACGCTCACCTCGACGAGAACAACAAGCCCACCGACGGACTCGCCTCTGCAGTCACCGACTTCGTATCCAAGATGAAGGCTGCTACCAAGCGTGCCGTTGGCTAAGCGCTTTCCCGAACAATCCTGACCCACCTCAGCCTCTTCCATCACGTCGTGCGCCACCACGCATCACGATGGAAGGGGTCGTTTCACGTGAAACAGCGCGTGTTCCATATGCACAAGCCCATCGGCTACCGTCGTTGTAGCCAGCAATCACTAATAATGCCGCCTTCTGTGCCTTCCAAAGCCTCCTTAATTCCCTAATCCCCAACAGCGATAGTCTCTTGGCCCTCAGAAGGGGACATCATCGGATGCGTTCGAGTAGCGATCCGCCGGGTCCGTCCTGTCGAAGACTTCGACCAACTCTCCGCCATCAAGCTCAACCTTCAAGGCTTTGGCCTCTTCGTGCATCTTCCGCCGGTGAGCAATGACATCTTCCGCGACGGTTCGTGCCCACACCTTAGACGCCGGGGCCAGAGGACCGGTTGCTTCAGTCACCGCCCAGGTGCCGTCCTCAAACAACCAGACAACATCACCAGTAACTGGGTCCAGGATATAGAAAGCCCGTCCGTCAGTTTTCATGTTGTGGTGGTGCTGGCAAAGGGCAACCAAATTAGACGGGTGCGTAGGGCCACCATCGGCATAGTTAATCCTGTGGTCCAATTGGCATGTCCACGCCGGTCGATTACAGCCAGGCGCCCGACAGGTCCCGTCGCGCCCCTCGACATACTTTCGCGTGACATCTGAGGGCTGGTAGCCTTCGCACGGTTCTGGTGCTTCACTAAAGTCTCTCGTCACAGTCCTCGACGCTGGGACTCCTTCACCGGTCCAGCCGTGTCCCTGAACAAAGACCGGCGCTCCCTCCACGTCAGTGGCTTTGAATTCATGCACAACGACTTTTCCAGCCTCCGGCTGAATCTTGCCCGTAATGAGGAGAACTAAGGCATCCGCCATTGAGACGTCATGCTCCTTTGCGGCCAGCTTGATTGTCTCGTGGATTACGACGCCGACGTTACTATCGACCTCTAACTCGATCGAGGCACGTTCTCCCCGGGTGAGGAGTGAATACCGATTCTTCTTCCGCTTATCCCGGAACGCGATTGAATCATCCAAGACCTTAGCAATGTCGCGTACCTTGCGCCGAATCTTTTCTGCGCTGGGAAAGACCTGGTTGGGTTTAGTCGGTGTTAGCCACGCCGCCAATTGACTATCGATCTCTGAGATAACTGAAGCAATAGGGTTGCCCAGCTTTGCCAGTACTTGATCAATAGCAACCAAGGCTTGCATATCGAGTACGTATTCAGAGTCTTGCATCGCCTTCACCTTCGGCAATTCACTGAGACGAATAAGCCCCATGACATTCCGCGCCACATGTGCCGGAGACTTTCCCGTCTTTTGACCAAGGGTCATAAATGCAGTGTCTGAATCTGCGTCGAGCGGTGGCTGGACACGTGACCAAAACTCATACTCTATTCTTCGCATGAGTTGACCCGCCATACATTCTGGATCATGCGGGTTTGAGTGAGAAAAATACGCAGTAGGTACCGAGGTTGAAGAATTTGTTGTGATTCCCATGGGGAGCTGCATCCCTAAATTAGCCGGATAATTGCTTCCCCCACTCCCACCTTTAGAATACATGTTCTAAGCTCGTCCCACAAGAGTCATCTCGGTTTTCGTCGGAGCTTTTGGGAGCTCCTTGCACGACCGAGCGGCCCGCGACGTCGGCAACCAGGCATACAAAAATCCCCCTCCCGCGGCCAACTTTCCAGTTGATTGGTCTAGACGTATAGACCAGAAATGGAACGCAAGCTAGGGGAGGGGGAAGCTTTCAGGGTTTCACGTGAAACCTAAGCTTGAAACCTAAGCTCTGCTGAGCTCCTCGTCGGCAGCAGAGGCGTCGGCCTCGGCCTCCAACCCATCAATTTTATTGCGAGCGAAACGGTCAACAATCATGGCGATAGCGCCGTCGCCAGTAACGTTCGCGGCCGTACCCACGGAATCGATAGCGATGTAAGCGGCAATCATCAGTGCCACCATCGAATCATCAAAGCCCATATTGGATTGCAACAGACCAACGGCAACCATCACGGCACCGCCCGGAACACCGGGGGCCGCGATCATCATGATTCCAAGAAGCAGGATGAAGCCCAAGGCCTTACCCAAATCTGCTTCCATACCATCAGCCATGTACACAATCGCGAAGGCGTACAACGTCAGCTTGATCATCGAACCAGAAAGGTGGATGGTCGCACAGAGGGGGATAACGAAGCCAGCAACGGGCTTGGAAATGCCGTTCTTCAACGCGGCGTCCAACGTCACCGGAATCGTCGCCGCCGAAGAGGAAGTACCCAACGCGGTGAAGTAGGCCGGTGTCATGTTCTTCAATGCGCGGAATGGATTCTTACCCGCAATTGCGCCGGCGATGATGTATTGAAGCACGAGGTAAACCAGCGTCATGAGGACCGCAAGCAAAAGAACCTTGGCGAAGGCAACCAGCACCGTCCCGATGTTGCCATTCATGCCCAAGGAGAGGAACATGCCAAAGATATAGAACGGCAGGAGGGGAATCACAAAGCCCCAGATCACCTTGATGACGACGTTCTCAAATTCTTTAGTAATCGCGTAAAGATTGTCGGATTTCACAGTGGTCATCGCCACGCCAACGCAGAAGGACAACAGCAGCGCCGTCATAACTTCGAATGGAGCCGGCATCTCAACGGTGAAGTAGGGCTCGAGCGCTCCGGCATCGATGTCAGCAACATCAGTGTTGAGCGTCTGCCCACCAAGCAACGTGGGGTACAGGACCTGGGTCAAACCGTAGGCAACGAGGCCTGCCACGATAGTGGAACCATATGCAATCCCGGCAGTAATACCCAGCCACTTGCCGGCGCCGCGCCCGAGGCCCGCGATTGCCGGTGCCACGAGAGCAAGAATGAGAATGGGGATGAAGAAGCCAAGGAAGTTCGAGAACAGTCCGTTGTATGTTGCGAAGGCCCTGCCGAACCACTCGGGGGCGAATTGGCTAACTATGATGCCCAAGACTATCGCTACGATAATCTTGAACAGCAGAGAGTTGAGAACACTCTTGAATGTCATGATTGAGTCTTTTCTATGGTTGATACCACTACGAGTTTCTCGCCCGGCGATAAACGCTTATTTATCTACCAAGCGACACGAAATGTATATTACAGCACGAAACGAATAAATTGAACCAGCTTTCTCGCTAGCTAGGAAGCGGGATAGACTTAGACGCATGCTCGTAGTCGGAATCATCTTCCTCATCCTTGCCGCGGTCCTCATCATCGTCGGCGGCCTTGCCACACTCCGTAAACTCCCCGGCAACAGTGTTGTTGGATTGCGTCTCGCGGAGATCCGCAAAACCCGGGAGGCATGGGACAACGCCCACGCTATTGCGGGCCCGTTCTGGTTCCTGGGAGGCATCGCTCTCGTTTTCGGTGGCGTTATCGCGCTTCGCGCCGAAGGTTGGATGTGGCTAATCCCCGCACTCACAGCCGTCGTAGCTGTCCTCGCGCTCTCCATCGGCTCCAACATGGGTGCCCGCGCGGCCTACCTGTGGGACCAAGCCCATAAAGACGACGATGGTTGCGGCGATTCCTGCAACTGTGGCGACGGCGGCTGCGGGGGAGAGGCGCCGGCTGTCGACGTCTCCGCGATCCGTGCCGCAGCACAACACGCCGACAAGACGGGCCGAGACTAGAGCGACTTTTTAAGCACAGTGACGTAATCTGGGCAGACAGAAGTCCCCATATTATTTCATCACAAACTATATTTTAGGTGGCCAGATCAACACCGGGTAGACCCGATGATTGATGTGGCCACCTTTCTTTGCGCTGTGTGAGCGCTGAGAGCTAAACATCAATTACTTGGGAACACGGCAGTGTGACGTGACAACAGGAGTCGGGCGGCGCACGATCGTGTTCATGACCACGAGCACCAAAACTAAAGCGCTACGGCTCGTCGCTGCAACAGCGCTCAGCCTCAGCATCCTCGGCGCGGGGGCCATGTATGCACTCGCCGGAGAACGTCGCGGAGCACACAACGAAGCTGGGACGATCTATAGCGATGTCGGCACATCATACGGTGCCTACGATTTCAGTGGCAGCAGGGAAGAGGAGCTTCCCGTGTGGGACGGCAAACTTAGCTAACAGGACATTGTCCTCTCCCTACACAGCCAATGAATCAGATAGAGTAAACCACATGACTACGTGTTCACGCCGCCTTTTCCTGCTCGGTACTGCGACCACCTTTGCTGGGGCCTACCTCGCCGCCTGCGGTAAGGAACCTTCCGCGGAAGTCGCAGCGACGGAAATCCCCGTTGGCTCCGCCATCATTGTGGACAAGGTGATCTTCGCTCAACCCACCGAGGGAGAGTTCAAGGCATATTCGCAGACCTGCCCGCACCAGGGATCCCTCATCACGAAGATTGAAGGCTTGACCGCCACATGCACGAGCCACTACTCAAGCTTTGACCTCAGCAGCGGCGAAGTCACCGGCGGCCCCAGCCCTAAACCGCTCACTGAGTACGGAGTGGAAAACAACGGGGGAACAGTCAAAAACGTCTCCGCCTAATGGATATCCCCGGAGACTCAGGGGGTTTGAAAAGATGTTTCACGTGAAACCGTGAGGGGCGTCTAGACTCTCTTCTATGATTGAGCGCCTCAAAAGACTCGACCCCCTCATCGTCCTCATCCTGTGCGCCGTCGCAATCGCTATTGTTTTTCCCGCGCGGGGAAGCTTTGCAGACAGCTTCGATGTCCTCACGAATATAGCGATCGCCCTTCTCTTCTTTCTCTACGGCGCCCGACTCTCCACTCGCGAAGCCATCAACGGGATCAAACACTGGAAACTCCACCTCACTATTCTGGCGTTTACCTTTGTGGTCTACCCGGTCATCGGCCTCGCACTCAGGCCGCTCACCGCGTTCATCCCAAACGATCTTTACTTGGGAATTCTCTACCTCACGCTTGTACCGTCCACAGTGCAATCGTCGGTAGCCTTTACCTCGATCGCCCGCGGAAATGTTCCCGGGGCAATCGTCTCTGCGTCTGCGTCAAACCTCGCGGGAGTTCTGCTTACGCCATTGCTCGTCATGGCGCTGATGGGCGCGGGAAACGGAATCCATATCGATAGCTCCGTATTCGTGGAGATCTCAACACTTTTGCTTTTGCCATTCCTACTCGGCCAGCTCACCAGAAAATGGGTGGGCAAACTCGCAGCAAGCAAAGCCACAAAGGTGGTGGACCGAGGATCCATCGCGATGGTCGTCTATGCGGCCTTTTCTAAGGGAATGGTGGACGGGATTTGGGCGTCGATTAGCGTATGGCAAATCCTATTCCAGATTGCCTTTTCCTCCGCGCTTGTCTTCTTCATGCTCTGGCTCACCAAGGTGGTCAGCCAGAAGCTGGGGTTCGACAGGGAAGACACCATTGCTATTCAGTTCTGCGGGTCAAAGAAATCCCTGGCCACCGGATTGCCCATGGCCTCGGTGATTTTTGCCTCCGGCGGCACCTCATTGGGGCTGCTCATCCTTCCCCTCATGATTTACCACCAGGTCCAATTAATGATCTGCGCGTCTATGGCGGCTCGCTACGCCCGGGTAGAGTGAGAGCACATGAAAAAGCTTTATGTTCGCACCACCATGACCATCCCGGAGGTCGGAACCGCCACACACATCGCGGAGCTTGAGGAAATCAACGCTGAGGCCTGCTCCATGCTGCGCATGATCGCCCTCGCCCCGAATGACTCTATCGTCGGCGCTGCAACACCGGAGACCTCAGTGGGCAATGCCGAGGTCCCACAGCGCGTGGTTCCACACCCCGACACCTACGACGCATTCCCCGACATCAACGCCGAGCTTATCGACGCCTTCCAGTTCCACTCCCTGTGGACAGAGGCCATCGCCCTGTACGGGGACTTTTAAAGCACCACGTTCACCAACAGCATGTACACGGCGGTGCCTCCGAAGATGGACAAGCCGGAGTTGCGGCGCCACAGGTGCAGCAGGGCAGTAGCCGCGGCGCCTACAAGGGGAGCCACAAAGCTTCCCGTGTCTTGGGTCTGGCTAAACAAGGTGTAAACCACCAGGACCGTCATCACGCCCACGGGCATAGTGAAGCCCAGCACGCTAATGAATTGGCTATCCTTTAGGGCCTTCACAAAGACGAAGGGAAGCCAGCGCAAAACAACCGTCACCACCCCGACGGGGATAAGCACGGCGAGGATGCTGAGCAGGGTTACTCCAGCTGGCATTAGGACTCCCTGCGTAGAATCATCGCGCTGTCGACACGAGGAGAGAGGTAGCGCACCACCAAGAGCAGAAAATAGGCGCTCAGCGCCACCATGAGTAGCTGCCCTGGAAACAGACAGCCCGCGAGGACACCCAGGACCGCAGCAGACAGCGGAAGCGAGTAATCCTTGTTGTTCTGGAAGGAATCAATCGCCAGGACGATGAACAAGGCGACGAGGGCGAAATCCAGACCCTTCACCGAGGGCGGAATGGCCTGGCCTGCCAGCGCACCAATGATGCCCGAGACAACCCACAGCACCTGGCAGAAAAGCTGCACGGTGAAGACAAATGCACCACTCGGGCGCGAAACACGGGGGAAGGCAGAAAGGACGGCATAGGATTCGTCGGTCAGCGCGTACGTGGAATAGGCGCGGCCGAAACGATTCCGAATCTCATCGCGCGGAAAGGTTAACCCGTAGAAGATGTGGCGGAAGTTCACCATGAAACCCGTCACCGCGGCAACGGCGGGCGTCACGCCGCCGGTCACCATGGAAATGGCGAGGAACTCCATCGAGCCAGCGTAAATAACGATGGAAAAGATGGGGGTCCACCACCAGTCGAAACCGGTCTGGACCATGAGCACGCCGAAGGCGAGGCCCAGCGGCACCACCCCCACGGCAATGGACATGCAGGTCCGTATTGCCTTGATGATCTCCGCACGCATGGCAGAGATGTTAGCGCAGAGGGTGGAGAGGAACTCTAATTATCTTCATCGATATAGCGCGGGAAGGTGGCAAACAACGGCAGGGGCATGGCTTGGCGGCGCATGACGTCTGACCACGTATCTGTCGATCCGGAGGAGACTACGTCCTGGGGCAGGGCAGGGGCCACGTACCACTCACCGCGATCAATTTCCTCATCGAGTTCGCCCGGTCCCCACTCGAAATGACCGGCGAAAAAACGCATACCTTCAACCAGTTCGGTGACGGCATCGGGACCCACGCGCAGATCGACGAGTGCCACCCGTGGGGCGAGGCGGCTCAGCGAAGGCTGCTTCTCGATGTCCACGCCCTGCTTGGTCAGCGCCACGCCGATGGCCGCCTGCTGGTCGTGCGGGCCGCCGATGTAGAGGGCCTGCGGCTTAGCCACCACGGGCAGCCACTCCGGCATGACGTTGAAGACCGCGACCTCGGAGCGCTTAGTCAGATCCACTCCATACGTGCGCCCGGCATGTTGCTCGGTGATGAGGATGACGGAGCGATTGTACTGGGGCGCGAGAACGTCGGGAGCCGCCACGAGGAGCTGGCCAGGGGCGGGATCATTGCGCTCAAGGGCGTTGAAAAGTCTGTCTGCGTACATCCCTATCTAGAATTCCACCACTCGCGCAGCTTCGCAATAGCAACCTCGCGCTCCAGCGGGCCTTCTTCGAGGCGCAGCTCCTTGAGGTAAGACCAGGCCTTGCCTACCTCCGGGCCGGGTTCAAGGCCGAGGATCTCCATGATCTCGTTGCCGTCGAGATCAGGGCGTACGCGAGCGAGGTCTTCCTTGGCCGCGATATCCGCGATGCGTTCCTCCAGCTGGTCATACGTGCGCTGGAGGCGGCGGGCCTTGCGCTCATTGCGGGTGGTGCAATCGGCGCGCACAAGTTTGTGCAGGCGCGGGAGAAGATCGCCGGCATCGGTGACATAGCGGCGCACGGCGGAATCGGTCCACTGGCCATCGCCGAAACCGTGGAAACGCATGTGCAGGTAGACCAGCTGGCCGATATCTTCGGTCGTGGCCTTGGGGAATTTCAGCTTGCGCAGGCGCTTGCGGGTGAGCTTCGCACCAACAACCTCGTGGTGGTGGAAGCTGACCTTGCCGTCAGTAGTGTCGCGGGTATCCGGCTTACCGATGTCATGGAGCAGGGCAGCCCACCGCAGGATCAGGTCGGGCCCGTCCTCTTCCTGTTCCATGGCCTGGCGCAACACGGTGAGCGAGTGAGCGTACACGTCCTTGTGCTGCGCGTGCTCGTCGGGGGCCATGCGCAATGCCGGGATCTCCGGAAACACATAGTCCGCAATACCTGAGTCAACGAGCAGGTCAATACCCTTCCACGGCGCGGTGCCGCAGATGAGCTTGTTGAGCTCCACCTGCACGCGCTCCACGGTGATGCGCTGGATTTCGCCCGCCATGTCGGTCATGGCATCGCGCACGCGCTGGGCGACGTCAAACTCTAACTGCGCCGCGAACCGCGCAGCGCGGAGCATGCGAAGAGGATCATCGTGGAAGGAAATCTCCGGCGCATCCGGGGTATCGAGGATGCGATTCGCCAGGTCATCGAGTCCGCCCATCGGATCGTGGAATTCGCGGGTACCGTCCGGACGCAGCTCGATGGCCATGGCATTGACCTTGAAATCGCGGCGCACGAGATCGCCCTCGAGGGTGTCGCCGTAGACCACCTCGGGGTTGCGGGAATCACCGTCGTAGCTATCAGAGCGGAACGTGGTGATCTCAATCTGCTGGCCCTTATAGGCCGCCGAGACCGTACCGAAGTCGATGCCGGTATCCCACACGGTTTCGGCCCACTCCTCCAGAATCGAATACACAACGTCGGGCCGGGCCGGGGTGGTGAAGTCGAGGTCATTGCCCAGGCGGCCGAGCAGGGCATCGCGGACAGAGCCGCCGACGAGGTAGAGGGGGGCGTCGTGAAGCGCAAAGCGTTCCACCAGGCCACTGAGGAGGCCACTGAGCTGGGCGACGGTGGCGTCCGCGCGAGCAAGAACGCCGATTAGCTGAGTGTCCTGAAAATTCACGGATCGAAGTCTACTACGATTAGCAGGGATGACTAAGAACACGCCAGGGTCCAAGCGCCGCCGCCGGCGGGGCGCGGGCCACCGGAACCACCGCACGGGACGCCCCCAGCGCACGTCCAACAACCGCATGACCACGCGGGATGAGACGTCCGCAGGCGGACTCGTCGTGTCCGGATTGGCGGAGGCCGTCGACGAAGACGGCAACGTCGACCTGTCCCAAATCTATGTGGCACTCATCGGCAGGTTGGACCGCCGCGGGCGCCTGCTGTGGTCCATGCCCAAGGGCCATGTGGAAAACGGCGAGGCCAAGGAACTCACCGCCGAGCGCGAAGTATGGGAGGAGACCGGAATTCACGGCAAGGTCTTCGCGGACCTGGGCATGATTGATTATTGGTTCGTCTCCGATGGCGTGCGCATTCACAAGACCGTGCACCACCACCTGCTGCGTTTCGTGGACGGCATCATGAATGACGAGGACCCGGAGGTCACCGAGGTCTCCTGGATCCCGGTCTCCGAGCTCATCGAGCACCTTGCCTATGCGGACGAGCGCAAGCTGGCCCGCATCGCCCACGACCTCCTCCCTGATCTCGCGCGAAAGGAAGCTGCCGCAGGAAAGGCGACTCCGCGGTGAGTTGGCGCGCAGCGGTTGCCATCACGGCGCTGGCGGTGGGCTGCGCCGTCCCCGTGGCCCAGGCACAAACTCCCGACGCCGAGAGCAACGACTCCCACTATTGGCTCGGCTCCCGCGGCCCCGATGAGCTCGAACTCAGCTTGCTCAGCGCGACGGAGGCGCGAGTAGGGGAGACGCTTAAAGTCCAGCTGCGCATCCACAACCCGACGGATAGCGCCGTTGATGACTTGCAGATAACCTCCCGGCGCAGCAATGCTGTGAACTCCACGACGGAGGCCCGCCAAGAGCTCGCTGCGGGATCCTTTCCTTATTATGGGACTTCGCTCGGCGCAGGAGCACTGGAGCCGGGGGAGAGCCGCGACGTAACCGTGGAGGTCCCCACCGCGTTGGGAGATGACTCCACGCTGGCCATCACCGATCCCGGCGCCTACCCACTGCTATTTACGCTCACCGGCACCCGCGACGGTCAGGCCACGAGCTTTGCGGAAGAGCGGACAATCCTGGATTTCAGGGGCGAAAATCAGGATCCGACGCCCGACGCAGAAGACGACAGCAAACACGAGTTCTCACTGATCTATCCCGTGACCGCCCAGGTCGACGTCGTGCCGGGAGATACCGGCGGCGAGGAGCTCATCTTAGAAAGCGAGCAGCTCGCTGAACAGCTCTCACCGGGCGGGCGCCTCGATCAGCTGCTCGACGCCTACCTGCAGCATGATCTGCACGGTTCAGGCTGCGTGGCCCTGGACCCCGCGCTTGTCGACGCCGCTGACCGCATGTCCGCCGGCTACACCGTCAACGAGACCCGCCCCTCTACTGCCAAACACCCCACGCGCCTGCGCGATTCCTGGTTTAGCAGCGCCGATTCCGATCGCGGCAAGCCGGGCGCGGGCGCCCAAGACGCCGCCGCGTGGCTGGAGAAACTGAAGAAGGTGGACTGCCGCATGCTCATGCCGTGGGCTAACGCAGACACCGATGCCGTGGCCCAGGTAGGAAACGAGTGGCTCACCCACGAGGCCGTCGAGCAGGGCGCTGACACCATCGAACGCGTCCTCGGCGCCCCGCTCAGCACGCCACTGACCGCGCCTGCCTCGGGGACAAGCGAGCACACGATGCCCGTCCCTCTGTTGCTGGCGGATAATTCCGAGTGGGCCGGCGAGGCCGCCACCTTTGATGCCTCCCTCGGAGCACTGTTGGCCCAGACCGGTTCTAAGCCGCAGACCACTGGGTACTCCAACCCGGAGCTGCGCTACGACTTTTCGATGGATTCGGAGCAGGCGAGGGCGCTGACGGCGGGGGCGTCGATAAGCGTGGCGTCCGCGCAAGAGGAGACCGTGGCCAAGCTGCCGAACTTCCAGGACCCTGCCGCCGCGCGCGCGGTGATGGAAGCAGCGCAGCGCCTGCTCAATTCCGGGCGCCTCGACCCCCGTCCCGTTTCCGCGCTGCCCATCGAGCCCGGCAACGGCAACCCCGGAAGTCCCTACCCAGATCCCGCAGCCTTCCACGACGCCGAGATCACACAGGTGACGCAGCAGGCGCGCTATACCGATGAGCTGATGTCCATCATGGTCAACGATCCCGGTATCGCCATGACGCGCTATAACTTCACGGCCCCCCTGCGCCGCGATCTCCTCACGGCGCTCAGCTCTACCGACCGCTCCAGCCTCCACGGTTTTCCATCCTCGGTGGAGCAGAGCCGCGCCCGGCTGGAGAAAAACGCGGATATGCTCCGCGAGCTTCGCGCCTCGGTGGCGCTCATCCCGCCGGGGAACGTCTTTACCCGCGTTTCGGAGTCATCACCGCTGCTCATCGTGGCAGAGAACGGCCTGCCGCTGCCTGTCGACGCCCACCTAGCCTACGACGCCCCCGACGGCGCCACGTTGAACACGCAGGACTTGATTCACATCCCGGCCAAGGGATCTATTACCGTGTCCATGACCGCTGACCTGCCCAGCAACGTTGACCAGATGTCGCTGCGCCTATGGCTTGCAACACCATCTGAGCACCTCATTTCGGATCCAATCGATATCACGGTGCAGACGCGTGCCGGTATCGTTAGCGTCTATGGAGTCGGCGCAATCGCCGCGCTCGCCCTCGTCCTTGCCGCATTGTTCCGGCTGGGTAAGCGGAAGAAAAAGAAGTCTCACGGATAGTTTTTCTCAATGACACATGAACCTAAGTCTGGTGCCCGTCGACGCATTGTCACGCCCTCGCCACCGGCACCGGTCCCGGAAAAGCGCGCGCCGAGTGGCGTCGTTGCTGTCGACGACGAACTCGAGGACCGCTCGGGACTGAAGGGCAAGGCCGCCGCTGCCTCGAGTGAGCCCTCCGGCGAAAAGAACTCCGACGGCGCCGTCGTTCGCGCGACCGGCTCCATGGCCATTGCGACGATGATTTCCCGCATCACGGGATTCATCCGCAACGTGCTCATCGGCTCGTCGCTCGGCCCGGCTATTTCCTCCGCCTTCACCACGGCGAACCAGCTGCCCAACCTCATCACGGAGATCGTGTTGGGCGCGGTGCTGACCTCGCTCGTGGTGCCCGTGCTGGTGCGCGCGGAAAAGGAAGACGCTGACCGTGGCGAGGACTTTGTCCGGCGCCTCTTCACGCTGGCCTTCTCCCTGCTGGCCACGATCACGGTGCTTTCCTGCATCTTTGCCCCGCAGTTAACGCGCATGATGTTGCCGGAGGACGGCGAGGTCAATGCCGTGCAGGCCACCTCCTTTGCCTACTTGCTGCTGCCGCAGATCTTCTTCTACGGGCTTTTCGCGCTCTTCCAAGCGGTGCTCAACACCAAGAGCATCTTTGGGCCAGGCGCGTGGGCACCGGTGGTCAATAACATCATCTCGATTACGGTGCTCGTGGCCTACCAGCTGCTCCCGGGCAGCTTGCATCCCGATGCGCCTTCGCCGATCACGGACCGGCACGTGCTGCTCCTAGCCCTAGGCACCACGGCGGGCGTGGTGGTGCAATGCCTCATCCTCTTCCCTTATCTCAAGAAGGCGGGCATTAACCTCAAGCCGCTGTGGGGCCTAGATGACCGCCTCAAGCAGTTCGGCGGCATGGCCATGGCCATCGTGGCCTACGTAGCGGTTTCCCAGCTGGGTTACGTCATCACTTCCCGCGTGGCGGCCCATGCTGACAAAGAAGCGCCGTTTATCTACCAGCAGGCATGGCTTCTCCTGCAGGTACCCTATGGCGTCATTGGCGTCACGCTGCTCACCGCAATTATGCCGCGCCTGTCCCGCAACGCCGCGGACGGTGACGTCAAGGCCGTGGTCCGGGATCTCACGCTGGGCACGAAGCTGACGTTTATCGCCCTGATTCCCATCGTCATCTTCATGACGGGATTCGGCATCCCGATCGCCCGCGGCCTTTTCCAATACGGCGCCTTCAACGCCAAGGCGGCCGAGGTACTCGGCCTCACGCTGAGCTTCTCTGCCTTTACCCTCATCCCATACGCCCTCGTGCTACTGCACCTGCGCGTGTTCTACGCCCGTGAGGAAGCGTGGACGCCGACGTTTATCATCGCCGGCATCACGCTCACCAAGTCGGTGCTCTCCCTGTTTGCCCCACACGTGGCGGATTCCCCCGACCGCGTGGTCGTCCTTCTGGGCACTGCCAACGGCTTCGGCTTCGTGGCCGGCGCGGTGATCGGCGGCTTCCTGCTCAAGCGAAAGCTGGGCAGCCTGGGCGGCCGCGCGGTTATCGCGACGACTATCTGGTCAGTGCTGGCCTCCCTCGTGGGCCTCGTGGTGGCCTTCGCCATCAATTACGTCATCAACCTCGTGCTCCCGGAGCAGGTGCCGCCATTCGTGTACCTGCTGAAGCTTGCCGTGGCGGGCCTCATCTTCGTGGCTGTTACCGGCATCGTGCTCTCGCGCTCGGGCTTGCCGGAAGTCATCAACCTTGGCCGCCAGCTGCAGCGCATCCCCGGCATGTCCCGCATCATCAAGATCGAGCATGCCGAGGCCATCGAGGTCGAGGCCCCAGAGCAGCTGGAGATCCAACCGATCTTCAGCGTGGATGCCTTCAACTCCTCGCCGGTACCGCCGCCGATGTCCGCCGGTATTGTCCGCGGGCCACGCTTGGTGCCGGGCGCACCGGTATCCGATGGCCGCTTCCGCCTCCTCAAGGACTACGGCTCTGCCGCAGGTACCCGCTTCTGGAAGGCCCGCGAGCAGGCCACCGGCCGCCTGGTATCGCTGACATTCGTGGACACCACGGGCGAGGCTCCGATGGCTCCCGCCACCCCGGCGGTAGCCGCCCGCCGCTCCGCGGAGGTCTCCCGCGCCACGCGCCGCCTGGCTGAGATGGAACTGGATGCCATGGCGGAGAACATCGACATCCTGTCCTACCGCCAGGGCTGCCTCGTCGTGGCGGACTGGGTGGAGGGCACCTCCCTGAAGACGGTGTCGGAGGATGAGGACCTCGATCCGCGCGCCGTCGCCCACGCCTTGGTCCCGCTGGTGCGCACCACGGCTGCCGCCCACGCGGCGGGCCTCGTGCTGGGAATTGAGAACCGCAACCGCATCCGCATTTCCACCGAGGGCATTGCCACCCTGGCCTTCCCCGCGGTGTTGCACAGCAACGATGAGGAGACTGACCGCTCGGCGCTGGCCTCCGCCATCTCGCTCCTCGTGGAGTCCACCAGTCCGACACCGGAGGTGCTACAGGAGATTGCTGCCGACGCTGAGGAGGGCCAAGACTCCGATCTCGAGGACATCGCCAACCGCTTGGCGGCCTTCGCCGGCGATGGCGACGAGGGCGAGGAGACCCTCCAGATTCCAGTCGAGGAGACCCCGCGCAAGGAGGACCCGAGCCCCGCACCGGGCTTCGGCGGCCGCGGCTATTCTGGCTCCGGCATCATCGTCCTAGGCGCGCTGGCCACCCTCTTCGTCGTGGCGATGGCCGCGCTCAGCGTGTGGATCCTATCCCATGTGGGTAATGAAAAGACTTCCCCCGTGGTGACGAAGAGCGAATCGACGACTGAAACCTCATTCCCCAACGTGCCGCCGGTGCTCCTGAAGGACGTCAAGACCACCTCCGTTCCGGAGGGCAAGGAAGTTTCTGGTTCATGGTCCACGAAGAAGGCAGACACTGGACTCCTGCTCAGCATTGACAAGCCCACGCAACTCCGAGCGCTTCCGCTTCAGCAGAGCAAGTCCACCGGCGCCAAGTACGAAGTCTATGGCGTTAATACCAAGGATTTTGACCCCACGGATCCTGACTCCGGCAAGCTCACCGAGCTCGCACACGGCACGCTAACCAACGCGCGCCAAGACATCGAGCTCAAGGAGAAGCCCGTGGCCTTCGACGGCGCCCTCATCGTCTTCACCGACATGCCCAAATCCGGCTCCGTGACACTGAAGGAGGCCACCCTGGTGGGCATCCCCACCAACTAACCCACCACCTCACGCATTTCCCCAGACCTCGATCCCGAAACTCCCTGCTCGCTGACTCAGACACACCACGCGCTTGACGACGCCCTGCAGGTTTCGGGTTGCAGGTCTGGGGCTTTAGTGTTCTTGCAATTTCTTCCCTTGACAGATAAGTGAAGGAGCGTATAATTCTTGTTGTCACGTCAACAATCTAGAGAAACCTAGAAGAAACGAGGAACCCATGACTATCACCGCAGGAACGTACGCACTGGACCCGGCACACACCACTATCGGCTTTGTTGCCCGCCACGCCATGATCACCAAGGTGCGCGGCAACTTCAACGAGTTCGAAGGCACCCTGACCGTAGGGGAGAACATTACTGACTCCGCCGCCACCGCCACGGTGAAGACGGCGTCCATCGATACCAAGAACGCTGATCGCGATGCACACGTAAAGAATGAGGACTTCTTCGACGTAGAGAAGTTCCCGGAGATGACCTTCACCGCGACCAAGTTCGACGTTAACGACGAGGGTGAGGGCACCGTCACCGGTGACCTCACCATCAAGGGCACCACCAAGTCCGTTGATTTCAAGGTAGAAGAGACCGGCGTGGCCGAGGATCCCTTCGGCAACACCCGCCTTGGCTTCGAGGCTAAGACCTCCATTAACCGCACCGACTTCGGCATCGACTTCAACGCTCCGCTGAAGACCGGCGGCGTGCTCGTCTCCGAGGAGATCAAGATCGAGCTCGAGGTTTCTGCCATCAAGCAGTAGGCCGTCAGGCGTGATACCTCGCCTTGAGAAGTAGTTTTTAGTTGTTGCCCGTAGTGCCCATTTCGGCACTACGGGCAACAACTTTTTGACGACTAAGGCGCCACAACCGAGTAATAAACAACTCCGGGCAGCTTACCTGTGATACGCACCGCAGCGACGTTTAAGATGTAGCGCATGACTACCGCAAACCTCACCCATGCAGAAGCCACCGCCCGCAGCACCGCGCTGCGTTTGAGCACCTACGATCTGCACCTCGACGTCACGAGCGCGCCAACCGACGCCGACTCCTACGAGGTCACCTCACGTATTACGTTCACCACCACTAAGCCCGAGACCTTCGTGGATTACTTGGGCAAGGCCGTGCACGCAGTGCGCGTCAACGACAAGGAGGTGGAGAACACCTTCGACGGTGGACGGGTCTACCTGAGCAACCTTCCAGTGGGGGAGGAACTCACCGTGGAGATCACCGGCTCCTCCTATTACTCCCGCACCGGCCAGGGCCTGCACCGCATGCACGACCAGGCCGATGACACCACCTACCTCTACTCGCACCTCGAGCCATCCGATGCCCGCCGCATCTTCCCCTGCTTTGACCAGCCGGATCTCAAGGCCAGCTACGAGGTGCACCTCACCGGCCCGGAAGGCTGGCAGCTGCTCAGCAATCAACCGGAGATCAGCCGCGAGAAGACGGATAGCGGGGAAGTGGCACACTTCGCGCCGACCCCTCTGCTGTCGACGTATTTGACGGCGTTTGCGGCGGGGCCGTACGTCGAGAAGCACAGCACCTGGACCGCCCCCGATGGCTCCTTGGAAGTGGAGCTGCGCGCCTTTGCCCGCGCCTCCATGGCCGAATACCTGGATGATGAAATCCTGCAGGTCACAGCACAAGGCATGGACTTCTTCCACAGCAGTTTTGGCTACCCGTACCCGTGGGGCAAGTATGATTCCATCTTCGTTCCGGAATACAACCTGGGCGCCATGGAGAACCCCGGCCTCGTGACCTTTACGGAGCATTACCTCTTCCGTTCTGCCGCCACCCGCGCGCAGCATGCCGGGCGCACGAACACCATCCTGCACGAGATGTCGCACATGTGGTTCGGTGATCTGGTCACCCCGCAGTGGTGGGATGACCTGTGGCTCAAGGAGTCCTTCGCGGAGTTCATGGGCGCGGATTCCTCGGTCCACGCCACCGAATACACCGAGGCGTGGGTGAACTTCGCCGGGCAACGAAAGAACTGGGCGTACCTGCAGGATCAGCTGCCCACCACGCACCCGATCAAGGCCGAGATCCCGGACGTCGATGCCGCGCGCCAGAACTTCGACGGCATTACTTATGCCAAGGGTGCAGCGGTGCTCAAGCAGCTGGTGCACTACGTGGGCCGGGAGAACTTCTACGCCGGCGCGCGCGACTACTTCCAGGAGCACGCCTTTGCTGCCGCCACCTTCGAGGACCTGCTCACGGCGCTGAAGAAGCACACCGACCGCGACCTGGACGCCTGGTCCACAGCCTGGCTGCGCACGTGGGGCCCGGACACGCTCACCCCGGAGCTGCACACGGACGGCGATAAGATCCACGAGCTCGCCATCGCGGTGGAAGCCGAGGACACCACGCGCCCGCACCGCCTCAACGTGGCACTCTTCGATGACTCCCTGAACAAGTACGCCACCCTCGACGTCGATCTGGAGGGCGAGCGCACCATCCTCGATGAGGCATCGGGGCTGCAGGCGCCGGCGTTGCTGCTGCTTAACGACGGCGACCACACCTACGCCAAGGTCCGCTTCGACGAGACCTCCTTGGAGACCATTCGCACGCGCCTGTCTGAAGTTCCGGATGAGCTTTCCCGCGCGGTCATCTGGACTTCCCTGTGGAATCTCACCCGCGATGGCGAGTGGCCAGTGCGTTCCTACCTGGACACGGTGCTCAACCACGCCCCGGCGGAGTCCAACCCGACGCTTCTGACCACAGCCTTTGCCAATGCCCGCTATGCCATCGACCACTTCGTGAGCGAGGATGACCGCGAAGAGATTCGCGCCGATTATGCCGAGCGCCTCTGGGAGGTTCTGCAGCAGGCGCCGGCAGGCTCCGATGCGCAGCTCACCGTCGCCCGCGCCGCCATCCAGGCCTTCGCGGCCAACCCAGCAGAATCCGGCACGCCACGTCTGCGCGCGCTTTACGACGGCTCCCTCGACGGCCTCGCCCTCGACCCGGACATCCGCTGGGCCATCCTCCGCGCCTTGGCCGCCCGCGATGCCGTGAACTCCGATGAGCTGGAGGCGGAGAAGGAGCGCGATAACACGCTCACCGGTGCCGCCGCCTACCTGGGCGCCTCCCACGCTTTCCCATCTGCCGAGCTCAAGCGCGAAGTCTTCGATCTCGTACGCACGCCGGGTAAGTACTCCAACGCGGAGGTGGATTCCCTGCTCGCGGCGTTTAACGCCCCGTGCTCGGCCCACCTCACCGAGGCCTTTGCCCAGGAGTATTTCGACTCTCTGGCGAAGCTCTGGGAGGAGCACCCCATCGAGATTGCTAACCGCCTCGTGCGCGGGCTTTACCCGGATCTCGCGATGGCCGACGCCGCCACCAGCGAGTTCCTGAGCAGCGAACGCCCTCGGGCGCTGCGCCGCGTGCTGCTGGAATGCCAGGATGCGCTGCGTCGCGCGCAACGCGTGCGTGCGGCGCAGTAGACGCGGCGCGTAGCGGACTGCAGAATCTTCCCGTAAACTCACAAGCACATTAACGGGGGACAATCACACACCATCGGCTTCGGCCAAGGGACTGTGTTGACCCATGTGTCATTGCTCAAGTTTCCGGGGGGATTCTTCTTGTCAGCTCAGCCGACCGATCGTGAACTCGTCGACGCCTTCATTGGCGGAGATACTAAGGCCTTTTCGGCAATCGTCGAGAAGCACCGTGCGCGCCTGACGGCCATGGCGCGGCGCTATACGCGCAACGATGATGATGCGCAGGACATCGTGCAGGAGGCACTGCTCAAGGCCAGCTGCAACATGGCCTCCTACCGGCACGATGCCACGCTGAGCACATGGCTGCACAGGCTGGTGATGAACTCCGGCTATGACTTCCTCAACCATCGCTCCAACCGGGAGAACGCCTCCCTGGATGCAGAGATCATTGAGGATGACCGCAACTACGCACTCGCGCACAATCCCAGTGAGAACTTGGCGGAACGCATCACGGTGGCCCAAGCGATGGAGACGTTGCGCCAGGACCAGCGAGAAGCGCTGTACCTGACCGACGTAGCAGGCTATCCCATCGATGCGGTGGCCAAAGTGCAGGGCGTTGCGCCAGGCACGGTGAAATCGCGGCGAGCCCGGGCTCGGCAAGTGCTGCGTGCGGCGATAGACTGAGGCCGAGTAGAATCTGATTCTTGATCGGAATTGTCGTCTCAAGGGAGTTTTTTGTGACCATCCACGATGTCGCCATCGTCGGCTCCGGCCCCGCCGGCTACACCGCAGCACTCTACGCAGCACGTGCCGAGCTCAATCCCATCGTCTTCGAGGGCTTTGAATACGGCGGCGAACTCATGAACACCACCGAGGTGGAGAACTACCCGGGCTTCCAGAAGGGCATCATGGGCCCCGAGCTCATGGAAGAAATGCGCGCCCAGGCCATCCGCTTCGGTGCGGACCTGCGCATGGAGGTTGTCGATTCCGTCGAGCTCGAGGGCGAGGTGAAGAAGCTGCACGTCGGTGACGAGGTCTTTGAGGCCCGCACCGTCATCCTCGCCACCGGTGCAGCGCCGCGCTACCTGGGCATTCCGGGTGAATCCGAGCTCGCTGGGCGCGGCGTGTCCGCCTGCGCCACCTGCGATGGCTTCTTCTTCAAGGGCCACAACATTGCCGTCGTCGGCGGCGGCGATTCCGCCATGGAGGAGGCCACCTTCCTCACCAAGTTCGCCGAAACCGTAACGATCATCCACCGCTCCGAGAACTTCCGCGCCTCCAAGATCATGCTGGAGCGCGCCAAGGAGAACCCACAGATCAAGTGGCTGACCAATACCACCGTTGAGCGCGTCCTGGATAAGGACGGCAAGGTTGGCGGCCTGGAGGTCAAGAACGCCCTAACCGGCGAAACCAGCGAACTCGATGTCACCGCCATGTTTGTGGCGATTGGCCATGACCCGCGCTCCGGCTTCCTCGAGGGCCAGGTGGCCACCAATGAGGCTGGCTACGTTGTCGTGGAGCAGCCTTCGACTAAGACCTCGCTGCCCGGTGTCTTCGCCTGCGGCGACTTGGTGGATGACCACTACCAGCAGGCCATCACCGCGGCTGGCTCCGGCTGCCGCGCGGCCATTGATGCGGAACATTTCCTCGCCGATAACCGTTAATAGTCACATGAGCAACATTAAGAACGTCACTACTGATTCCTTCCGCGCGGACGTCGTGGAGGCAGGCAAGCCCGTCGTCGTGGACTTCTGGGCTGAATGGTGTGGGCCGTGCAAGAAGTTGTCCCCGATTCTCGAAGAGGTCGCCGAAGAACTCGATGATGACGTCTCCGTGGTCAAGGTCAACGTGGACGAGGAGCGCACCCTGGGTGCCATGTTCCAGATCATGTCGATCCCATCCGTGCTGATTTTCAAGAATGGTGAGAAGGTCGACGAGTTCGTCGGCCTGCGTTCCAAGGCCGACATCGTGGCGCAGATAAAGAAACAGCTCTAACTGGTATTCTTTAACTCGTTGATGGCGCACTGCGGTGCGCCTCCTTGATCACGAAAGGGGTAGGTGTGAATCGCGTTTTACGTGTAGGTGACCAGAGCGTTCGGGTCGCCGAAGCACGCGCAACCCTTGCCCGCCTCGGCCTGATGACTGACTACCAGGGGACTTTGTCCGACTGGAAGAAGCAAAAGTACTCCGAAGCCGATAAGCACTTTGATAACAATTTGGCCGAGGTCCTCAAGGCCTTCCAGCAATCCCGCGGCATCGTGCCTAGCGGCGATATTGATGACCTCACTCTGCGCGAGCTGCGCCAGGCTTCCTACACGCTGGGCGCCCGCGTTCTGGCCTATGAACCGGGCAACGTGCAGGTGGGCGATGACGTAGCACAGCTCCAAGAACAACTGCAGGAGCTTGGCTTCTACCAAGAACGCATCGATGGCCATTTCGGTGCCCGCACCTACGCGGCGCTGGCGGAATACCAACTCAACTCTGGCCTGCGCAGTGACGGGATCTGTGGCCCTGCCACCATTAACGCCCTCAACCTGCTGGGTCGGCGTATCACTGGCGGCTCGGCGCACAATATCCAGGAACGCGAGCGCGTGCGCAATGCCGGGCCAAAGCTGGCCGGCAAGCGCGTTGTGATCGACCCCAGCCTGGGTGGCCTCAACAAGGGCCGCACGGTCAGGGGACGCTTCGGCAACATCACGGAAGAGGAGATCCTCTGGGACTTGGCCGAGCGTGTTGCCGGGCGCATGATCGCCGCCGGCATGGAGACCATCATCTCCCGCCCGCGCAACGATGACCCATCGATCCGTGACCGCGCAGACATGGCCAATGCATTCGACGCCAACCTGGTTATTTCACTGGCCTGCGATGAATACCCCACGGAGAAGGCCAACGGCGTAGCCACCTTCTACTTTGGGTCGGAATCCGGCAACTCTTCCCTCATCGGTGAGACGCTCTCCGGCTTCATCCAGCGTGAGATCGTTGCCCGTACCGAGCTGGGTAACTGCCGCAACCACGGCCGCACGTGGGCGTTGTTGCGCCTGACGCAGATGCCGGTGGTGCAGGTCGTGCTGGGTTACCTGACCAGCCCCAAGGACGTGGCTATCCTTACCAACCCGGACCGCCGCGATGACATCGCCGAGGCCATCGTCGTCTCCGTCAAGCGCCTCTACCTCTTGGACGAGGATACCGCCGTGACCGGCACCTACCGCTTCGACGAGCTGCTGCGCGCCGAGCGCTCTTCCTAAAGGGCTTAGGCCAAAGCGCGGGCGAGGAGGTCCTCCACCGCGGCTGCGGTCAGCAGGTCGAAAGCCGGTGGAAGCTCGAGGCGCAGGCGCGGGGTAATAGGGTGATCGCGCACCACCATGAAACCGGCGGACTCCAGCGTCTCCACAGGTAATAGGCCTATGCGAGCGGGTTTCTCGCGGAGGAGCTCTTCGGCCTGGCGGGCATCACGAAAGCCAAAGGCCTCAACGGCGCTAGCCTCGCGTGAGGTGAGGTGCATGATGGTGGCGTCGAGAAGCACTGCTTCCAAGCCCTTCGCCGCGCGGTGCGGCTTTACAAATAGCGAAGTCACCAGGACCGCATCCTCCGAGACGGGGGAAGTGGGCAGCTTGGCCACACCGGGGGCAAGCTCAGGCGGACAGAAGAGGAGCGTGGCCTCATCGCCCACGGTAAAACCGCACTCGCCGCAGCGCAGCAGGGTGGCGCTGATCCATGCCTCCTTTTCAAATGCAGGGTCAGCGACCGTGGTTTTCAGCTCCCAAAAAATAGATCGGGCCGCCAAGGGGTTGATAGCAACACCTTCCTTGACGGCCTGAACGAGCATGGCGAGCTAGCTGCCTTCTTTGCCCTCAATGAGCGCTAGGATGCGCTCGAAATCCTCCTGGTCACCGAATTCGACGACCATCTTGCCCTTGCGCTTGCCCATGGTGACGGTGACCTTGGTGTCGAAGCGATCAGCCAAGCGCTCGGCGGAGTCCGTAAAGAACTGCGGCTGCGGGGCAGCGGGCTTCTTGGTTGGCTCGGCTGGCTTGCCATCGCGCTTGTACAGGGTGACGGCTTCCTCGGTGGCTCGCACAGAAAGGCCCTCGGCCACGACGCGATTGGCAATGAGCTCCATGGCCTCTGCATCCGGCAAACCCAGCAACGCGCGGGCGTGACCGCCCGATAACGTACCCGCGGCAACGCGCTTCTGCACGTCCACCGGCAGCTTGAGCAGGCGGATCATGTTGGTCACCTGCGGGCGCGAGCGACCAATGCGGTCAGCCAACTCATTTTGGGTAACCCCAAATTCTTCAAGAAGCTGCTGATAGGCGTGTGCTTCTTCCAACGGGTTGAGCTGCACGCGGTGGATATTCTCCAGCAGAGCGTCCCGCAGGAGGTCATCATCCTTGGTATCGCGGACGATAGCCGGGATGGTGGCCAGGCCCGCCTTGGAAGAGGCGCGCCAGCGGCGCTCACCCATGATGAGCTCGAAGCCGCCCTCCTCGGAAGGCCGGACCACGACCGGCTGCAACAGACCGAATTCCTTGATGGAGTGGACCAGCTCGGCCAGGTCATCCTCGTCGAAGACAGTACGCGGCTGCTTCGGGTTGGGCATGATGTCACCGACGGAAATCTCGCGGTAAGTCGCACCAATCACCGAAGGCTTGGCCTGACGCTTCTTCGAACCCGAGGATTGCTGGATAGTGGGCGCACCCTGCACCCTTTTCGTGCCGGCATCCTTAGGAGCGCCGGTGGACGCACCGAGAATGATATCTGCGGCGGAATCTCCCAAGCGTGGCTTGCGGGAGGGCGCACCCGGGCCGGACGGGATGAGCGCGGCCAAGCCCTTGCCCAAACCGCCCTGGCGCTGCTCCGGCTTGTGGTCTGCCTTCTTATCTGCCACGGTGTCCTATCCTTCCAATTCCGCGAAAATCTCTGGGCTCACGCCAATGGCACCCGTGGTGGGGTGCGGCGTGTAGTCCCCGCGCTTATCCAACTCGCGTGCGGCGGCGGCGTAGGCGCGGGCGCCTGTCGACGACGGGTCATAAGCGATAACCGTCTTACCATAACCCGGCGCCTCCGAAACGCGAACGGAGCGCGGGATGACGTTGCCTAAGACGACGGCGCCGAACTGCTCGCGCACTTCATTGGCCACCTGCTCTGCCAGCTTGGTGCGGGCGTCGAACATGGTGAGCAGCACGCCGGAGATGTGCAGATCCTCGTTGAGGTGCTCACGGATCATGGAGATATTTCCCAGCAGCTGGCCCACGCCCTCCAGGGCGTAGTACTCACACTGGATGGGAATAATGACCTCTTCTGCGCACGTCATCGCATTGATGGTGAGCAAGCCTAGAGATGGTGGGCAGTCAATAAAAACGTACTCAAAGCCATGCTCTTCGAGGAAGCCGTTGTGCAGGGCGTCATACAGGCGAAACTCGCGGCGAACCAGGGAGACCATTTCAATCTCCGCGCCGGCGAGGTCGATGGTGGCGGGGATGCAGTAGAGGTTTTCATCGTCGGGGGAGTGCTGCATCGCATCCTCCGCGCTGCAGTCACCCAACAAAACCTCATAGCTGGATTTGGTGCCGGAGGTGTGCTCCGCGCCCACCGCGGTGGAGGCATTGCCCTGCGGGTCCAAGTCGATCACCAGGACCTTCTTGCCGGCCTCAGCGAGCGCGGCGGCAAGGTTGACGGCGGAGGTGGTTTTACCCACGCCACCCTTCTGGTTCGCGATGGTGATAAGACGAGGATGAGTCATGCCGTCTACTTTAGTTCACGCGCGGGACACGGATAATGGTGGTGCCGTGGATGGTCATGACCTCGGCTTTTCCGCCACCGGCGCGCTTGATGTCGGCTGCGTCGCGCTCCAGCTCCTCGTGCACCGAGGAACCCTTGAGAGCGATCATCTCTCCGCCCTTGCGAACCAGCGGCAGGGACCACTTGGCCAGCTTGCCCAACGGGGCCACCGCGCGGGAGGTCACGATGTCGGCACCCTTAACGGCCTTCTTCACCGGGCCTTCCTCGGCGCGGCCGCGGATGACGGTGACGTTATCGAGGCCCAGCAGGTCGACGACCTCGTTGAGGTAAGTGGAGCGCTTCAGCAGCGGCTCGATGAGGGTGATTGTCAGGTCAGGGCGCGCGATGGCGAGCGGGATGCCGGGCAAGCCGGCGCCACTGCCGACGTCGATAAGCGTGGCGCCCTGCGGCATTACCTCCGCGACCACGGCGCAGTTAATGAGGTGGCGCTCCCACAGGCGCGGGACCTCGCGGGGACCTATAAAACCACGGGTGGACCCGTCCGTAGCCAGCGAATCGTGGTATTTCTGCGCGAGCGGCAGACGCGATCCGAAGACGTCAGACGGGTCCAGTGGCACAGTGTCGGACACAGATTCAGTCACTGTGAAAACTCCTGGGTTACGTTCTAGTTGTTCTTGCGGCGCTGTTTCTTAGAGCGGTGATCCTTCTTGCGTGCGCCCGGCTTCGGGGCAGAAGTGCGCTTGAGCTCAGCCTTGGCAGCTGCCTCTTCTTCTTCCTCGCGGTCCATCTTGGCGTAGACGATGCGAGTTTGGAAGAAGGTCCACACGGTGTTGGCCAGCATGTAGAAGAGCAAGCCGATGGGCCAGATGAAGCCGGAGAACACCAGCATTGCCGGCATAAACCACAGCATCATCTTGTTCATCATGGCCATCTGCTGCTGCATCATCTCCGCGTTCTGACCCTGCGGGGTAGCGGTCTTGCCGGCCGCGCGGCGCGCCTCCTGACGGTTCAGCGTCATGCGGGCGTTGAAGTGGGTCAGCGTCGCAATGATGGCGATGAGCGGCACGATGATGAAGGCCGCCTGTGCGGTGGTGGTTTCCTTAACAATCTCCAGACCGGAGTTGAGGCTCAGGTTGGCCACGAGCGGGACACCGAAGATCTTGGCGTCTACGAACTGCTTCACCAGCTCAGGTTCGAAGATGTAGTTCGCAATGGAGGCGTTCATCTCCTCCGACATTGCTTCACCCGCCGGGTGGCCCACGCCACCGGCGACGGCAACGGTGCGGTCGAAGGAACGCAGCACGTGGAACAGACCAATGAACATGGGGATCTGCGCGAACATCGGCAGACAGCCCGCCACCGGACGAACGCCGGCTTCCTTGTAGATGCGCTGCATCTCTTGGGCAGCCTTGGTCTGGTCATTGGCGTACTTGGTGCGCAGTTCCTGAATTTGCGGCTGGATCTCCTGCATCTTGCGTGAAGAGCGCAGCTGCGTGATGGTCGGCTTGACCATGATGGCCTTGAGCGTCCATGTCAGAAGAACGATGGCGATGATCCAGGTTCCGCCCCATGCGGAATCAAGGACGAAGCTCAAGAGCCAATGCCAGAACCACAGGACGGCTGAAATTGGCCAATAAATGAAATTAAGCACGAGAGTTGTTTACCTCAGTTGTTGTTTGGTCGGTACCGGATCAAACCCGCCCGGGTGCCAGGGACCGCACTTGCATAACCTGGCGAGGGCCATGCCCGTCCCCTTGAAGGCTCCATGGATGGAGATGGCTTCGAGAGCATAGGCACTGCACGTCGGTTCAAAACGACAGGTGGAGACCATCTTAAGGCCTGACAAGTGCTTTTGGTAGAAGCGCACCCCGTGAACTAGGATTCTCCCGAACCCGCGGGCTTCAGGAATCTCCTCTCCTTGAGAGTTCAGATATCCCATGTGCTTAGTGCTTTGCGGATATCACGCTCAAGGCGCTCACTGGTGGCACTACCGCTAGCGGGCAAGGCGCGGATAACAATGTCAACATTGGCGGGCAATACTGTCCCGTTGACGCCATCGCGCATGAGGGACATGCACACATGACGAAGCCGCCGGGAGGTGCGGTGGCGAACCACGGCATTCCCGACGGCCTTCGACACGATGAGGCCGAACCGCGGCCCAGTGGCCGCGATGTCGTCTTCACCGTCGTTAAAGCGCAAATGCACGACGACAGTGCGCGTGCCCGCCCGGCGCCCGCCCTTGATGGTCCTCCGAAATTGCCTCGGGGACGTGAGCTTGTGCTGGGCTGGAAGCATGAATTAAGCGGTGAGCTTAGCGCGACCCTTCTTGCGACGAGCGGCGACGATGGCGCGGCCGGCGCGGGTGCTCATGCGGGTACGGAAGCCGTGCTTACGAGCGCGACGACGGTTGTTCGGCTGGAAGGTACGCTTACCCTTTGCCACGATTAACTCCTTGAAGTTGTTGGTGGATGGCACAGCCACACGCCGGTGAGGGCGGTGGGCATAAACATCCACTGATGAATGGTGTACGTGGGGATGTGGCTTCGCACGTGAAGCGCCGTGAGGCGTGGCGAGGCATTCCCACATGCAACATGTGCACCATGCACTGTTGCGATAGACCATCACAGGTTACGTGACAGATAGTGCGCGAAACAAATCGACACACTGGGTGTCCCCGAAATTACAAAGATGTTTTTATCCGCAGCTAGAACGCCACTTTTTGCCCACATGCTGCGCGACAAGTGCCCCCTCTCGCCGTTCTTGCGCCGCGCTTGGCGCCACCGTGCCGAGCGCGCATAAAAGTGCGTTAGACAGCGCCCCCATAACGCGGTACAACTGAGGAATCGAATTCCACAGTCACCCACAGGGTGTGGATAACTCTCAATGAAGACTTGAGACTTTTGCTGTTTATGCAGGTTAACTGCATTGAGGAGCCGATGTACAGTTATCCACAGCTATGAGATAGGCTGTGGATAAACCACCTATCCACACTTGTGGATAACTTTGTGGATTCCGAGGTTACACACCAAAACATCGTGTGGAATCTTCGGTGGAAATTACAACTTCATGTGATTTCTCATCCTGTATCTCTCCTCATCCATCCGTCCATCCCCGATCCCCAACCCACAGTCACGCAGTAAATACTCAGCTCCCAAAGCCTCTTCTTCAGGGAACCGAGTAGGTGTGGCCGGCCCCGGCCGATGACACCGCGTGAACTGTGACTACACAGAAGGTAGGCGTTTTGTCTGATCCGCAAGCAGCCCTCCGGGCCAGCTGGAAAGCTGTGGTCAGTGATTTACTGGCTCAGTCCGAACAACCAAGTTCGGACGTACCCAATTTCTCCCATAGCCAGCGCCTCAATCTTCAACTTGTAGAACCCATCATGATCGGTGATGGCTACGCGCTGATCGCCGCCCCGCACGAGAACGCCAAGAATGTCATCGAGGCCGAGCTGGGGGAGTACATCACCCGCACCTTGTCGCAGCATATGGGGCGCCCTTGTTCTTTGGCCGTGACCATTGCGGCGCCGCCGCAGCCGGCTCACGAAGAAGCGCCAGAAGCGCCCGCACCCCAGCGCCCCATCCAAACCGAGGCGCCCGAGCACGGCATGGGGCACCAGGCACAGGGTTTCCAGCAGCCCATGCCGCCCACTCCATCTGCCCAGCCAGAGACGCCAAGCCACCATCAACCGCGCTCCTGGGACACCGCGCATTCTCCGGCTAGCTTGGATGAGTTGGCACAGCACTACAGCGATCAGCAGAGCGGCGTTCCGAACGGCTACCCCGAGGCAACCGGGCCGCGCATCCCGCGCGAGGAACCGGCGCACAACCCGAACCGCGAAAAGTCCCTCAACCCGAAGCACACTTTTGAAAACTTCGTCATCGGGTCCTCCAACCGTTTTGCCAACGGCGCCGCCGTGGCCGTGGCCGAAAACCCCGCCCGCGCCTATAACCCTCTCTTCATTTGGGGCGGCTCCGGCTTGGGCAAAACCCACCTGCTGCACGCGGCCGGTAATTACGCCCAGGTCCTGCATCCGGGCCTGCGCGTGAAGTACGTCTCCTCGGAGGAATTTACCAACGACTACATCAATTCCCTGCGTGATGACCGCCAGGAATCCTTCAAGCGCCGCTACCGCAACCTGGACATCCTCATGGTCGATGACATCCAGTTTCTAGAGGGCAAGGAGTCCACGCAGGAGGAGTTCTTCCACACCTTCAATGCGCTGCACCAGGCCAATAAACAGATCATTTTGTCCTCCGATCGCCCTCCGAAACAGCTGACCACGCTGGAGGATCGCCTGCGCACACGCTTCGAGGGAGGACTGATTACGGATATTCAGCCGCCAGACCTGGAAACGCGCATCGCCATCCTCATGAAGAAGGCCTCCGCGGACGGCACCGACGTCGATCGCTCGGTCCTCGAGCTCATCGCCTCTCGCTTCGAATCCTCGATCCGCGAGCTGGAGGGCGCGCTCATCCGTGTTTCTGCGTATTCTTCCCTGGTCAATGAACCGATCAGTTTGGAGATGGCGGAGATTGCCCTGCATGATCTAGCCCCGGACTCTGCGGATCGCCAGATCACCGCGGCGGCCATCATCGAGGTCACAGCGGATTACTTCGACATCGACGTGGATACCCTGCGCGGTTCTGGTAAGAAGCGCGCCGTCGCCCACGCCCGCCAGCTGGCCATGTATCTGTGCCGCGAGCTCACAGAGCTTTCCCTGCCGAAGATTGGTGATCAATTCGGCGGCAAGGACCACACCACCGTCATCTATGCGGACCGCAAGATCCGTAAGGAGATGACTGAGAACCGCAACACGTACGACGAGATCCAGGCCCTAACCCAACGCGTGAAGAACCACAACCAGCGCTAGCACCACGCAGCGCTTGGCGACGCCCCTGCCCACCTCCCGCAATTTCCTCCCCGCGGGCGTGGGTAGGGGCGTCTTTGCTATCCACCCAAAAGTTATCCACACCGTTATTCACAGCTGTGTAATTTCATTGTTGTAATTTGTAGATCCTTATCACGTTTTCTTCTTCCACAGCAGATCAGAAGGGTCATCGCCCTTGTGATTAACTCTGTGATCAGCGCAGACAGATCTGGGGATGAATTGTGGATAACTTTGACCCCGACCCAGTTACTCACATTTCTTGTCATTTGATCACAGTGATCCCACACCCTGACTCACAGATCGTTTCACCGTGAAGAGCTTGGCTTTTAGCGGGTTGTCCACAGATCCCACAGCGCTTATTACTACTTCTATTTTGTTTTCTCCCTAACCAAGAAGAAAAAGGATGTGTGTGATTCGTCGGCGCCCTGCACGGTCGCGCGCTTGAATCGCAAAGCACGGAAGGTGAATGACAAAATCCTGTGCTTCGGCACCGATCCTGTAAGTTGGAGTGAGCTTGCAAGAATCTTCCATCCGCAACTAGAGGAGCGTCTCACCATCATGGAGCAGTCCGTGTCATTTCGCGTTGCCAAAGATGATCTCGCTAACGCCGTAGCGTGGGTCGCGCGCAGCCTTCCTTCGAAGGTCACCCAACCAGTACTGCGCGCCATGCTGATCACCGCGGATGACAATGGTTTGGAATTCACCGGCTTCGACTACGAGGTTTCCACCCGCGTGCGCATCGCCGGCATGGTGGATGAGCCGGGACGCATCGCAGTGGCCGGTAAGTTGCTCTCTGACATCGTTGCTTCCTTGCCCAACAAGGAAATCGAGATGACGCAGGAGGATAACAAGGTTCTGTTGACCTGTGGTTCTTCGCGCTTCGAGCTGCCGCTCATCCCGCTGGATGATTACCCCCAACTCCCTGTCCTGCCGGAGGTCACCGGCACCATTAACCCGCAGCTCTTCGTCGAAGCCATCAGCCAGGTCGTTGCCGCGGCCGGCAAGGATGACACGCTGCCGATGCTCACCGGCGTGCACATTGACATCAATGGTTCTCACGTGGAAATGACGGCAACGGACCGCTTCCGCCTGGCCATGCGCACCTTCGAGTGGGAGCCGGTATCTCCTGACGTCCAGGCCAAGCTCCTCGTCCCGGCCAAGACGTTGCAGGAGACCGGCCGTTCCTTGGACACGCACCTCAACATCCCGGTTGAAATCGCCGTGGGCACTGGTGAGAACATCGCTGCGGAAGGCCTGTTCGGCCTGCATGCGGATAACCGCGAGACCACCACCCGCATGCTGGACGCGGATTTCCCCAACGTTGCACCCTTGCTGCCCAAGACCCACAGCGCTATGGCCAGCATTGAGGTTGCTCCGCTCCAGGAAGCCATTCGCCGCGTCTCGTTGTTGACGGATCGCAATGCGCAGATCCGCATGGAATTCCGCGAGGGCGAGGTGACCTTGGCAGCCGGTGCTGATTCCGGCCGCGCCAGCGAGTCCTTGCCTTGTGCTTTCAACGGCCGTGAGGACTTCGTCATCGCCTTCAACCCGTCCTACCTTAAGGATGGTTTGGCCGTGGTCCACACGGACCGCGTGGTCTTTGGATTTACCGAACCTTCGCGCCCGGCAATCATGATTCCGGAGCCGGAAGAGCTGCCGGCGGCCAACGAAGACGGCTCTTTTCCTACCCCGGAGACTGACTTCACTTACCTCTTGATGCCGGTGCGCTTGCCAGGCTAGGCCATATGTATATTCGCGATCTCGATGTCAGGGACTTCCGCTCCTGGCCCGAGCTCACCCTCAACCTCAAGCCGGGGATCACCCTGTTTGTCGGCCGCAACGGTTTCGGAAAGACCAATATCGTCGAGGCCATCGGGTATACCGCGCATCTTTCTTCGCACCGTGTGGCCCACGATGCCCCCCTCGTGCGCCACGGCGCGCACAATGCCCGCATCTCCGCCACCGCGGTGAACCAGGGCAGAGAGCTCACCGCGCACTTGCTCATCAAACCCCACGCGGCCAACCAGGCGCAGATCAACCGCACGCGCCTGAAGTCCCCGCGCGAGTTACTTGGCGTGGTGAAAACCGTGTTGTTTTCCCCGGAGGATTTGTCCCTCGTGCGCGGCGAACCTGCAGCACGCCGCCAGTATTTGGATGACATCATTGCCTCCCGCACGCCACGCCTGGCGGGAGTGAAAGCTGATTATGACAAGGTCCTGAAGCAGCGCAATGCCTTGTTGAAGTCGGCGTCGCCAAGCTTGCGCCGGGGCTACAGCGACAGTGACGGTGCCTCGGCGCTGGCCACTCTCGACGTGTGGGATACGCAGCTGTCTTCCCTCGGCGCGCAGGTGATTCAGGCACGCCTAGCGCTTGTCGACGAACTCCGCGAGCACATTCCCGCCGCTTATGCCGGGCTCGCCCCGGAGTCGCGACCGGCCGCCATTGACTACAAATCCACCGTGGACATCTCAGACCGCGAGGTTATCGAGGCCATGATGCTCACCGAGCTTGCCACGAAGCGTCAACGAGAGATCGAACGCGGCATCTCGCTCGTTGGCCCGCACCGCGACGATCTGGTGCTCAACCTTGGCACGAGCCCCGCCAAGGGCTTTGCCAGCCACGGCGAGACCTGGTCCTATGCCATCTCCTTGCGGCTGGCGGAGTTCAACCTGCTGCGCCAAGACGGCACTGATCCGATTCTCATCCTTGATGATGTCTTCGCCGAGCTCGATGCGAAAAGGCGCGAAAAGCTCGTTCACCTCGCCGCGGGTGCGGAGCAGGTGCTCATTACTGCGGCGGTGGATGAGGATTTGCCTGGAAATTTGCAGCCCATTGAACGCTTTACGGTCACAGTGCGCGACACCGACGAGGGCCGAATCTCCGAGATCACTCCGTATACGGCGGGCGGTGACGAGGATGACTGAGCAGGACTTCGATCCGGTCAAGGCGCTCTTCGAGCGCACGCGAAGTAATTCCAAGAATCCGCCGAAGCTAAACAAGCCGGCTCCCAAGATGAACCTGACGCCGACTCCTTCGGAGCAACAGCCAACGCCGTATCGGCGTGGCCGGCCCAGCGGACCCGATGGCCGCCGCCGGCGCCGCAGCCTCGAGATCCCTAGCCTCGGCGCACAGATTCAACGAGAGATTGGCAAACGCGGCTGGGAACACGAATTGGCTCATGGTTGGGTCATGGGTAATTGGGAAAACCTCGTCGGCGAGCGCATCGCCGCGCACACGCAACCGCTCACCATCAAAGAGCAGGTTGTCTACGTGGCGTGTGATTCTTCCAGCTGGGCCACCGAGTTGCGCTACCTGCAGCGCCCCATTTTGCAGAAGATTGCAGATCGCCTCGGCCCGGACGTGGTGGTTAAGCTGCACATTCAGGGCCCCAAGCAGCACCGCAACTATGAGGGCCGCCAATGGGTCAAGCCGCAAGGTTCGCAAGATACGTACGGCTGATTTTGGGTGACCGCGAAATTCACGCAAATTTGGGGCTCTCACGGGCGTGCAGTGCCCTTGCGTGGGGGGACACAGTGTAGAATGGCTAGAGTCTTAGATTTAGCTCTAGCCAAAAGGAGAACACGAATCCGTGGCTGAACAACACGCATATGATGCGGGGTCAATCACAATTCTGGAGGGCCTCGAAGCCGTCCGTAAGCGCCCCGGCATGTACATCGGTTCCACTGGTGCCCGTGGCCTGCACCACCTGATCTGGGAGATCGTTGACAACTCCGTCGATGAGGCGATGGCGGGCTTTGCCGACAAGGTCATCGTCACCCTCCGCGAAGACGGCGGCATCGAAGTTATCGATAACGGCCGTGGTATCCCGGTGGAGATGCACGCCTCTGGCGTTCCCACCGTCCAGGTGGTCATGACCCAGCTGCATGCCGGCGGTAAGTTCGACTCCGAATCCTATGCCGTTTCCGGCGGCCTCCACGGCGTGGGTATCTCCGTGGTCAATGCTTTGTCCACCCGCGTCGAGGCAGATATCAAGCGCGACGGCAAGCACTGGTACCAGAACTTCAACAATGCCATCCCGGATGAACTCGTGGAAGGCGATAATGCTCGCGGTACCGGAACCACCATCCGCTTCTGGCCGGACCCGGAGATCTTTGAGACCGTCGAGTTTAATTACGACACGATCGCTCGCCGCCTGCAGGAGATGGCCTTCCTGAACAAGGGCCTGACCATCGTGCTGCGCGATGAGCGCGCCATCTCTAAGGAGCAGGCCGAACTAGAGGAGATCGCCGAGGCTGGCGATGCCCCAGTGAGCCTGAGCAGCCTGGATGAGAAGGGGGAGTCCACTGAGGCTGCCGACGGTGACGAAGACCAGGCGTCCAAGAAAAAGAAGAAGGAAGTCACCTACCACTACCCAAACGGTCTGCAGGACTATGTTGAGCACCTCAACAAGAACAAGACCGCCATCCACCCCACCATCGTTGCCTTCGACGTTAAGGGTGAGGACCATGAGGTGGAAATCGCGCTGCAGTGGAACCAGGGCTACAAGCAGTCCGTCCACACCTTCGCCAACACCATTAATACTCACGAAGGCGGAACGCACGAGGAAGGCTTCCGCGCGGCGCTGACCTCCCTGATGAACCGCTATGCCAAGGAGCACAAGCTCCTCAAGGAAAAGGATGGCAACCTTTCCGGCGAAGATTGCCGCGAAGGCCTTGCCGCCGTCATTTCCGTCAAGGTTGGGGATCCGCAGTTCGAAGGCCAGACCAAGACGAAGCTGGGTAACTCGGAGATTCGAGGATTTGTCCAGCGTTCCGTTAACGAGCACCTCAACGATTGGTTCGATGCCAACCCGGCTGAGGCCAAGGTCATCATCAACAAGGCCGTGTCCTCTGCGCACGCCCGCGTGGCGGCGCGAAAGGCGCGCGAATTGGTACGCCGTAAGTCCGCCGGTGACCTCGGTGGCCTTCCGGGTAAGTTGGCGGATTGCCGTTCCAAGGACTCGAAGCTTTCTGAGCTCTACATCGTGGAGGGTGACTCCGCAGGTGGTTCCGCCAAGGGCGGCCGCGATTCCATGTTCCAGGCCATCCTGCCGCTGCGCGGCAAGATCCTCAACGTGGAAAAGGCCCGCATGGACAAGGTGCTCAAGAACGCTGAGGTTCAGGCCATCATCACGGCCCTGGGCACCGGCATCCACGAAGAATTCGACATTTCCAAGCTGCGCTATGACAAGATCGTGCTCATGGCCGATGCTGACGTGGACGGCCAGCACATCGCTACGCTGCTGCTGACCCTGCTCTTCCGTTTCATGCCGCAGCTGGTTGAGGATGGCCACGTCTTCCTGGCTAACCCGCCGCTGTACAAGCTGAAGTGGGGCAAGGGCCAGCCGGGCTATGCCTTCTCTGACGCCGAGCGCGACAAGCTGCTTGCTGAGGGCTTGGAGCAGGGACGCAAGATCAACAAGGATGACGGCATTCAGCGCTACAAGGGTCTGGGTGAGATGAACGCCTCCGAGTTGTGGGAGACCACCCTGGATCCGACCACCCGCGTGCTTCGCCGTGTGGATCTGGAGGACGCCCAGCGCGCCGACGAGCTCTTCTCCATCCTCATGGGTGATGACGTGTCTGCTCGCCGCTCCTTCATTACCCGCCGCGCGAAGGACGTACGCTTCCTCGACGTCTAAACGCTAGCCCAAAACCCGCAAAGACCAGCACCTGATATGAGGTGCTGGTCTTATTTCGTCGCCAAGCAGGCGTTTAAACAGTACCCATATGGCGCTGCAGAACGCGGCCGATGGTCGCGACGTTGGGCTCCAGGATCGAGGAGGCCTTGCCGCGCAGTGACTTGTAGGTGCGGGCGATGCCAGGCGCGTTCACATTCTCCGCGGCCTTGTCCGCGGTTGCCATGATGGCGGCGGTAATCTCAGCGCTGCGCCCTTCCAGGTAGGTGCCGAAGTCGGACTGCTCAGAGCCTTCGAATTCCTTCCAGTAGGAATCCAGGCTATTGAGTAGTTCCGGAAGCATGTGGTTGATTCCCTTGGACAAGACCTTAGAATCTGCCTTCTTGGCAGCGCCTAAAGCGCCTTTGAAGGCCATTCCGGAAATGCCGGAGAGCGAAGAGACGGTGTCATCGGCGGCCGTGGCCAAGTCCGCCACTACGGCGTTGCGGGTAGGGGATTGGAGAAGCTGGGTGAGGTTTGTCATACAGGCGAGCTTACTGTGCCGGTGCGGTGGAGCCTGCCTTGAGTGCGGCGAGCTGGTCAGCAATCTCCGGGAAGCCGTTGGTGCGGGCCAGGCGCTCGAGGTCGAAGTCGAGGCCACCTTCGTAGAGGCGGCTGTTCTCAGAAGAACCGGAGGACCCGGCCATCCCGATCTGGGCGGCAAACTCATCTGCTTGGGCGCGCAGTGCTGGGACGTTATCCACCACTAGTTTGAGCAGTGCCGCTGCGGCGGCGATGCTACCGCCAATGATGAGCGTCATGTCGATCGGCGTGGAACCGGTCAGGGAGGAGCCGCCTTCGCCCTGCTCGAAGTCGGGGTTGAGGTTGTTCTGCCAGTCATTGTCGGCGGTCTTAGCGCTCGCAGCTGGCGTTGCTGCGGTGGCGAGGGTGGTAGCCACGACACCGGCGGCGAGGAACTTCTTCAAAGACTTCGAGGGCATAGGGGGATTCCTTCCTACAAGGGAATAGAGACTTCTTTATCATGTTTAACTTACATAACTTCTGCAACAGAAAGATAGACCTCGGCGCAAAATCGCGCGAATTCTTCATTCTTTCCGCTGAGCGCGGGGACAGAACGCAAGACTGTCTCCAGTGATTCCGCCGCCGCATCGCGGTTGCCATGAACGGCAATTCCCTCAATGGTGGCCGTGCTCGCGGCGGCCGCAGCGGCTAGCGCGGCGAAATTACTAATCCGTACCCGATGGGCCCGGCAAAACTCACGGGCGACGAGGAGCAGTTGTTCTACGTTCACCGGCGTGCGCCTCGGGCCTGGCGGATCTCCGCTTCTAATTCTGAACGCCCAGGCAGCAGCCGGCGCGCTGTCTCCTGTACGGCGGCATCGGTGAGGGTTCGCGCGGCCGCCGCAACAACGGCGCGGACCACCGCCTCGTGCTTGGAGGTTCCTTGCGCGGAAGCCAACAAGGTCAGCGCATGGTCTTGGTCCGGGGTCAGGCGCAGCGTCATAGCCATAGAGGACATGGTATCATCGTGATACCACAGCTGTGCCACAAACGGCCTTATACGGCCCTAGAAGGTAGGATAGGGCGTTATGAGCGACAATAACGGTGATCTTTTCGATCGCATCCAACCAATTGACATCAATGAGGAGATGGAGTCGAGCTACATCGACTACGCCATGTCCGTCATTGTCGGCCGCGCCCTGCCAGAGGTGCGTGACGGTCTTAAGCCTGTCCACCGCCGCATCCTCTACGCCATGTATGACTCCGGCTACCGACCGGATCGCGGCTACGTAAAGTCCGCCCGCCCGGTCTCGGACACGATGGGCCAGTTCCACCCGCACGGTGACTCCGCTATCTACGACACCCTCGTGCGCCTAGCCCAGCCGTGGAACATGCGCTACCCGCTGGTCGATGGCCAGGGTAACTTCGGCTCCCGCGGTAATGACGGCCCGGCAGCTATGCGTTATACCGAGTGCCGTATGACGCCGCTGGCGATGGAGATGGTGCGTGATATCCGCGAAAACACCGTCGACTTTGCGCCGAACTACGATGGCAAGACGCAGGAGCCGACTATCCTGCCCTCCCGCGTTCCGAACCTGCTGATGAACGGCTCCGGCGGTATCGCCGTCGGTATGGCCACCAATATCCCGCCGCACAACCTCAACGAGTTGGCGGAGGCTATTTACTGGCTGCTGGATAACCCGAATGCTTCTGAGGAAGAAGCCTTGGCTGCGTGCATGGAACGCGTCAAGGGCCCAGATTTCCCGACTGCGGGCCTCATTGTGGGCGACCAAGGCATCAAGGATGCCTACACCACCGGCCGCGGCTCCATCCGCATGCGTGGCGTGACCTCCATTGAGGAGGTGGGCAACCGCCAGACCATCGTGATCACTGAGCTGCCCTACCAGGTCAACCCGGATAACATGATCTCCAACATCGCGGAGTCCGTGGTCAACGGCAAGATTGCCGGTATTGCCAAGATCGAGGACGAGTCCTCTGACCGCGTGGGTATGCGCATCGTGGTCACCCTGAAGCGTGACGCCGTGGCTCGCGTGGTGCTCAATAACCTGTACAAGCACTCCCAGCTGCAGACCTCCTTCGGTGCCAACATGCTCTCCATCGTTGATGGCGTGCCGCGCACCCTGCGTCTCGATCAGATGCTGGGCTACTACGTGGCCCACCAGATTGAGGTCATCGTCCGCCGTACCCAGTTCCGCCTGGATGAGGCCGAGAAGCGCGCCCACATCTTGCGCGGCTTGGTTAAGGCGCTCGATATGCTCGATGAGGTCATCGCCCTCATTCGCCGTTCTCCGACGGTGGAGGAGGCACGCGAGGGCCTGATGCAGCTTCTCGGCGTCGACGAGATCCAGGCAGACGCCATCCTGGCGATGCGTCTGCGCCGCCTGGCTGCCCTGGAACGTCAAAAGATCATTGATGAGTTGGCGGAGATCGAGGAGATCATCGCGGACCTCAAGGACATCCTGGCCCGCGAGGAGCGCCAGCGTCAGATCGTCCACGATGAGCTGGAGGAGATCGTCGAAAAGTACGGCGATGAGCGCCGTACCCAGATCGTCGCCGCTTCCGGTGACGTGTCCGATGAAGACCTCATTGCCCGCGAGAATGTCGTTGTCACCATCACCGCTACCGGTTACGCCAAGCGCACCAAGGTGGATGCCTACAAGGCACAGAAGCGCGGTGGTAAGGGCGTGCGCGGCGCGGAGCTCAAGCAGGACGATATTGTCAAGAACTTCTTCGTCTGCTCCACGCACGACTGGATCCTGTTCTTCACCAACTTCGGCCGCGTCTACCGCCTCAAGGCCTACGAGCTTCCGGAGGCAGGCCGCACCGCCCGCGGCCAGCACGTGGCCAACCTGCTGGAGTTCCAGCCGGAGGAGAAGATCGCCCAGGTCATCCAGATTCAGTCCTATGAGGACGCTCCTTACCTCGTCCTTGCTACCCAGCAGGGCCGCGTGAAGAAGTCCCGCCTCACCGACTACGAATCCGCACGCTCCGCTGGGCTCATCGCCATCAACCTCAACGAGGGCGATGCGCTGATCGGTGCCCAGCTGGTCAACGAGGGCGATGACATCCTGCTCACCTCTGAGCAGGGCCAGGCCATCCGCTTTACTGCCGACGACGACCAGCTTCGCCCGATGGGCCGTGCTACCGCCGGCGTGAAGGGTATGCGCTTCCGCGGCGATGACCAGCTGCTGTCCATGTCTGTGGTTAACGACGGTCAGTTCCTCCTGGTTGCCACCTCCGGCGGCTACGGCAAGCGAACGGCCATCGAGGAGTACACCCCGCAGGGCCGCGGCGGCCTGGGCGTGATGACCTTCAAGTACACCCCGAAGCGCGGCAAGCTCATTGCGGCAATCTCCGTGGACGAGGACGACGAGATCTTCGCCATTACCTCCGCTGGCGGTGTTGTCCGCACCGAGGTCAACCAGATTCGCCCGAGCTCCCGCGCCACCATGGGCGTGCGTTTGGTTAACCTGGCTGACGACGTCGAACTGCTGGCCATCGACCGCAACGTTGAGGACGACGGCGAGGAGAATGCCCAGGCAGTGGCCAAGGGTGAGAAGTCCGTGGAGGACGTCAAGCCTGAGCACCTCAAGCTTGGGGAAGACTCCAAGCAGGACGAAGCTGAAAGCAAGGATGCCGATAAGGACGAGGAGTAACCCATGATTGGACGAGAGCTTCACCTAGCCCGGATTTCGCCCATGTCGGCGTTCCGCGTTGGCTTGGCCATGTCCCTCGTCGGCCTCGTCGCCTGGATCATCGCCGTGTGCCTGTTGTATCTCGGCCTTGACCAGGCGGGCATCTGGGATTCCTTCAATAGCCTCGTCGGCGGTGTTGGCGGCGGCTTTGAGGTCTCCTTCGGGTTGGTCGTCTCCGCGGCCGCACTGTTTGGTGCCATCATCGCTGTGCTGATGACCATCCTGGCGCCGCTTCTGGCGGTGATCTACAACGCCATCGTGGACGTCTTCGGTGGATTCAAGATTCGCCTCCAAGACGAACCGCATAACTAGCGAATATCACCGAGAAAAACTACATATGACCAGGCGATTTGTAATAGATCGCCGGTCCTATGTAGAGTAACTACTCGTTCCGGTCAAGGGCCTATAGCTCAGTCGGTTAGAGCGCATCGCTGATAACGATGAGGTCGCTGGTTCGATTCCAGCTAGGCCCACCACGGAACAATGGGGCATTAGCTCAATTGGTAGAGCATCTGCTTTGCAAGCAGAAGGTCAGGAGTTCGATTCTCCTATGCTCCACAGCATAAGTGGAAGGCGCTCGGCGGAAACGCTGGGCGCCTTTTGCGTTGGCTCCTTGACCCGCTTTAGGGGGCTTAAGGGGCCTAAACGACAAAACGTGTTGTTTTCCGG
>NZ_KV806792.1:0-34777 GCF_001811845.1 Corynebacterium sp. HMSC062E11
AAAATCAACGCACTCTAAAACCGGAAGGGCCATTTAACCGCGCGTTGTGTGAATCGCCATGGGGCTCATTGGCATGGTGTGCCATTTCCAGCTCCTTGAATCCTAGAGAACTGCTCTTACTCCAGTATCGTCGCTGGTCAGAGTCCTGTAAAGCGTGTATAGGCTTCGCTGTGTGTAGGGAGTGAAGGCTTAGGTAATCGTTCCCGTCCACTCACCGCAGGGGATGCCGTCCACTGACAGGCCCATCGTGAAGACTTCCTCTTTTAGATTAAAGTGGGCGGTGGGCAGCGTGATTGCGAGTGCCTCGGGGGAGTAGTTGTATTGATAATCAACTGGACGGTGGGCGTCCCTCGTGTCTTCTCCGTATGAAGCGATCTCCATCGAGCTGAGGTTGGCTTGCTCGAAGTGGGCGATGAGCTGAAGGTCGAGGGTGTGCAGCTTAAAGACGACGTCACGGTGGTGGGGCATGCCTCCGAGGAGCCAATGCACAGTGACTGAGTCCTCATGCGTCTCAAAACGAACGCCGGCAAGGTGGATGCTGGTGGCTGGGGATTTTGGGTTAGTCATAGTGGCGCCCACTGTACTCCCCATGTCGCTACTTGAAATCGAGGGAAAAGTATTCAGATTTGGTTAAGTGCAGAACCTTTTCAAAGAGCCAGCAAAAGAGCAGCGCAAGGGCGAGGGGAAGTACGACATAAACGAAGGTAATGATCATCACGTTGCCGGCGCTCCATCCCCACCCTTCGTAATTGAGAGCCGCCAGCGGGCCCATGAGTCCGGAAATTCCGAAACCGGCGGAGATTGGTGTGCCCGAGATCCCTAGAGCGCCACCAATGCCGCCCAGGATTGCGGCGGAGCAAATAACGGGAAGGAAGGTGACAGGCTTGGACAACATGTTGGCCATCTGCACTTTGGGAGAGCCCAGAACATGCAGGATGGAGGTGGCGAAGCCGTTGACGCGCCAGCCGGCAACGAGGAGCGTGAACCCCGCAGCAACGGCTCCGAGGTTGGCGGTGCCAGAGGCGATGCCGTCGATAAAGATGGCGGTAGCAATGCCGACGGTGGAGACTGGGGAGACGATCATGACTGCAAAAAGAACAGCGAGGACTACACCCATGAGGACCGGCTGCAAAGTTGTCGCACCGTTCACGAGGTCACCAAGCCACAGCGTAAAGACCTTGACGATGGGGAAGGTGATAACCCACCCGATGCTGCCCGCAACGAGCGTCACAATGGTGGACAGCAGCAAGATGGAGTAGTTCTTGAGCCTATCGCCGATGAAGAGGAGCAAACCAACTGCCATGGCTGCGGTTAATCCAGAGTTGATGACGAGCCCGGTGCCTTTGAGGAAGAAGCCGCCTTCGGGATTGACGGTGGCCACCCCGGAGCCGCAGAAAGAAGCAATGCCCACGGCTGCGGTCTGAATCGGCGTCATCTTGAATTCGATGCCTACGAGGACACCAATCATCACAGGTAAAAGGCTGGCGGCTAGACCCGTCAGCGCTATTACTGTGGACGCGCCGGACCAGAAGGGGAGCAGCGCCTTGGCCAACTCGCCGAGCAAGGCCTGCGGGACGAGCGACACGACGACGGCGATCGAGATGCCGTTGAGAACCTTCATGGTGAAGGATCCGAGGGTGAGATGCTCGGCCGCGGGCGCGGCGCTGGCGTGGGGGATGGGGGAAAGCTGGCGTTCGTCTATCTGCTGTGGCGTACTCATTCCCCAATCATACGCATAATATGCGGTTGACGGAGAATAATAACAAAGAAAGGGCGTATTTAAATTCCCTAGTATTCCACGCGTAGTTCGGACAGCCGGACTTCACCAGCCTCATCGGAGGCATCCAAATCGACAGTGCCAACGATGTGGTAGGAGTTGTCCCCCTCTGGGTCCTTGAGGATCTGCCGGACGGTCCACGATCGTGAACCCCCGACGCTACGAGCCCCTGAGCCCTTGGCGCCCTTGTCCAGGACAAAGTACTCCGGGCCCCGTGCTGCTGGCCCAGTATCGATGTCATCGTAGTCATCGAAGTAGTCATCGAGAGCTTGGCCAAAGTCGGGGATCTCCTCCAAATAATCCAACAAATCTGCCAAGCGATCTTCCTTCTCCAAGGCAAAGAGCTGCGCGAGCCGGAAGAAGTAGTTGCGCACCATGATGCCAAAGGCACGCTGATTGGCTGTCAAGGCAGTGGGATCCTCAACGCCGAAGGCCAATTCGCGGTCCAAATCCGCCTGGGAAATGGGGGAGTCCTCGCCGGCCATTTCAGCCCACTCGTCGACGAGCGAAGAATCAACCTGGCGGATAAGCTCTCCGAGCCAGACGATGATGTCCTCGAGCTCCTCGGTAAGGAACTCGGCAGGGATCGACTGTTTGAGCGTGCGCCAAGCATCAGTGAGGTAGCGCAGGATGACGCCTTCAGAGCGGGCGAGTCCGTAGGTGGCGACAAGGTCGGAGAAGGTCATGGCGCTCTCTAGCATGTCGCGAACCACGGACTTAGGACGCAGCTCAAATTCCTTGGCCCAAGGATTGGTTTCGCAAAAAGTGTCGTAGGCCTGCTCCAAGAGCTCTTCGAGTGGCTTCGGCCACGTGATGTCTTCCACGATGGCCATGCGTTCGGTGTAGTCCACCCCGTCTGCTTTGAGCGCCGCGATCTCCTCGCCACGGCGTTGCTTTTGCTGAGCAATCAGGACTTGGCGAGGATCATCGAGCACCGCCTCGAAGACGGAGATAACGTCGAGTGCATACGTGTCCGAATCCGGATCCAGCAAGGTGAGCGCCGCCAACGCGAAGGGCCCCAAAGGTTGATTCAAGGCAAAATCGCGCGGCATTTCCCGCACCACGTGGTAAGGGCGGCCATAGATATCGAGGCCCTTGGTGGATTTTTGGACCACGCCTGAATTGAGAAGCCCTCGAAACAGGCTCAGCGCCGTTAAGATGTCTTCGTTCTGGCGCGCACGCGTGTTGTGGCTCGTACGCAGCAGGTGTTTTAGGTGTTCGTAACCGTTGCCGTGGCGGGCGAGCACATTGAGCAGCATGGAATTGGAGACTCGGAATTGGGAAGTGAGCTGCTCCGGTTCGGCGTCGATAAGCCGGGCATAGGTCTGTTCCGACCACGAAACCTCGCCATCGCGCGCGGACTTCTTCTTCAGTTTCTTTAGGCGCGCCGGGTCATCGCCCACGCGCCGCCGCGCTTTGGCGTTTTCGATCTCGTGCTCCGGCGCCTCTACGACGACCGTGCCTTCCGTGTCATAGCCTGCTCGGCCGGCGCGACCGGCAATCTGGTGAAACTCGCGGGACTTGAGGATCCGCTGACGGGTTCCGTCATACTTGGCCAGGCCCGTCATCAACACCGTGCGGATCGGTACATTGATGCCAACACCTAAAGTGTCGGTACCGCAGATGATCTTGAGCAGACCCTTTTGGGCCAACCGCTCCACCAAGCGCCGATACTTCGGCAACATGCCGGCATGGTGTACACCAATTCCCTTACGAAGCAGCTTAGACAGGTCCCTGCCGAACGTCGTGGTGAATCGGAATCCCGCGAGCTCAGCGGCAATGGACTCCTTCTCCTCTGAGGTGATGATCTTTGACAGCGACGTCAATGCTTGCGCGCGCTCTGAGGCCTCGCGCTGGGAGAAGTGGACCACGTAGACAGGTGCCTTGCCACCAGCGAGCAATTCCTCGATGGTTTCATGGACAGCGGAAAAGACGTAGGAGAAGTCCAACGGGACCGGGCGGGTTGTCCCAGCCACGAGCGTCGTCGTGCGTCCGGTGCGCTCAGTTAAGTCCTTCTCCAGCCACGTCGTATCGCCCAAGGTCGCGGACATGAGCAAGAACTGTGCCTTCGGCAATTCCAACAGCGGAACCTGCCAGGCCCAGCCGCGATCCGGCTCGGAATAATAGTGGAATTCATCCATGACCACCTGATCGATGGCGGCTTCCGCGCCATCTCGCAGTGCAATATTGGCGACGATCTCCGCGGTCGCAGCAATGATGGGCGCGGAACCGTTCACCGTGGCATCGCCGGTCATCATGCCAACGTTTTCTGGGCCAAAAATCTCACAGAGAGCGAAGAATTTCTCGCTCACCAAGGCCTTGATAGGGGCGGTGTAGAAGCTGCGCTGCCCTCGCGCTAAAGCTATGAAGTGGGCGGCATTGGCTACCATGGACTTACCGGATCCGGTAGGCGTGGCCAAGATGACGTTATCCTGCGCGAGGATAGCTAAAGAGGCCTCTTCCTGCGCCGGGTACAGCGAGATTCCACGGCCGGAGGTCCACGATAAAAACGTGTCCCAGATGGCCTCATCAACCATCGACTCGGGGACTTCGGCGAGATCGGGCAACATCTGAGAAAGGTTCACCCGTCCCACCTTAGGCGAAAGCCTTAGAGCATAAGTCTCCGCCCTGCGGCTGTGAAAGACCGAGACTCCTCGACAGCCGCGGCGTGCTGAGCTTATCTGAGGTTAGACGTCATCGTCCATGTCTGAGCCGGGGCCCTCGTCGCGCCCGTAGTTATCCTCGCGGTCGTCGATGTCTTCAGAGAGGATATCCGGGTTGTCATCGAGTCCGGCAAGGAAAGCCTCGAAGTCAGCCCCGATTTCCTCGCCCGTAGGCATGTGCTCTTCACCCGGCATAATGGCCTGCGGATGGCGGGAACGGTAGCGCTCCATATAAGCGTCGTACTGCTCTTCCAACTGGCGGACCACGCCCGCGATCTCTTCAGAATCCGTCACCTGCTCCTCGAGCTGCTGGTTGACGCGAGCCACGTCTGCCTCCAAGCTACCCAAGGGAATGTTGAGGTCGACGGCTGAGGCAACCGAATCCAGAAGACGGAGCGTGGCCGCTGGATAAGGCGAGGCCGCCAGATAATGCGGCACATGCGCGGTATAGCCGGCCACGCGGCGGCCCTTCTTATCCAAGGCACGCTCAATATACAGGGCGGCTGCGCCGGGGACCATCATGGTGGATTCCATGCGTACCATAGAGTTAAGGAGTTCCGGGGCATTGCCGTGCGCAGTGACCACCGTGGGGCGGGTGTGTGGCACCGGCATGGGCGCGGAGTAGAGCATGATGGTGTTCTTGATATCGAACTTTTCAACCAAGTTCACTACCGCATCCGTAAAGGCCTCCCACCGCAAGTCCGGTTCCGGTCCGGACAGCAGCAAGAAAGGCGTGCCGGAATTATCCCGCAATACCTTGATGCCCAAATCCGTGTTCTCAATCTCCACGGTGCGGTCATGGTCGATAGTGACGGCAGGGCGGCGTGAACGGTAGTCAATGAGTTCGTCGTTATTAAACGAGGCCAGCTGGCGGTTTTCCAACGCGGCTTTGAGGTGATCAGCACTGGCTTCAACGGCCTGGCCTGCATCGGCGTAGCCATTCATGGCAACGATCATTGTGGGGCCTGCGCCTGGAGTGGAATCATCCTTGACCACTGGAGCGGGGTACTCCAGCTCGTACATGCGGCGCTGTTCTTCCTGCATGGTTGTGACTCCTCCTTCTAGCCGTGTGCTTGTTCTCGAGCGTACGACCTCAATCAGTGTTCTGTGACATGCAACGCTTAAGGCTTACCGCCTATTCCCAGAGGCGACTGGGCGTCCGGGGCGAACGCGAAGCTGGTCCGTACACGCGGGGCTCCCGCAGGGAACCAGTGATGATCGTTCAAGCATGCCATATGGAGGCTGGTTGTGCCAGGATTCCACTTGCTGGGTGTGGAAAACCGGGCTACTTCCAGTGGACTGCGCACTAGCCCGGACTCGTTATCCACAGATGTGCCGTGGACGGTCTTAGTGCTCTAGCGAACTGAGGTAAGTGTGGTTCAGGCTACAAGGTATGAACACACTCTCAACGCATACAGACCGCACTCCACCGATAACGACCCCAGGTCACCTCCTCGCAAACATCCCTGGCCTCCTAGGCTTCTATCCCACTGAATCGGTGGTTTTCATGGCTATCGATACCACCCCGCGAGGCCCAGCCATGGGCCCGCTTGCTCGCGTCGACATTGCTGATGCCCAAGGGGCAGTAGCGGACATCTCGCCGTTACTGGCCGAGCACGCCCGCGAAGGTGTGTTTGCATTCCTTATTTCGAAGCGTCCCCTCACCGAGCTCAGGGAGGTGGCTCACTGGCTATATGGCCTAGACCGCGCCGAGGACGGGCTGGAGGTCGACGCTGCGTGGCATACCCGGGAAATCACCAAACATGAGGCTTATGTCTTGCTTCATGGAACCGTCAACGCGGATGGAAGCGGGCCAATGAAGAAGTGGGTTGAGGGGACAATACCGGCGCTGACCGACGCCCCCTCGATGCGCTCTTGCGTCGACCACAATGTTGTACCGGAGCTCAATAGGGAGGAGTTCTTTGCTGTCTTTGCCGCAGGGAACCAGTATCTGGATGCTGCCGAAGCCGATGCCTTGGCACGGCAAGCGCGAGAAACGGCGACGCAGTATCGTGCGCAGGTAGCAGCTGTGCGGGGAAAGAAACGAAAGGACCTCTTGGATCACTTGCTCGACGATGCTCGGTGGGCGCTTCACCAGGTGGCGTCGGTGGAGGAGGCTGAGCAGGACAGTGAGCTGCTGGCAACCTGTGCTGTGTGGCTGTCAACGACGTGGACGCGCGACCTTGTCGTGAACGTGTGCGCGACGTCGGGCGAAAAGGGAGCGCATCTCCTTCTGGCGGCGGCGCGGACATTCGGCGGCGAGTTGCGGGCAAACGCGCTGACTCTCTTTGCGCTGGCGCAGCTGGAACAGGAGTGGGATATCCTCGCGGGTCCTGCATTGCAGCTCGTCGTGGAAGAATTTCCCAGCCACCGCCTAGGCTCACTCCTGTGCCAGGCATACCGTCATGGCCTGCACGAAAAGATTCGGGACTCAATTCATACAGGCGCCCTCAAAGCCTATGAAAACGCTATAGGGGAAGGGGAGGAGCATTCAGAGGATGCGGCTAGCGATGCGCAGAATGTGCCCGCTCGCCGAGCTGCTGGGTGAAGTTCCACGCGTCTGTCACGATGGTGGTCAGATCGGTGCGGCTGGGGTTCCACCCGAGCTCGGATTTGATCTTTTCCGAAGAGGCCACGAGTGTTGCGGGATCCCCAGCGCGGCGAGGTGCAAGCTCAGCCGGGATGGGGTGACCGGTTACTTCGCGGCAGGCCTCAATGACCTGTTTGACGGAGTAGCCATCCCCGGAGCCAAGGTTGTAGATGCGGTGCGTTCCTGCGGCGTTGCTCTCCAGCGCTAGGACGTGGGCCTCTGCCAGGTCTCGGATGTGGATGTAATCCCGGACCGCGGTGCCGTCGGCGGTGTTGTAGTCATCGCCGAAGATGTAAATCTTGTCGCGGTGCCCCAGCGCTACCTGCAGGACGAGGGGAATGAGGTGGGTTTCTACTTCGCGGTTTTCTCCAATGGTGCCGTAGGCTCCGGCGACATTGAAGTAGCGCAAGGAGGTCGCCCCAAGGCCGTAGGCAGTGGCATAGGACGTGATCATGTAGTCAATTGCGAGCTTGGACGCGCCGTAGGGATTCGTTGGCTGCGTAGGCATCGACTCCGTAATTGGCACTTGCGCTGGCTCGCCGTAGGTTGCAGCGGTCGAGGAAAAGACGAGGTTTGTGACCTCGAATTCCCGCATGGCGTTTAGGAGCGTCAGCGTGGTTACGACATTATGTTGCCAATAGTCAGCGGGGGCTTCAACGGATTCACCGACGAGGGAACGCGCCGCAAAGTGCAGCACGCCGTCGAATCCACCTTCAGACAACACCTCACGGGCGACATCAGCGACGTCGCCTTCAACGAGACGTGCCTGCTCTGGGATGGCCTCGCGGTTGCCGGTAGAGAAGTTGTCGATGATGGTGACGTCGTGGCCTTTTTCAACCAAGACTGCCGCGCACACACTGCCGACATATCCGGCACCACCGGTAACTAACAGCTTCATCGTCTTACTTCTCCTTAACTCGGATGGCGTGGGCGAGATCGTCGACAAGCTCGACAGTATGGCCCGACTTCGTCGTCAGCGTAATGGTTCCGCTCTCATTGACCACCGTCACCTGCGAACCGATTTGGATTCCGCAGGAATAAAGATCATCGAAGGTCGAGCTGTCGGCCTGCAACACCTCATTGATTTGCACGATGGTGGCTTCAGTTTCTTGTCCCGTGGGGAGGTCGATGGCGCGGGTTCCCAAGTCGAGCTCCACCGGGGTCGTGCCCAACTGTGCCAAGCCTGGGATGGGGTTGCCGAATGGTGAGCGCGAGGAATCCTCCAATACCGCGACGACGCGCTTTTCTACCTCTTCACTCATGACGTGTTCCCACCGGCAGGCCTCGTCGTGGACCTTGTCGATGTCCAGTCCAAGGACGTCTGTGAGCAAGCGTTCAGCTAGGCGGTGCTTGCGCATGACGTTGGTTGCCAATTCGCGGCCCTGTTGGGTGAGGTCGAGGCTGCGATCAGTGCGCACGTGGAGCAGACCATCGCGCTCCATACGAGCCACGGTCTGGGATACGGTCGGCCCAGACTGCTCTAAACGCTCTGCGATCCGCGCGCGGAGGGGAGTGATGCCTTCCTCTTCGAGCTCGTAGATGGTGCGCAGATACATTTCCGTGGTGTCAACTAGGTCCCTCACGTGGGCTTACCTTTCTGCGTTGTGGGCGGTGCGTAGCCACATAGGTTTAGACGCGGTAATAAGGATGTATTAAGAGAATATCTTAAACAATAGCGCATTCATTGAAAGTATTGAGCGCGCAGCGCTGTGCCTCCGGCGGGGTTCGACGGGGCACGGCAACCTCGCGGGACCTTGTGGAACGACGAAAGCCACCGAGCGCTGACCGCCAAAGCCCACAATGCTGTTTCAGCTGGGCTAGCAGGTAGCTGGCTCGATGGCTCATGCCAGGATTCGAATAAAAGATTTAGAGTGCGTATTCGCGGAGGCGATCGGCGCGGTTTCCTTCGCGCAGCTTGGCCATGACCTCACGTTCAATTTGGCGAACGCGTTCGCGGGAGAGACCGAACTTGCGGCCAATCTGGTCGAGGGTGCGCGGAACCCCATCGTCCAAGCCATAGCGCAAACGGATGACGTCCTGCTCGCGCTCCTCCAAAGAACCAATGACGGAGCGGATATCGGAGTGGCGCATGGAAGCAACCACGGCGGTTTCGGCGTCCGTTGCTTCGGCATCCTCGATGAAGTCTCCCAGTGGAGCCTCTTCATCGGTGCCCACCGGCATATCCAAGGAGACAGGATCGCGGGACTGACGCAGCAGCATTTCGATCTTGGACTCTTCGATTCCCGATTCCTCTGCGAGCTCCTCGTTCGTAGCCTCGCGGCCTAGGGATTGGTACATCTCGCGCTTGATGCGCGAAAGCTTATTAACCTGCTCAACTAGGTGTACAGGGAGGCGAATTGTCCGGGACTGGTCAGCCATGCCGCGGGTAATGGCCTGGCGGATCCACCAGGTTGCGTATGTGGAGAACTTGAAGCCCTTGGCGTAGTCAAACTTCTCCATCGCGCGAATCAGGCCCAAGTTACCCTCCTGGATGAGATCCAGTAGCGGCATGCCGCGGCCGGTATAGCGCTTAGCCAGGGAGACCACGAGGCGCAAGTTTGCCTCCAAGAGGTGGGAGCGTGCCTTCTTACCTTCGCGGGCCAAAATTTTCAGGTCACGCTTCTCCGCGCGAGTTAGCTTCTCGGCATTGGCGAGCTTGTACTCGGCGTAGAGGCCAACCTCAATGGTCTGCGCCAATTCAACCTCGTCCTCGGCGCTCAGCAGCGCAGTCTTGCCGATTCCATTGAGGTAAACGCGGACCAAGTCCGCGGAGGGATTGTCATTGGTCTGGTTACGGCGTGAGCCGCGGTCAACTTCCTGTCCGTCCTCGTCCTGGACGCTAGCAGCGGATGATGTGGCCATCTCATGCCTCCTAAGTTGCGGCTTGGTTCATCCCCTACAACGGGCCTTCGCGTCAGATAGTTCCCACGGGCCCAAAAATGTTTAATCACCCGGGATGTGCGAGAGGTTTTAGGCCATTTTGGGGGAGGCGCGCCGAAGCTAGACCTCAACGAGCACGGTAAACGGTCCTTCATTGACGGAGGAGACGCGCATCATCGCTCCAAAGCGGCCTTCCTCCACAGTGATCCCGCGCTCGCGAAGGCGAGCGACAACTCCCTGGATAACCGGCTGCGCGGCTTCACCCGGTGCGGCATCTGACCACGATGGGCGCCTGCCTTTGGCCGTTCGCCCGTAAAGGGTGAACTGACTTACCACCAGAACAGGCGCACCGCTGTCGGCCACGCTCGTCTCGCCTTCTAGGATGCGCAGCTCAGCGATTTTGCGCGCCATCGTGTCCATCCGCTCTTCCAAGGTTGGTCCCTCGGCAGTGCCGGAATCAGAACCTGCCGCGACGTCCTCGCGGGAAACACCGACGAGCGCTAAGACGCCGCCGGTATCCGGGCAGGAAATAGAGCCGACAACGTCGTTGTCTACGGTGACGGTTGCTTCGGAAACGCGGGTTAAGACAGCACGCATGGGATCGAGTGCACGACCTTTCTGGGGAGGAGTTCTTTCTCAGATGACAAACGCGAGGGACTTGGGGGAGGGAGAGGGCTACTCAGTGTTGCTAAACGCCAACAGTTCCGTAGGGATGAGTAGCCCATGGCGGATGAGATCCACAATGGCTGGAAGCGCGGCGCTGACCAACTCGGATTCCTCAAAGCCCTGCGCGGCGGCATAGAGCTCGATGGTCTCCCCAATACTCAGCCCGTGGGGATTGAGCCCGGCGACGATCGCCGCGAGGTGCTCGTCGACGTCATGCTGCCAGCGCGGACCGTCCGTGCGGCTGAGCCGTAATGCTGCGCGCTCAAAGCCCATGCCAAGCTCCGTGTCGGGCAGTGAAACGTCTTCGCGGGCGACACCTGGGCGCAGCTGCACATGCTTTGTTTCCAGCTCACCCGGCACCAGGTTGCGTAGCCATTCAATGCGAGCGAAGTATTCCTCCACTTCGGGCCCGAGCGGATCGATGACTGGCTGCGCCATGGTCTCCGCCAAAACATCGGAGGGCTCGTCGTCTGCGATGCGCTGGATAGCCACGAAGCCAAACCCGATGCCGGTGACATCATGATCACAGAAATGCTCCAGCCAACGGCGTGAACGCTCCTGGCCTTCGGCACTGCGAACATCCACGGATTCATCGCTCAACCACGTGGAAACATAGAGCGCAGGGTCCGCCACATCGCGCTGAATGATCCACGCGGCCACGCCGGTATCCGGCAGCCATGAGGCAACCCGCTGCTGCCAAGACTTGTCGCCTTGGTGTACCCACGCAGCGAGAATGTGTGCGGTGCCCCCAGGATTGAGGTGCTCCACAGCTTGCGATATGACAAGCTCACTTGCTCCATCCAGATTGAGGCCGGAATCCCGGTACACGTGGCCCACCTCGGGCAAGCCCACCACGAACGGAGGGTTAGCAACGATTCGGTCGAAGCTCTCGTGCCGCACGGGCTCGAACCAAGAACCCTGGCGAAGCTCAACACGGTTTTCTGCGCCCGCAGCAGCGACGGTAGCGCGGGCAAGTTGGAGGGCTCGCTCGTGAACGTCTGTCGCAACAATTCTTTCAGCAGACTCCAGTTGCCCAAGGATCTGTACGCCAGAACCCGTGCCCAGGTCTAGTACTGAGGACACGGGTGTGGTCGGGGTCGAGTGCAAGAGGGAAAGACTGGCAGAGCCTACCCCCAACACGTGCTCGGGGCCGGGCACGTGATCCACTAGGGAAGCATCAACATCAGAAAACACGATGCGGTTCTTACCCACGATGACGTGTGGCCGAATGTCATAAGCCACGTAGGCGGTGCCGTGCTCGTCGGTAAGCACCGCGCCGCAGTCGAGCAGCCGGGTGGCTAGGCGTGCGCCGAGGACGTCGGAAAGCAGCGTGGCCGGTACGTGTTCGTGCAGCAGGAAGATCCGGATGAGGTGGTCCAGGCGGGAATCACCGCTTGCTCCCAGCGCCACGGCGGCTGGCTCGCCGCGATGTAGCGCTTCGGTGTACTCCGGCCCCAGGTGTCCCGCGATACCATCCGCGCTCAACCCTGCCTCAGCAAAGACGTGGGCTAGTTCTTCCGCAACGTCTGCGATGGGGTTGTCCGGGTTCATCGCCGGGCCGAAAGGGGAGTGCTGTTGGGTGCTCACAAAAATATCCTTTGATAGTTGGGGAAGGAAACGGTGACTTCTTAATCTTCGTGCTCAATTGTGGTGGTCGTTGAACTCTCCGCGTTCGTGCCCGAGGGGGAATCCTCCGATGTGGGCGCGCCGGGAAGTTCGCCGTGAGCACCGCTGGTGATTTGTTCGCGCTGTGCTTGCGCCATCTGTCGGGCGAGTGCGGGCTTGTAGACCGCTTTGTCACGTTTGTCCTTCTTCTGCCCCCGCCCGTTGCCGATGACCACGGCTATCCAGGGAAGCGGGAAGGTGACGCCCACGACGATGGCGGCGGCAATCCACCAATGCCAGGCATACACCATGACACCAGCTAGAAGCAGCGAAGGGATGCGCAGAAACTGCAAAATTGAGTAGATAACTTCGCGGCGATGCCGGTCTTGGCCGGGAGCGAGTTTGGCGGTTGTAATGAGGTAAGCCTCACGCCCGAATCGACGCCCACGCCGCCGCCCCGATCGTGGGGTATGGCGGACGTTATCGCGCGAGTTCGAAGGGGTCATGCCCACCAGCGTAGCGGTAGGACTCGCCAACTTCGATACCGATGCGGCATGATAGTGGGCGTGAGTACGACGACTAAGACTATTGAACGCCCTGATGTCCGCGAGGATACGTCGACCAACGACGACACCCCGAAGTTTTTCCACTATGTAAAGAAGAACCAGATCCTCGATTCCGCGGTCAACGGTAAATACGTCGTTGCCCTCTGTGGTGAGACCTTCCCCGTAACCAAGCAAGCCAAGCCCGGTTCGCCCGTGTGCCCGGACTGCGAGCGCGTATATAAGAGCCTGCGCCGCCGCTAAGCGTGCCGTCGACGCTTAGTATTGCGTCGACGTAAAACGAAGACTTTCACAAGAGCGGGATGTTGGGATAACTAGAGGGGGATAGTCGCTGACCGTGTCTACACAGACTCCAGCACAAAGATTTGCCAATAATGGTTCGCTGCGTGTGTGGCAACGCGCGGCCTTGGATAAATTCCTGGCCACCAAGCCGAAGGATTTCATGGCGGTGGCAACGCCAGGCGCAGGTAAGACTACCTTCGCCCTGCGCGTGGCCACAGAGCTCATGGCGGACCGTACCGTAGAGCGCGTGATCGTGGTGGTGCCCACCGAGCACCTCAAAGTGCAGTGGTCTGAATCTGCCTCCCGCGTGGGGCTCGCGCTGGATCCGAAGTTCACGAACTCTTCTGGAGTCAACCCCGCCATGGATGGCGTGGTGGTGACCTACGCCCAGGTAGGCATGCACCCCTTTAAGCACCGCGCGGTGGCCTCAGCCCGGCGCACCTTGGTGATTCTCGATGAGATCCACCACGCCGGCGACGCCAAGAGCTGGGGTGACGGCGTGCGCGAGGCCTATGACGACGTGGAACACCGCCTCGCCCTGACCGGTACGCCCTTCCGCTCGGATGATTCCCAGATTCCTTTCGTGCGCTACGAGGAGGACGGGGAAGGGCACTTGGTCTCCCGCTCCGATCACACGTACGGCTATGGCGATGCGCTTGCCGACGGCGTCGTGCGCCCCGTGGTCTTCCTCAGCTACTCCGGCGAGTCCCGCTGGCGCGATAGTGCCGGCGAGGAGCATGCGGCCCGCTTGGGCGATATCCTCAATCCGGAGCAGACCGCCCGCGCGTGGCGCACCGCTCTGGACCCCAAGGGCGAGTGGATCCCCACCGTCCTTCAAGCTGCCCACACGCGTCTGATGCAGATGCGCCGCAACATGCCGGATGCCGGCGGCCTCGTACTCGCTACCGATACGACGACGGCGCGCGCCTACGCGAAGATCCTCAAGCAGATTTCAAACACCCCGGTATCCGTCATCCTCTCCGATGACCCGGGTTCCTCCGCGCGTATCGCAGAGTTCTCCGAATCCACCGACGAGTGGATGGTGGCCGTACGCATGGTGTCCGAGGGTGTCGACGTACCGCGCCTCGCAGTGGGTGTCTATGCCACGTCTGCCTCGACCCCGCTCTTTTTTGCTCAGGCCATCGGCCGCTTCGTGCGCTCCCGTATGCCGGGCGAGACCGCCTCGGTATTCCTGCCGTCTGTCCCGGTCCTGCTGGGGCTGGCGGAGAACATGGAGAAGCAGCGCGACCACGTCCTCGGAGGGGAGAAGAACCCCGACAAGGAGGGCTGGGACGATGAGTTGCTCGAGGACGCCAATAAGAAGAAGTCCGAGCCGGACATGCTCGAGCCTTCCTATGAGTCCCTCGGCGCGGAAGCAGAATTCTCCGGCCTGCTCTACAACGGCTCGCAGTTCACCACGGGCAATATCACCGACGAAGAAGAAGACTTCCTCGGAATTCCCGGGCTTCTCGACGCAGACCAGGTCAAGGACCTCCTTCGCAAGAAACAGTCCGATGAGATGGATCGCCGTGAGGCAGAGGAGAAGGCGCGCCGGGCTGCTGAGGCGGCGGAGGAACAACGTCGCAAGCTCTACGGCACCCCGCATGCGCCTAAGCGTGGGGCGGAGGCGTCGGCAAGCAGCACCGGATCCCAGTCAGGCGTGGTGGATGAGATTTCCGCGCTGCGCAAGGAGCTCAACACGGTGGTCTCCATCACCGCTCAGCGCACCGGCCGCCCGCACGGAGCCATCCACACCGAAGCGCGCAAGGCCTGCGGCGGACCTCCTACCGCGCTGTGTAACGCTGAGCAGTTGCAAGAGCGCATCGATTATCTGCGCAAGTGGTAGCTGCGCGGACGCAGTAGAATCCGGCACAGTATCCGGTGGCGAAGGGTAGGCTCGGCAGCATTGTGAGAAGAGTGCTCTAGGCCAAAGAAAACCTAAGGAGAAAGATGATGAAAAAGCTCATCAACTCACCGGACAACGTAGTAGCCGAATCAGTAGAGGGCTTCGCGTTAGCCCACGGTGACATTGTCACTCGCAACACGAACCCGCTGTTTGTTTTCCGCAAACAGAAGAAAGAACACGGCAAGGTTGCCATTGTCTCCGGCGGTGGCTCTGGGCACGAGCCGCTGCATGCCGGTTTCGTCGGCCATGGAATGTTGGACGCGGCCGTGCCCGGCGCTATGTTTACATCTCCGACGCCAGATGCCATCCAAGCAGCCACCGAGGCAGCTAATGCTGGGGCGGGAGTGCTCTACATCGTGAAGAACTACACCGGCGATGTGCTCAACTTCGATACTGCGGCAGAGCTGGCTGAATTCGATGATGTTGAGGTCAGCCAGGTCATCGTCGACGACGATGTCGCGGTGGAAGATTCTACGTTTACAGCCGGTCGCCGCGGCGTTGCCGGAACGCTGTTGGTGGAGAAGCTGGCCGGTGCGGCGGCCGAGCGCGGCGATGATCTCGTTGCGGTGACCGCTGTGGCGAAAAAGGTGGTAGAAAACACCGCGACTATGGGCGCGGCGCTTTCCGCCTGCACCGTGCCCCATGTGGGCAAGCCTTCCTTTAACCTCGGGGAAGACGAGGTTGAGTTGGGCGTGGGCATCCACGGCGAGCCGGGCCGCAAGGAGATTCCGCTGGTTTCGGCCGACGACGTAACGGACCACTTGCTTGATCCCGTCCTGGCAGACCTTAAGCTGAGCGAAGGCGAGCGCACCATCGTCGTTGTCAACGGCATGGGAGCCACCCCGGCCTCTGAGCTTTACGTGGTTTACCGTCGGGTAGCTCAGCGCTTAAAGGAGGCGGGGGTGAGCATTGAACGCTCCCTTGTGGGCAACTTCGTTACGAGTCTGGATATGGCCGGGTGCTCCGTGAGCGTTATGCGCGCCGACGACGAAGACCTTGCGCTTTTCGACGCCCCCTGCCACACCGCCGCACTACGCCAAGGAGTGTAACTATGACAAATGATGTAACTCTTTCAACCGACTGGGCATTAGCGTGGATGAATAATTGTGCTGCAGCTGCGCATGAATACCGCGAGGAGCTCATCGAGCTTGACCGCGCCATTGGAGACAGCGACCACGGTGAAAACGTCGATCGCGGCTTCCGCGCCGTCGTGGAGAAGATGGGCGCGGAAATTTCCCCAGAGGATTCTACCGTCGCTGATGTTCTGAAACTGACGGCAAAGACACTCATGTCCACCGTTGGCGGCGCCTCCGGGCCGTTGCTAGGGACCGCTTTCTTGCGTGCGTCTAAGGCTGCCGGTTCCGGGGCGATTGATGCGCCCACGGTGGCCGGTCTAATCGAGGCTGCGCTTGAGGGGATTACTGCGCGCGGCAAGGCCGCGGAAGGGGAGAAGACGATGGTCGACGCCTGGGCGCCGGCCGCACGAGCTGCCCGTGAAGCGGCGGATGCCGCGCTGAGTCCCGCTGAGGTTGTGAGCGCGGCTGCTGACGCCGCAGCAACCGGCGCGGAGGATACCATTCCGATGGTGGCAACGAAGGGCCGCGCTTCCTATCTTGGGGAGCGCTCTGCTGGGCACAAGGATCCGGGTGCTACGTCCTCGGCTCTGTTCCTGGCCGCGGCTGCCGACGCTGCCGAGACTTCAACGAAGGAGGCATAAAACATGACACAACCGCGCGTTGGGCTTGTCCTTGTATCGCATTCGGCCAAGCTCGCTGAAGGCCTAGCAGAGCTTGCCGGACAAATGGCCGCTGATGTGACCATCCTTCCCGCCGGCGGCTTGGAAGACGGCGGTATCGGAACTTCCTACGACTACATCGAAGGCGCCATCAGCCATGCCCTCGGCCAAGGTCTCGGCGTTGTCGTCCTCACGGACTTGGGCTCGGCCACGATGACCGTTGAGTCTGTTCTTGAGTTCCTTGATGAAGAACAAGTTCAGTTTGTGGATGCCCCACTAGTCGAGGCTGCCGTTGCCGCAGCCACCGCCGCCCAACAAGGCGATGACCTTGCGGCCGTCGTCAGAGCTGCGGAACGGGCCATCGAGGTCTTCGTGCCGAAGCAGTCTGCCGCCGCTGATCCAGTGGATAAAGACGAGCCCGAAACAAACCCAGATAGATATTCCCTGACAGTGACCGTGGCTGATAAGGCGGGCCTTCACGCCCGTCCAGCCTCCAAGGTCGCGGAAATGGCTGCAGAGGCAGACGGTGAAATTATCCTCTCCTTTGATGGCGAAGAGGTGGAAGCAGACTCTGCAATGATGCTGATGTCTCTTGGTGCTTGCCAGGGTGCTTCAGTGACTATCAGCGGTGACGCTGCTGATAAAGAGGTCATTGACCGGATTGCTACGGGCATAGAGCTGGGGCTCGACGGCTAGGGCTCCTGGGAAATCGATGAGCAGCGGGCAATGACCCCCGTACGCGGGGACTGCGCCCGCTGCCTTCGCATAAGATATCGGGCAGTGACCTAGCCGAGTCTTCGCGAAAGTGGGAAGTCATGACCCAGCCCGACTATGTGGAACCAAACTACTACGCAGCGGATCCGTACCAGGCTCCGTACCCGCAGGCTTATCCGAATTCCTATGCGGGTTCCTATGCGCCGGTGCCTTATGAAAGGCCATCCACTCCGAACCCGCTCGCCCCATGGGCACTGGGCTTGGCTATCGTTCCGCCACTTATCGACATCGCGCTGACACTCCTCATCAGCCCCGTTGGCTTCATGCTGTCGATGCTTACCATGATCACTGGGTGGTGTGCAGCAGGGCTTGGCGTTGCTGCGCTCATTCTCGGATCGGGGCGACGCCCTGAGCACAGGGGGACCGGCATGGCGGTGTGGGGAATGCTCATTGGCGTGGGCTGGAGCTACATTGCTCCTTTCGTTTCCATGGCACTGATTTTTGTCGTGGGGCCAAATTATTAGCCATCCAATGCGCATAGAGCGCGCAGAGCACAGAAGAAGCGGCGAGGAAGGTTAAACCTCCTCGCCGCTTAAATCTTTCTGCTCTCCCTAGTCTAGGTAGTCGCGCAACACCTGAGAGCGTGATGGGTGGCGCAGCTTGGACATCGTCTTGGACTCGATCTGGCGAATACGCTCGCGGGTAACGCCGTAGACTTGGCCGATTTCGTCTAAAGTGCGCGGCATGCCATCGGTCAGGCCGAAGCGCAGACGAACCACGCCGGCCTCTCGCTCGGAGAGCGTCGTGAGCACGTCCTGGAGCTGATCCTGCAGCAAGGTAAAGGACACAGCGTCGACAGCAATGACCGCTTCGGAATCCTCAATGAAGTCACCGAGCTGGGAGTCGCCCTCATCACCGATGGTCTGGTCCAGAGAAATGGGCTCACGGGCATACTGCTGGATCTCCAGCACCTTCTCTTCGGTGATATCCATTTCCTTCGCCAGCTCCAGCGGGGTGGGCTCGCGGCCCAAGTCCTGCAGCAGCTCGCGCTGAATGCGGCCCAACTTGTTGATGACTTCCACCATGTGCACCGGGATGCGGATGGTACGAGCCTGATCAGCCATGGCGCGAGTAATGGCCTGGCGGATCCACCAGGTGGCATAAGTGGAGAACTTATAGCCCTTGGTGTAGTCGAACTTCTCAACGGCGCGGATTAGACCCAGGTTGCCTTCTTGGATGAGATCCAGGAAGGCCATGCCGCGGCCCGTGTAGCGCTTAGCCAAGGACACCACGAGGCGCAGGTTTGCCTCGAGGAGGTGGTTCTTCGCCTTGCGGCCGTCACGAGCGATGGCGCGCATGTCGCGCTTTTCCATGGGGGAGAGCTTGGCGGCCTTGTCGCCTTCGGCGCGAGCCTTCTCCATCTCGTCCATACGGTACTGAGCGTAGAGGCCTGCCTCGATGCGCTTGGCCAGGGAGACCTCCTGCTCGGCGTTGAGTAGGGCGACTTTACCGATCTGCTTGAGGTAGGCGCGGACAGAGTCGGCCGAAGCAGTCAGCTCCGCGTCTTTACGGGCCTGACGCAGGGCAGCGGATTCATCCTCATCCCAGACGGAGGAGCCATCCTCCTCTTCGTCCTCGGAGTCCTCATCCTCCAAATCGTCATCATCGTCACCGAACTCGTCGTCCTCGTCCATCTCCGCGTTGTCCGGATCGAAGTCGATGTCGGCGTCATCGGACGTCTCGGCGTCCAACTCATCGGTCTGATCCTCTGCGAGGTCCTCCGAAGACTCGGCGCTTTCCGGCGAGGTTGCCTTCTTTGCCGCCGACTTGCGCACCGTCTTCTTGGCCGTCTTTTTCGCGGCCTTCTGGGCGGACTTGCGAGTAGTTTTCTTCGTTGCTTTCTTGGCCGTCTTCTTAGCCGTTTTCTTGGCGGTCTTCTTCGCAGTCTTTTTCGCGGTTTTCTTGGCCGTCTTCTTAGCGGTCTTTTTTGCCGTCTTCTTGGCGGTCTTCTGTGCAGGTGCAGATGTCTCGGAGGTGCTCTTGTCCTCGCCGAGTACCTGGTCTGAAGAATCAGTGGCTGCCACGTACGCCCTTTCGACTTGCTCTCTGAGTGGAAAATATGGGGACGCGCAAGTTTGTCGCGACTAGTCCCCGATGCTAGCCCGCCTCCGAGATGAGCGAGGGAGGCGCGCCGCTGGATATTCGATAATCGACAGCCCAGTATAGATCATTTTTGTCAACAGGCGGTGACTGGGGTCAACTAGGGAACGCTGGGACGATATAGATTAGGGGCGAATTCCTTCCTTTGCCGCCATTGCCGCGCCCACGATGCCCGCGCGATTGCGGAGCTGAGCAGCAACGACCGGTGTTTCAATTTTGAGGTGCTCGCCCCACTTGTCGAACTTGCGGGAGATTCCGCCACCGATCACAAAGGCTGAAGGGTTAAACAGCGCTTCATACTCGTGGAGTACGCGGTTGACGCGCTTTGCCCACTGCTTGGACTTGAGACCTTCACGTTCCTTGACCGCGGACGATGCCTGGTGCTCTGCTTCCTTCTCACCAACGATAAGGTGGCCAATCTCCGTATTGGGGAAAAGCTGGCCGTCCAGAAGGAATGCGGAGCCGATGCCCGTGCCCAGGGTCAGGAAGATGACGGGGCCCGAACGCGCAATGTCATCACCGTAGGCCACTTCGGCGAGGCCGGCCGCGTCGGCGTCGTTAAGCACGGTGAAGGGCGCGCCGAGGTATTGGCTCAACAAATTCTGCGCATCTACGCCAATCCAAGACTTGTCAATATTCGCCGCGCTGCGAATCACCTGGCCTTTCACCACAGCAGGCATCGTGATTCCGACGGGGCCGTCCCAGCCTTTTTCGGCGACGATTTGGGCAATTACCTTTGCTACGGCTTCCGGCGTAGCGGGCTGGGGAGTAGCGATCTTCAGACGGTCACCGACGAACTCGCCTGTCGCGAGGTCTACCTCGGCGCCCTTAATGCCGGAGCCCCCAACATCAATGCCAAAGGAATGGCCCTGGTGCTCAAGGCTCAATGTCGTGTCCTGGTGCTGTGCTTCTTGCGCGGTCATACTGACAGTCTATGTTGAGCGCGGCGTTGATGTGGCAACAGTGTGAGTTTCGTATCGCTGGCGGAGTCGGCACTGTGCCGTTCCCGTATTAGTGACTGCAGCCGCTCCCGTATTAGTGACCGCATTGTGGGTGGGTGTGAGGAGTGATACTCAGAAAAATATCCAGCACTCCAAGAACGGTGAATGCCCAGCTCATCCTATTAAAATTCGCAGGGTAGGGGGTAGAGGGGTGGGGCGGTTGGTGCCCCCATCGCGGGGCGAGTGTGACACGGGGGCTTGCGTGGTTTAGGATGCCGTCGATAAATAGACGTACCAATCAATCTGACTCACAGGGGCAAGCATTATGGCCACCGATTACGACGCACCGCGTCGCCGCGCAGAAGACGACCTCGAGACCGATTCCCTCGAGGGCCTGAAGGCGGCTGAAAACGACAACAACGGCATGGATGACGATGGTGAAATCGTCGAGGCTTTTCAGCCGCCGTCAGTGGACCTGACCGGTGAGGAACTCAATGTCACCGTCGTGCCGCGTAAAGAAAACGAATTCACTTGTTCTGTGTGCTACCTGGTGCAGTCCAATAAGCGCCTCGACCACGAAGAGGATGGGCAGCCAGTCTGCATGGACTGCGCCTAGCGCAGCAGTTTATCCTGCGCGCGATGTTTAGCCCTCGGAGGCTGCTGCCTGTTCTGGAAGGAAGGCCGCGAGGAGCTTTTCGGGGTTGGTGGAGCCGATGAGCCAATAGGGGGTGGGATCCTCTGGGTCGTCGAGGACGAGCATGACGTGCTCAGGAACCCAGCCATGCGTGACAAGGAAAGCAGCCGGATCGAGCTGTGGTCCCAGCGCATTGCGCCGCGCGGTGGCCGGCACCGCGGTACTGCGGGAGACAACATCGCTAGGCAGCTGTGCGCCCTTCACGGTGAGCCACCGGGTGCCATCGGCATCCTGCTCCACTTGAACTACTGTGTTGGACCACGTCACTAGCACCCACACGGCGATGGCACTAAGCAGAATGGCGGGAATAATGACCCACATGATGCCGCGGTTGAGGCTGACCGTGGCCGTGGAAATCGCCACGACGAACGCAGCCATAAACCACCAGTACCACGGCACCCATTGGCGCTCGCGATAGAGGATGACGGGGGATTCAGCAGACGCTGTGGGGGAAACAGGCGATGAATTCGAAGTCATGGCCTCTGAGTCTAGTCGTCGGGGAAGGGAAGAACCCAACGCAACCAAAGGTGCCGGGTAAGCGCGGTAGACGCGGCACAAAGCTCCATCCCTCGGGGTAGGGGGTGGTGAGGACAAGGTAGGCTGGGCCGCGTGAATGAGCAACACCCCCTTGTAGATCCGGTAAGTCCATTCGGAGACATTCAGATCAAGCGCCTTGATAAGGAGCTTCCGCTGCCGCAGCGAGCCCATCGTGGCGATGCTGGCGCGGATCTCTACGCCGCGCATGACGCTACTCTGCGCCCCGGAGAGCGCGCGCTCGTCGGCACTGGCATTGCTCTTGCCTTGCCAATCGGCACGGTAGGTTTGGTCCACCCGCGTTCGGGCTTGGCGGCCAAGCACGGGATTTCCGTGGTCAACACGCCGGGCACCATCGATGCGGAGTATCGCGGTGAGATTAAGGTGTGCCTTATTAATCACGATCCCGATAAGACCTTTGAGGTCGAGCGCGGGATGCGAATTGCCCAGCTTGTTGTCCAACGAGTGGAGCTCGTGGGCTTCCGCGAAGTCGAGGAACTCGATGACACCGCTCGCGGCGACGGCGGGTACGGATCCACTGGCGTCAACTGAATCAGTTGCTTGCGGCAAAGCCTGCGCGTGCGCGGGCCATACCGAGCAACCCCACATCCGACAAACACAAGTTATCCGGCACAAGACACAGAATGAGGAAGGCGCAAAACCATGGCGATGTGGCCCTTTGGCAAAAAGAAGAAGGATGCTGGCAAGGACGAAAGCCAGGACAAGAACACCACCGTCCGCACTGATGCCGCGGACAAAGAAGTAAAAGAAGCAACGGCCGAACCAGCGTCGGCGGAGAGCTTGGCAACGGAGGCCGGAGAAAGTTCGACCGCTGAGGGGCCTGTACAAGCCAGTGCAGGGCTGGTCCGCGAGGATCAGGATGACGTCGAAGGTGCTGCCGGGGTAAAAGCCGTGGCGCACGACGCCATCAACGGTGAGATGGGCCCCTACGACGGCGACAACGTGGATATCGCCGAGTTCAACTTCGAGGACTTCTCCGTCGGCCTTTTGGACCTTGGCTCGATGCGCATCCCGCTGCCGAAGGGCTCGCAGGTTCAGGTGGAAATGGGCCCAGACGGCCCTCGTATGCTCCACATTCTTACGCCGCACGGACGCATGACGCCCGTGGCCTTCGCCGCGCCGCGCACGCCGGGGCAGTGGGCGGAATCTGCCAAGGACATCGTCAAGGGTTTGGAAGCAGATGGGTTTACAGCGCATCCGGAGGATGGTCCTTGGGGTTCTGAAATCGTCGGCACCAGTGATAAGGGCGGGATCCGAATCATTGGTGTGGAAGGGCCGCGGTGGATGTACCGTTTGACCTTGGCAGCTCCTGCGGGCAAGGAAGAGGAGCTAGCGCAGCTAGGACGCGAAGTCGTCGCGCGCACCTTTATCTATCGCGGCGAGCAGCCGATTCTTGCCGGAAGTTCACTTCCCGTGATGCTGCCGCAGCAGCTCGCTGAGCAAGTCCAGCAGGCGCTTCAGGAGCGCCAGCAACAGGCAGCGCAACCATCCAGCGCTCAAAACTCCGCGCCGGCGGATAATGCCGCGGGCGCCGAAAGCGGCGCGGAGGCCGAGGCTCGCGAACAATTGCGCAATCTCGACGACCACGAGAACAAGTAGCGCGCCCTATGCCATTGGCCGTGACCCTCACGGCTATTACCGAAAAGGATTGTTGAAACTCGTGACCACCCCTACGCCCGAAGGGCGCGATACCACCGAACACGGCACGACGCCCGCCTCTGAGGCCTCCATGGACTCCACGAATACTGAGACACCACAACAGACTGCAGCAGCGACTCCAGCGCCTGAGGCAGAACCGTCGCTGCTCGAACAAATGGGAGGCCTGACCGGTCTGGTGTCTGCGACCCTGCCCGTGCTGGTGCTCATTCCGGTTAACAACATGTGGGGCCTGGGGCCTGCATTGGCCGCAGCGCTCGGTGTGGCGCTGGCCATCAGCCTGTGGCGTTTGGCGCGCAAAGAGACGTTGCAGCCAGCATTTTCCGGGTTGCTGGGTGTCGCCATCTGCGCTGGTATCGCGTGGTTTACAGGAGACGCCAAGGGCTACTTCCTTTATGGAATTTGGATGTCGCTCGTGCTGTTTATCGTGGCGGTTGTCTCCATCATCGTGCGCTGGCCGCTTGTCGGCGTGGTGTGGAAAGGCCTCAACGGCGATGGCATGGGGTGGCGAATCGTGCCGAAGGCACGGCGAGCCTATGCCTTGGCAACGGCGGGTTGGGCCGCGGTCTTCATCGCCCGTTTCGTGGTGCAGCGCGCGCTTTACGACGCCGATGCCACCACCACCCTCGGCATCGTTCGCATCCTCATGGGGTGGCCGCTCACCGGCATCGTCACCATCTTGACCGTCTGGATGGTTCGCCGTGCCAACGCCGCGGTGGAGGAATCACAGGGCGTAGAAGGAACACAGAGCTCCGAAGACACCAAGGAGAGGATCCATGACTGAGAGTGCTTACAACGCTGCTGATTCAAGCGTTGTCAAAGGGGCGTCCTTCGACACCACCATCGAACGCATGGGGCACGGCGGTGTCGGAATCGGTCAGGCGCCCGACGGGCGCGTGTGTTTCGTCCCCAGTGCTTTCCCGGGCGACCAGGTGAGGGCGACAGTTACCAAGGCGAAGAAGTCCTTCGTGGAAGCGGAGATAATATCCGTCCTCCAGCCAGGTGAGTACCGCGTCGAGTCTTCGTGTCCCGCGGCACAGCGCGGTGCAGGTTGCTGCGATTTCGCCGAGCTAAATCCTGCGGCGGAACCAGGAATCAAGGCCGCCGTCTTGCGCGATCAACTACATAGGGTGGCCCGGCTTGAGGATGTGCCCGAGATTGAGGCTATCGATGTCGCACCGCAGCGCGGGTGGCGCACGAGGGTACGGCTGGGCGTCGACAAGCAAGGCCGTGCCGGTGTGCGCAAGCGCGGCTCCACTGAGCTGATTACAGACGTGGCGTGCAGCCAGCTGGTGCCGGGCCTCGTCGCAGGTCTGGTGGGGCCTGGTGCTCGCACCTTTAGCCCTGGCGCGGAGGTTATTGCGGTCATGGACAGCGATGGCAACCGCCACGTCGTCGAGACACGGAAAGCACCGCGCGGCCGGCGCATAGAGACTATCCGGGAAGTAATCGAGGCCCCGACCGAGGACGTCGTGCAGCGTGCCGACGGTCACGAGTTCCGTTTCCCGGCCACCGCCTTTTGGCAGGCGCACGTGGGCGCGCCTGACGTGTACACCAGTCTCGCACGCGAGTGGCTTGCTGTGGAGGCGGGAGAAAGCAGTGCCGCAGATGAATCCGCGGTCGACGCAGTGGCTTGGGATCTCTATGGAGGGGTAGGGCTTTTCGTTCCTGCTCTGGCTGAGGCCACGGCGCCCCAGGGCGGACACACCACCGTGTTTTCTGTCGATTACTCGCCGGCGGCTGCGGCGGCACAGCCGGGTCTTGCAGCGTATGACGTGCACTTTCGCACCGACAAGGTGGAGCAGGTAGCGAGCCAATTGCCAAAGCCAACGACGGTGGTTTTGGATCCGCCGCGCACCGGTGCTGGCCGGGATGTGGTGGCCGCAATTGCTGAGGCAGCGCCGCAACGCGTCCTGCACATCGGATGCGATCCCGCTACCTTTGCCCGAGATATCGCCGCGTGGTCTGAGCGCGGCTACCGCATACAGCGCTTAGCAATGGTGAATGCTTTTCCCGGAACGCACCACTTTGAAACCCTGGCGCTATTGGTCCCCGCGGCACAGGTGGCATAGCTTTCGCTTCGAGTGCTGCCGGGGCAATGATTGACGTGTCACGTGTGTTAGCGGGTACGGTGGTAGAGAAGAAAACGATCGATGAAGGGGTTTAAGGCAAGCTCTATGGGCATTCTGGATTCCATTCAATCACCAGGCGATCTCAAAGCCCTGAGCAAGACGCAACTGGGTGAGCTCGCGGCGGAGATTCGCCAGCGCTTGATTGAGAAGGTGTCCGCTACCGGCGGTCACCTTGGCCCTAATTTGGGTGTTGTGGAGCTCACTGTGGCGATCCACCGCGTCTTCGATTCCCCGCGAGATCCCATCGTCTTTGACACCTCCCACCAGGCATATGTGCATAAGATGCTCACAGGCCGTGCTGATCAATTCGATACGCTGCGCCAGAAGGGCGGCTTGTCTGGCTACACGGACCGCGGGGAATCTGAGCACGACTGGACGGAATCCTCCCACGCCTCGGCGTCACTGTCCACGGTGGACGGCCTGTCCAAGGCCTTCAAGATTCGCGGTGAATCGCACCGCAATGCCGTGGCGGTTGTCGGTGACGGCGCCCTGACGGGTGGCATGTGTTGGGAAGCGCTCAACAACATTTCTGCGGATAAAGACCGCAACGTTGTCATCATCGTGAATGACAATGGCCGCTCCTATTCACCGACCATCGGCGGACTCTCAGAGAACCTTGGGCGCATCCGCGCGCAGCATGGCTATGACGAGTTCATGGCGCTGGGCAAGAAGCGCCTGAAGTCCATGGGCTGGGTAGGTGAGCGCACCTTTGACGCTTTGCATGCGGTCAAGGAAGGCGTGAAGTCCACCGTCCTGCCCACCGAGATGTTCCCAGAACTGGGCATCAAATACATTGGTCCGATTAACGGACACGATATCGACGCCGTGGTCCGGGCACTGAGCTACGCCCGCGACTATGACGGCCCCATCATCGTGCATACGGTCACGGAGAAGGGCCACGGCTTCGCACCAGCGGTCAATGAGCCGAAGGACCAGATGCACTCCACAGGGGCTATCGATCCAGTCACCGGTGTGTCCAAAGGACAGAAGCAACCGGGATGGACTGCGGCCTTCTCCGAGGAACTCATCAAGGCCGGTCATGCCCGCGAGGATATTGTGGCGATAACCGCCGCTATGGCAGGCCCAACGGGATTAGCTCCATTCCAGGAGGAATTCCCAGAGCGCTTCTTCGATGTCGGAATTGCAGAACAACATGCCATGGCCTCTGCGTCAGGCCTGGCGCTGGCAGGTATGCACCCGGTGGTGGCGGTGTATTCAACCTTCCTCAACCGCGCAGTGGACCAAGTGGTCATGGACATCGCGTTGCTGAAGCTGCCCGTCACCATCGTTCTCGATCGCGCCGGTGTCACAGGATCCGATGGTCCCTCGCACAATGGTGTCTGGGACATGGCGCTGATGAGCATCGTCCCGGGTATGCGCATCGCCGCACCGCGCGATGGTGCCCGCTTAAGGGAGCTCTTCAATGAAGCAATTGCCATCGAGGATGGCCCGACGGTAGTGCGCTTCCCTAAGGGCAACCTGCTGGATGATTGTGAGGAGCTCAAGCGCCTCGATGATGGCGTCGACATCCTGCGCTATTCCGATGCTGCTGAATCAGCGGCCGACGCAACGGATGTTCTGATCGTCTCCATCGGCGCCATGAGTGCCCGATCCCTGGGGGCCGCCGAGCGGTTGGAAGCCGAAGGCTTCAACGTGACCGTCGTTGATCCGCGCTGGCCGGTTCCGGTCCCACAATCCATTATCGCGCTGGCTGCGGATCATGACCTCGTGGTCACGGTGGAGGACGGGATCCTGCGTGGCGGCGTGGGTTCCATGGTGGCCGAAGCACTCGATGCTGCCGATGTGGATACCCCCGTGCACCGACTCGGCGTGCCGGGCTGTTTCCCCAAGCACGCCAGCCGCGGTGAGGTTCTTGAGGAATTCGGGCTGACTCCGGAGGGAATCGCAGAGTCCGTCAGCGAGTGGGTAGCTGCCCGCAGCTAAGAACGCGGGGGAGTGGGCGCTACTGCTCCAGCCCGTGGCACAAAAGCGGGGAGGCAAGCTCGATTTGCCACTCGCGCGCGCCCTGGGAACGTAGGAAATCGGGGATATCCGAAGCGTTTGTGATTTCCCCGGCGACGCCACCCTCTGGGCCACACGCCGCCCACACGGCCATGCGTAGCAGGCTGGGTTTGAGAATGAGCTCGTAGCTCATGCCGAGCTCATCGCCGAGGTCCTCGAAGTCACTACGGATTTCGGTGTAGAGCTGCCACAGTTCGGGGAACTCCCGGCTAAAAACTGATTTGGAAGGAACCGGGCGCGGGCTGCGCAGTACCTTCGGCCATTGCTGGCGCGGGCTGGCCAGTGCGGTTTCAACCGCGTCGAGCCACCGCAAGGTCGCACCCCCGCGGCGTCGGGGAAAACCCTTGATTTGGTTGATTTCGCGTGGCGAGCGGGGCACGCGGCGAGCAATGTCCACCAACACGCGGTGCGGTAGCACTCGGTTGGGTGCCACGTCCTGGGTGCGCGCGATAGATTCGCGGCGCTGCCACAGCTCGCGAGCCACGGCGAGCTGCTCGCCGGAGCGAAGCGAGGACACGCCCTTGAGATCCCGCCACGAGCGGGGCTCGGGGCCTTTAATGCGCGCGTGGTCGTCGACTATCTTCTCAAACTCCTCATAGGCCCAGTCGAGTTTTTCCTCCTCCGCGAGGATATCGCGCAAGGTCACAGCGAGCTCATTGAGTAACTCCACGTCAAGCGCCGCATAATTGCGCCACGACCGGGGAATGGGGGTTTCGGACCAGTCGGAATCGCCGTAGCCTTTTTCCAATTGGACGTCGAAAAGCTCCAGCACCATTGCTGCCAAGTTGGGGTGGGCAAAGCCGGCGAAGCGGGCGGCCAGCTCGGTATCGAAGAGCCTGCCTGGGTACAAGCCCAGCCAGGCTAGGCAAGGAAGATCGGAGGGGGCCGCATGGACGACCCATTCTTGGCCGTTGAGCACCGGTGCTAAGGCCGCGCGAAGCTCAGTCCTGTGGTGTTCCGGGGCGAGCAAAAAAGTGCCCGCACCTTCTCGGCGAATCTGTACTAGGAACGCGCGATCGTCATAGCGGTAAGCTGACGCGCGTTCGGTGTCGATGGCGAAGGGGCCAGTTCCAGCTGCCAGGCGGTCGGCGGCGGCGTGAAATTCACGGGGAGAAAGCAGGACCTTTGGTGTTCCGTCAACCGGTACCTGGCGCAGTTCAGTCATGTTAGCGCCCGAGCTCCGCTACGCCTTCTGGTGGCAGCCCTGCAACGAGGGAAAGAACTTGCGCAAAAGCTTCCACGTGTGGGGCGAGATCTAGGCCGGCGGCGGTCCAGGAGGCGCGCATTTCTAGTTGGTAGGCGCGCGGCGGGCCGCCGATCTCGCCGAATCGAACCGAGGCGGTCGACGTGACGGTGCCGCCCAGGTTCGTATGGGTCGCCTCGCGCACGTCGAGGGATTCGGTAAGCCATTCCCAGGCGACGTCGGGAAGCAGCGGATCCCCAGCGACGGCATCGTCCAAGTCTGCTTGGATGTAGGCCACGAGGCGCATTGCGCCTTCCCAGGCCTCCTCAGCGCCGGGATCGTGGAGCAGGATGAGGCGGCCGAAGGCATCGCCGTCAGAGTCGGTGGGAATGATGGCCCCGTGCTCGTTGCGTTCAACTTCCAAGCCGATGGCGTGGCTAAACGGTGCCAGCCGCTGCGGTGGGCGGATGGTGCCCAACGTGATTTCTGGGCGCAGCTGTGCGGCATGGAGAGACTCAACGGCCTCCGTGAAGGCGGCCGGGGTGCTCGGCTCCGCAGGGCGCGAATCGGCGGGGGAGGCGGCGGCGCGATCGTGCAGGTTGGTCGGTGCCCCTGCGAGGTTGCGCGAAGAAACGTCGGAATTGCTCACGGGGAACAACGTATAAGCTCCGCCCTCGTGGCGGTGGAAGGCGCGCCGAAGGCTAGTGGCGCGAGGGGTCGTCTCCAACTTATGATGGATGCGAAACTCTGTCGGTTGAAAGAAGGAGAAAGGCATGTCGAAGGTCAACTTCGCCGAGCTCAATAAGGTCCAGCGCTATTCGCAGCACGCGGTTTTTCAAGTAATCCCCGGTGCGCTGGGCACCGAGCGCGAGGAGATCGTGGCGCAGGCACAGAAGTTCTTCGCGGATTTGGAGGAAGCAGGCGTGGTTACCGTTCGCGGTATCTATGATCTCTCCGGGATGCGGGAGAGCGCTGACTTCATGATCTGGTGGCACGCTGAGGAATTCGCCGACATCCAGAAGGCCTTTGCGGACTTCCGCCGCGAGACCGTCCTGGGCCAAGTATCTGAGGTGACCTGGGTGGGCAATGCACTGCACCGCCCAGCGGAGTTCAACAAGTCCCACCTGCCGTCCTTCATTATGGGCGAAGAGCCCGGCGAGTGGATTTCCGTCTACCCCTTCGTGCGCTCTTATGACTGGTACACCATGGATGAGGAAAAGCGCCGCCGCATCCTCATGGAGCACGGCATGCAGGCACGTGATTATCCGGACGTGCGCGCGAACACTGTGCCGGCCTTCGCGCTGGGTGACTATGAGTGGATCCTGGCCTTTGAGGCTCCGGAACTGCACCGCATCGTGGACCTGATGTACCTCATGCGTTACACCGAGGCTCGTCACCACGTGCGTGAGGAGATTCCTTTCCACACCGGCCGTCGCGTGAAGGACGTGGCGGAGCTCATCGCGATTCTGCCTTAAGAGCCGCGATAATTCGCGGTAGCTGCCGCGAAAGGCGCCGGAAGCCGGTTGAGGGTTTAGTCCTCGACCGGCTTTTCTTCTAGATCGAGGCAGATGGAATTGATGCAGTAGCGCAGGTCCGTCGGCGTATCGTAGCCCTCCCCTTCGAAGACGTGGCCGAGGTGGGATTCACAGTTAGCGCACAGTACCTCGATGCGGCGCATTCCCAGCGAATTGTCTTCGCGCTCAATGATGGCGTCGCCGGCCAGAGGGGAGAAGAAGGACGGCCAGCCGCAGTGCGACTCAAATTTTTCCGTGGAGCGGAAGAGCTCAGCACCACAGGCGCGGCAGGAGTACACGCCTTCGGTAGTCGTGTTGGTGTACTCGCCGACGTGCGGTGCTTCCGTTCCGGCCTCACGCAGAACGTGGTACTCCTCGGGGCTTAACCGCTTGCGCCATTCGGTATCTGCAATGAGCTTGAAATCAGTCATGCTGGGAGTTTATCGCTAGCTTGAGGCTTTGGGCTAGTGCCTCGCTCCGCGGACCACCAGCCGGCCACGGTGGTGGCGGTCACCACGATGAGCAGTCCCCACCCAATGGTGGCGATGAAGACGCTCATCCAGTGTGCGGCGGTGGGCATGCTTGTCGACGTCCACTCGAGCGGCGCCAAGAATAAAAATGCGGCCAACCATGCTCCCCACGTGTGGAAGACCGAGCGCCCGAGCATCACCGTAAACAGCATGGGGATAAGCCACATGGAGTAGTACTGCTGACCCAGGGAGGAAAGGAAGAAGATGCCGACCATGATGGCACCACTTGTGCTCAGCGCCCAGAAGGTGGGCTCGCTGTTGCGCCAGCGTAGAAGCCCGAGGATGGCCACTGCGGCTAGCGCCGCGAAAAGGAGCCAGATGGGGTAGTAGATGATGCCGGGGAGATCGAAGTAAGCGCGCACGCCCGGCCACGAGGCATTGGCATAATCGCGCGTTGTCGCCAGGTAGGGAAGAAGATTGGCGCGGAAGCCTTCCACGCCCGGGACGATCGGCCAAGCAGCAAGGTTGCTCACTAGCGGTATAGCCACGCCCAAACCTGCAGTGAGCCAGCGCTTGCGCACTAAAGCGAGGAAGAGCAGCGGGGCAAATTGCGGCTTAACCAGAATCGCCAGACCGATGCACAGCCCGGCGGCCCATCCGTGTTTATCCAACAAGACTAGAAACGCCACCATGGCGAGTAGTAGCACGCCGTTTATATTGGTAAAGACCAACGTGTTGATGACCGATTCGGTAGCGAAGGCAGCAGCGACGCTGACTGGCCACAAGGGGCCTCGCAGGCTGTGGCCTACGAAGCGAGTCAGTAGGGCCAAGGCGGCGACGATGGCCGCGGCGTTGGCCAGGATGAAGGCGATGCGCGCGTGTTCCTCGGAAACAAGCCCCAAGGGGGATAGGAGGAGCGTTGCGCCCGGGTTGTATAGGTAGAGCGGCTCGACGAAGGAATAGTTCTGTTCGTAGACCGGGTTGCCCTCCCACAGGTTCCGGATTGCGCGGTAGACGGTGCCGAAATCATCGGTCACCGTGCCGTTGAAGGCGAGCACGAACACGCGATGGAAAACCAAGACTATGGCGGCGGGCCACGCGGCGGCCGTCCACAGTCGCGCGGAATCTGAGGTTGAGGGAGCCGGAGAAGTCACGGCAGCACAGTTTACGGTGTTTGGGTTCGTCGATAGCGCAGAAACACCGTGCTGTCGACAGCAGCAACGTTCTCCAACTCGAACTTGAGCGCAGGGGAGGTGGCTTTGCCATCGACGACGGGCTTTTCGACGGAGGGCGATAGGTGCGGGTCGAGCGTCAAATAGAGCTTGTCCACAAGCCCTTCGGCGATTAAGGCGGAATACACGGAAGGGCCGCCCTCACAACTGATGCGGCGCGCGCCCCGGGCGCGAAGGGCTGAGATTGCCTCGCTCATGGTGCCGGTACCTGTGCTGATGACTTCGGCGCCGGCGTCGGCTAAGCGCCGTGCCTCGGGTGACGATGCGCGTTCCTCCGGGGTAAGAACAATGGGGCCGGAGGCTATAAACTCTTCGAACCCGGCAAAGTCAAGGGAGTGACTGAGTACGGCGAGCCGCGTGCTTGTCGACGGTCCGTACTCTTCCGACTTCACCGTGGCTGAGCCGACGACGGCAATGTCGGCCCACTCGCGCAGTGCAGCGAAGAGTTGAGCGTCGGTGCCGTTGCCCATTGGCCCTGAGGTTCCATCGATGGTGGCGGAGCCATGGAGAGTACTCACCGCAATCAAGCGGATTTCTTCTCGGTCGGGCCCCATGAGGTGTTTTATCAGAGCAGTGTCACTCATGGCGCCCCACGGTACCTGAAATGTCGACGACGGCTTAGGGCGTGGGATTGGCCGGAGCGTATGTGATCAGGCGCGTTGGAACCGCCATGTGCCGAAGCGCAGCGCAGAGGCTCCCCAATGCAATAGCAGGAGCACCAATAAAGCAAGGGACAACCGGTGCCAGCCTTCATCCCAGGAGCCAAGGCACAAAGTGCCGACAGGGAATGTGGAGCCCCACCAGCCTGGGCCATAAGGGGCCCACGCGACTACCGCTTGGTAAAAGCAATACATTGCGAATACTACGCAGGGCGCACCAATGATGAACATGATGATGCCGTAGATGTGGGCGTTAAAAAGCAGTGTCGAGGCCGCCGTTGACTGTCCAACCACGCCGAGCGGGATCCATGCCGTACCCGCAGCCGCCTCGCGCGGCCTATCTTGACGGCGTGCTAAAGACCAATAGCAATAAGCGAACAGCGGAATTGCGGTGATGAATGTGAGGAAGAAGCACAGCTCACCGGCATAGTGGTAGAACTGCCCGTGATTGATAGCCAGTTGACCCGCGGAGGTCGCCGCCACCATGGGGGAGACCAGCGCCAGCCCCCAAGGAAACGCGGGCTTGTCGTAGTGGTGCTGCTGTTTGAACAACCCCCACAGCTGCCACAGACAGACCACGACCGAAAGCGGTGCGCCAATCCACCAACTTGCCAACTGGAAGGCATCGGTTCCGGTCAGCGCGGTCCATGCCGAGCCGCACGCCAGCAGGCCCATCGTGTACATGCCCCACCCAGCCATATTCTGGTGCCGAGGCGGTTCATTTTTCGTTCCCACGGTAAAAATCACCAGCAGAACAGCTGCGATAAGAGCAAAAACGATTTGGCCTATGCGTAGACCATGCAAACCCGACAAAGTTGACGCAATTGAGGTTCCCATCAAGGAGCCTGCCCAGGCTGGGCCGTACTTTGGCAACTGCACATCTATCACCCTATGCCTGCACGTGTTGCTATTGAACCATTATGGAGTTATCGGGTAACTTCGCGCGGGGGCAGGTCCAATATCGTGCAGGCTTTATCAACCATGCCGTGCCCCAACGGGTTGAGCTATCGTGTCTGGCTTTCTTGGCCAGTTTCAGGAACAATGAGAAAATACCCCCGCGTGAACAGATAAATGCGGATTCGTTTTCCGCATAGTATCCACGCGGAGGCTTGTGTTATACGCTGCACGTCTTTTACCTGCAGCTTTAATGGTGGTCCTAGCTGGGATTGAACCAGCGACCTTTCCGGTGTGAACGGAACGCTCTCCCACTGAGCTATAGAACCTCGGTGCAGCACTTAAGGTACACCGCGCGTATGGAAACCCCTAATCGTCCAGCTCAACCGTGCTTTCAATTACTCTGCGTGCATTTACTCTGGTTGGTTGCTCGCGACTGTAAGGGTGTAGTGGCTACTCAGGGCTGTGCGAGAACGGATGGATCTTGGAGTTCTCCCGACAGTACTAGTGTGTTCCTAGTGCAATCATGCGCAATCACTGTAACCGCAGTCTCAATCACATTAATGTAATCCATGCGCTGTTGGATGGTTGGGGATTAGTGCTGTGGGCTGCGGATTTGGAAACTGGGTCGGTGCACGATAAAGTTTCTTCTCGCACCACGGCATACCAGCCGGGTACGTGCAATGCGGATGTAGCGCAGTTGGTAGCGCATCACCTTGCCAAGGTGAGGGTCGCGAGTTCGAGTCTCGTCATCCGCTCCAGCACATGTAGTGTGTGAGGCGGTATCGCCACGGTGGAATGGCCGAGTGGTGAGGCAACGGTCTGCAAAACCGTGCACACGGGTTCGATTCCCGTTTCCACCTCAAAAGCTGGCGCCCAACTTTGGGTGCTGTGAGCGCGTTTAGCTCAGCGGGAGAGCGCTTCCCTGACACGGAAGAGGTCACTGGTTCAATCCCAGTATCGCGCACAAGGACTTAGTCCTAGAAACCGGGCCTGGTTTCGAATGCGGATGTAGCGCAGTTGGTAGCGCATCACCTTGCCAAGGTGAGGGTCGCGAGTTCGAGTCTCGTCATCCGCTCCAAGGCTTTCTTGATGCTAGAGGGATTCTCGAGCAAAAAGCCTTGATAAATGGATAAGCGCGATTAGCTCAGTGGGAGAGCGCTTCCCTGACACGGAAGAGGTCACTGGTTCAATCCCAGTATCGCGCACAGGGAGTTCCTTATGGACTCCGTGACAAACTCCGGTTTGTCGCGCGGATGTAGCGCAGTTGGTAGCGCATCACCT
>NZ_KV806792.1:34877-93371 GCF_001811845.1 Corynebacterium sp. HMSC062E11
GGTCGCGAGTTCGAGTCTCGTCATCCGCTCCACGTCGAGTGCCCCTCCACTATGGAGGGGCACTTTTCGTTTTTCTTGTTTGCCGGGGTGTATGGCTAGGGGCGGTCCAGGGAACTTTTCCGTCGCGTGCAACGACTACTTGGTAACCTCGCATATTCCGTGCGGGGTGAAGGATTGGCTCGAGGATCCCTCCCGGCGATAGGATGAGGGAACCTTCAACCAAAAGTTTCATCAGACCATCAAGGAGTTGTTCTGGACATGCAGCTGCGTCAGGTCACCACAGGGATTGCTGCCGGGGCAGCCTGCCTCGCGGTCGGGCTGTCCGCGCCACTAGCGGCGGCGCATGACTCAGTCATAGGCGGCAACGTTGTGAGTGATGTGCCGCTGGAGGAATTTCCCCGCGAAATCACGCTGGAATTCTCTGGCATCCCAAAGGACAACTTCAACACCTTCGCCGTGAGTGATAAGACACGCGGCGACGTGCTCTTTGACGCAACCCCGACCATTGACGGCCGAAACCTCACCGTCGAAGTCCCCCAGGACGTCGAGCCCGGTGATGGTGACTACCAAGTAGGTTTCCGCATTACGTCCTCCGATGGGCACTCCACACTCGGTTCCGTGCCATTTAGCGTGGCCTCCGGGGCTGGGGGAGATAAGACTGCAGATGCTTCTGCCGATGGTGCCAAGGAAAGCGACGATGCAGAAGAGTCTCAGGATCCCCTGAGTTCTTTGCCTACCGCGGCCAAATGGATCATTGGTGTAGGAGCAGTTCTCGTCGTTGGCGCAGCCCTTTTCGCCTTCGGAGCAAAGACCCGCCGCTCTGGTGGAGAAGACCCAGAAGGCTAAGCATCACACGGCTTTTGATGATGTGAGAGTCAATCCGCATTTTCCTTAACTACTGTTACTGCAGAAAGGCATGTCACATGCTGAATTCCCGTATTTTCCTCCGCGCTTCCGTGGTTGCCGTTGCTGCTGCCAGCCTTGCACTGGCAAGCTGCTCGACGAGCGAGGAAGATTCCACCGCAGCCCCATCGAGCGCTGCAGCCAGCGCTGAGAATGGCGCTGAGAAGGACAAGGAAGCTGCGACCAGTGACTCGGCTTCTTCCTCCGCTGAGTCCGGTGTGACCTTCGAGGATGCTGTCGTGCGCGCCATGGAGAAGGATTCGGATATGACCGCGATCTTCGGCACCCTCCACAACCACACGGACAAGGACATCAACGTGGTTGGCTTCACCTCGTCGGTGAAGGCGGAGCACTACGAGATCCATGAGGTCGTCGATGGCGTCATGCAGGAAAAAGAAGGTGGATTTGATCTGCCTGCTGGCGAATCCGTCGAGCTCGCACCGGGTAGCTTCCACTTCATGCTGATGGGAGTTACAGAGCCCGTTATGGCTGGCGAGACCGCCACACTGACGCTGGAGCTTAGCGACGGCTCAACGGTCGACCTGGGCGACATCCCCGTGCGTTCCATCGGCGCAGGCGACGAGAACTATGGCGATATGGGCGGCATGGATCACGGCGACGATATGGACCATGGCGACATGAAGCATGGTGATCACATGGACCACTCAGAGTCCGCAGACATGTCGGGCATGAAGACGGAAGAGCACGCTCACTAGAAAAGCGTTCTCTGGGCCAAGGTAGGCAAGTTATCGGTTCTCACGAGATAGGGAGACATCAACGATGAGCGGGTTCGAGGAACCTGTCAGCCGGCGTGGATTGCTCGCCGGAAGTGCTGTGGCTGCAAGCGCGGTAGCCCTCGCTGGTTGCGCGAAGGGGGAGGAGCCAGGGCAGTCTTCGGCGGAGTCTGCAGACGCTTCCCAAGCAGCGCAGGCCGGTGACGCCGGAAGCACCGGGCCGGAGCGCCGCGAGGAAACCATGGGTGGCGATATCGTCGCCTTCGATGGCAAGCATCAAGCAGGCATCCAAACCCCGGTCCAGGCGCACGTGGAATTGGTCGGCTTCAACCTGAAGAAGGAGACCACCGCACGCGGCGCGGCCGCACTCATGCGTCTGTGGACGGAGGACGCTCGCCGCCTGTGCACCGGCGAGAACCCGCTGGGTAGCCTCGAGCCTGAATTGTCTACCACCCCGGCAAACCTCACCGTCACGTGCGGTTGGGGAGAAGGATTCTTTGACACGGTGGGCGTCGCCAAGCCCAGCTGGCTGCGAGATATCCAGGACTTTGAACACGATGATTTGCGCCCTGAATGGGGACAGACCGATATCGTCCTACAGATCTGCAGTGATGATGCCTTCACCGCGGCCTATGTACTGCGGCATATGACTCGTGCCGGTAAAGACTACGCCGACGTCGCGTGGATTCAACAGGGGTTTAGCCACGCTTATGGTTCCGCACCGAAGGGAACAACCGCGCGCAACCTTTTTGGGCAAAAAGACGGCACGGTCAACCCGCGAAGCGATGAAGATTTCAATGAGCAAGTGTGGATCGAGGACGGCCCCTTTGCCGGCGGCAGCGCCATGGTGGTTCGCCGCATCCACATGAACCTCGATACGTGGGAGCAACTTGATCGTGCTGCACGTGAAAACGCTACAGGTCGAGCGCTCGATACCGGCGCACCTCTAGGTGGCAAGGACGAGTTCGACGAGGTTGACCTGGACGCGCGAAACGAGTTTGGCCTCAAGGCTATTGATGAAAACTCGCATGTCGCCCGGGCACATCCTCCGGTCGACTCACCTCATCAGAAGCTGCTGCGCCGTCCGTATAACTACAACCTTCCGCCTTCCCCGGAGACCACCAAGCGCGGTGAACTCAGCAACGCTGGATTGATCTTCATTTGCTACCAGAAGGATCCTACGGCCCAGTTCGAGCCCATCCAGGCGCGCCTCGACAAAGCGGATCGCCTCAACGAGTGGATTACCCACATCGGCTCGGCCGTGTACTACATGCCTGCCGGAACTGAGGGCGAAACCTTTTGGGGCGAATCGCTCATCCGCAGTTAAGAGGGGTAGACTAAGCCGCTGTAACTTTCTCGTTGAGCGCTGCTCGGCCAGGTATGTCGAGCGGCGCGTGAGCGCAAAGGAGCGCAACAAGTCATGGCGGAAATGATTCCAGCAGTCCCGGTGAACTACGAGCCGATCACGGTCCCGGCCGGTACTGCCGTGGGAGCAGCGATGCGCGAGCATGAGCTGCCCAACAAGGGCCCCGAAGCAGTAGTCGTCGTCCGCGGCGCCGACGGTACTCTCTACGACCTTTCCCACACGCCGGACACTGACGCCGAGTTCACCCCGGTTGCTGCCTGCGAGGAAGACGGCCGCGCCGTTATTCGCCACTCCTGCGGGCACGTCATGGCCCAGGCCGTGCAGGCGGAGTTCCCCGGCACCAAGCTGGGCATCGGCCCGGCCATCGAGAACGGCTTCTACTTCGACTTCCAGACCGCAGAGCCCTTCACTCCGGAGGACCTCAAGGCCATTGAGAAGCGCATGAAGAAGATCATCAAGGGCGGCCAGCGCTTCGAGCGCCACGTCTACTCCTCCCCGGAGGAAGCGGAGCAGGCGCTTGCGGCCGAGCCGTTTAAGCTCGAGCTGGTTCAGGACAAGGGCAACGTGGACCCTGATTCCGATGAGGCTGCCGAGGTTGGTGCCGGTGATCTGACCCACTATGACAACGTCAACCCGCGCACCGGCGAGGTGGAGTGGTTCGATCTGTGCCGTGGCCCGCACGTTCCGACCACCAAGTACATTCCAGCTTTTGCCCTGACGCGTTCCTCTGCTGCCTACTGGCGCGGTGACCAGTCCAAGGCTGGCCTGCAGCGCATTTATGGCACTGCCTTCGAATCCAAAGAAGCACTTGAGTCTTACAAGACCATGGTGGAAGAGGCAGAAAAGCGCGACCACCGCCGCTTGGGTGCCGAGCTGGACCTGTTCTCCTTCCCGGATGAGATCGGTTCCGGTTTCCCGGTATTCCACCCCAATGGCGCCACCGTGCGCATGGAGATGGAAGAGCACTCCCGCCGCCGCCACATTGCGGACGGCTACTCCTTCGTGTCCACCCCGCACCTGACCAAGGGTGACCTGTTCAAGAAGTCTGGACACTTGGACTTCTACGCGGATGGCATGTTCCCGCCGATGCAGCTCGATGGCGAGTGGGATGAGGACGGTAATTGCACCAAGCAGCCGCAGGACTACTACGCCAAGCCGATGAACTGCCCGATGCACAACCTCATCTTCGCCTCTCGTGGCCGCTCTTACCGCGAGCTGCCGCTGCGCCTCTTCGAGTTCGGCACGGTGTACCGCTACGAAAAGTCCGGCGTTGTTCATGGTCTGACTCGCGCCCGTGGCTTCACCCAGGATGACTCCCACATCTACTGCACCCCTGAGCAACTTGAAGATGAGCTGACCAAGGTTCTGGAGTTCATCATTTCTCTGCTCAAGGACTACGGCTTGGACGACTTCTACCTGGAGCTGTCCACCAAGGATCCGAATAAGTACGTCGGTTCTGATGAGATTTGGGAGCGCTCGACGGCTATTCTGCAGTCCGTGGCGGAGAAGTCCGGTCTTGAGCTGGTTCCGGACCCGGCGGGCGCGGCATTCTACGGCCCGAAGATCTCTGTCCAGGCTCGCGATGCCATTGGCCGTACCTGGCAGATGTCTACCGTGCAGCTGGACTTCAACCTGCCGGAGCGCTTCGAGCTGGAGTACACGGCGTCGGATGGCTCCAAGCAGCGCCCGATCATGATTCACCGCGCACTTTTCGGTTCCATCGAGCGTTTCTTCGGCGTGCTGCTGGAGCACTACGCCGGCGCCTTCCCGGCATGGCTGGCCCCGCACCAGGTGGTGGGCATCCCGGTGGCGGATACCTTCGCCCCGCACCTCGAGAAGGTCTGTGCCGAGCTGCGCTCCCGCGGCCTGCGCGCTGACGTCGATACTTCCGACGACCGCATGCAAAAGAAGATCCGCAACCACACCACTGGCAAGGTCCCGTTCATGTTGTTGGCGGGCGAGCGCGACGTTGAGGCAGACGCCGTGTCCTTCCGTTTCCTTGACGGCACGCAAGTTAACGGCGTGCCCGTGGAAGCCGCGGTCAACGTCATCGAGGCTTGGGTGCGTGAGCGCAACAACGATCAACCGACCAAGGAAACCATCGCCGAGCGCGTCTAGGTGCAGATGCATCTAGACAGAGCTGAGAAAGGGAGCACACACAGAGTGGGAGAGTACGTCGATACCGGCCTGGGAACCCCCGACCGCTTAGAGCGCCTGTGGGCGCCGTACCGTATGAGCTACATCAAGCGTGAGGGCGGCGCCGGCGACGTGCCAAAGGAAGCCCGTAACCCGTTCGTGGAGATCCCACAGATGTCGGACGAGGACGGGCTCATCGTTGCCCGCGGTGAGCTTGTCTATTGCGTGCTCAACCTTTATCCCTATAACGCCGGCCACATGATGGTCATCCCGTACCGCCAGGAATCTGAGCTGGAAAACCTCACCGAGGAGGAGTCCCGCGAGCTCTTCCAGTTTGCCCAGGCCGCCATCCGGGTCCTGAAGAAGGTGTCCGGCCCCGATGCCGTCAACGCTGGATTCAATCTGGGGCGGGCCTCGGGCGGATCGGTGGGGCAGCACCTGCACATGCACATCGTTCCGCGGTGGAGCGGAGATTCAAACTTCATGACTATTGTGGATGGCGTTAAAGTGCTGCCGCAGCTCCTCAAAGACACCCGTTCCCTTCTTGCTCAGGGATGGGCGGAGCTCGCCGCCGAAGGAATCATCTCAGGAGAAGCGCATGCTTAGTGTTCACGGGCGCAAACCCGCCGCCGTGGTTGTGGTCCCGGTGGCCAAGCTCTTCCTCAAGATGGGCCTGACCCCGAATATCGTCACCATTGTGGGAACGATCGTCACCATTGCCATATCAGTCATCCTCATCCCACTTGATCACCTCTTTGCCGCCGCGCTGTTGTCGGGTCTCTTCGCGGCCTTCGACATGCTCGACGGCACGATGGCGCGCCTGACCACGGGTGGATCCAACTTCGGTGCTACTCTCGACGCCTCCTGCGACCGCATTACCGACGGTGCCTTGTTCGCGGCGATCGCTTACTGGATGGTGTACGTCGATAACGCTCACCCCATCAACTTCGCCGCCTGCATGGTGGTGCTGGTTAGTTCCCAGGTCATCTCTTATGTCAAGGCGCGCGGCGAGGCTTCTGGTTTCAAGATGGTTGGCGGACTCGTCGAGCGCCCAGAGCGCCTCATCCTAGGACTCGGCGGTGTGGGGTTGGAAGGTTTGGGCGTGCCTTATGCGCTGGAAGTCGCCCTGTGGCTGCTGGCGGTGGGGTCTATCTTCACCATTTACCAGCGCATGCGCCAAGCGGCGCGTCAGGACACCAAGGCGCGTTTTAAGAAGGAACTGAAGCACCTATAGCTCAATCCCCGCTCCCACCGGAAGGTACCGTGCCCCCGGCCCGCACAGAAAGGCTCCTGAACCGTGGCTCTACTGGATCGTGACCGGCTGACCGCCGCCGCGTACATCGCGTGCTGGAAGGTCGTGCGCTTCCTCCCGCAGCCTCTCGCTGCCTGGCTTTTCGAGCGGGGCGCGGACTGGGCTAGCGACAACGGCAAGGGCATGGAGCAGCTGCGCCAGAACTTGAGCCGGGTTGTGGGGCCCGAAAACGTCACGCAGGAGCTGGTGCGGAACTCGATGCGCTCCTACATGCGCTACTGGTTCGAGGCCTTCCGCTTGCCGGCCATCCACTCGGACCCTGATCTGCAGAAGCGGTTGTTGGCTGGCCTGCGCGGCAAGGAGTACTCGGATGCGTCGGTGGCATCCGGGCGCGGCGTGATTTTTGCGCTGCCGCACTCAGGAAACTGGGACATGGCGGGCGTCTTCTGCGTGGGCCACTATGGCGGCTTTACTACGGTGGCTGAGCGCTTGAAGCCGGAGGCGCTTTTCGACGCCTTCGTGGACTACCGCGAAAGTCTCGGATTCACTGTTCTGCCGCTGACCGGAGGTAGTTCGTCACCATTCCCGCGCCTCAAGGATGCCTTGGAACGAGGCGGGGTGGTGTGTTTGCTGTCCGAGCGTGATCTCACGCGCACCGGCGTGCCCGTAGACTTCATGGGCGAAGAAGCCAACGTTGCCGCCGGCCCCGCCCAACTCGCCATAGAAACAGGGGCGGCTCTCCACGTGGTGCACTCGTGGTTCGACCGCAAGGGCTGGGGGCTGTCCGTCGGCCCCGAGGTTGAGGTCACGACTCTTCAGGAGACGTGCCAGCGCCTCGCGGACGGCTTCGCAGAAAACATCCGGGCGCATCCGGAAGATTGGCACATGTTGCAACCGCACTGGAATGCGGACGTCGAGCGCCGGCGCGCTGCTCGCCACAAGAAGTAGAAAGGCAGAACACACTCCATGCGCATAGGTATTATCTGCCCCTATTCCTTCGACGAACCCGGCGGGGTTCAGGCCCACATCCTTGACCTAGCCACTGTCTTCATTGAGCAGGGGCACCACGTGGAGGTGCTGGGGCCGGCGTCGACAAGCACGCAGGTGCCCAGCTTTGTGCGCAAGGGTGGCTGGGCCGTGCCAATTACCTATAACGGCTCGGTGGCTCGCCTGTCTATCGGCCCGCACGTGCGCCGCAACATCAAGCGCTTCATTCGCGAAGGGAACTTCGACATCCTACACATCCACGAGCCGAATTCCCCGAGCTATTCCATGGCTGCGCTGGCAGCGGCACGTGGTCCTATTGTGGCGACGTACCATGCTTCGGCATCAAGCTCCGTGGCGCTGACCCTGGCCAAACCTTTCCTGCGCCCCTACCTGGAAAAGATCCGGGGAGGCATTGCGGTTTCAGAGATGGCTCGTCGCTGGCAGGTAGAGCAGTTGGGTGGTGACCCCGTGCTCATTCCCAATGGGGTAGATACCTCTGTGTATGCGCGCGAGCGTGCTCGTGCCGAGCATAAAGAGAATGATTCAGAGATTGAGATCGTGTTCTTGGGGCGTCTCGATGAGCCGCGAAAGGGCCTGGACATTCTTCTTGAGGCCCTCACCCTGCTCCCAGAGAAGGTGCGCGTGACAGTCATGGGCGGCGGTCATCCGCGGAGCGTTCCGGGAGTCGACTTTGTGGGGCGCGTCAGCGATGCCGAGAAGGCAGCCATTTTGGGGCGCGCCGATATCTACGTGGCTCCCAACACCGGCGGCGAGAGCTTCGGCATCGTCCTGGTTGAGGCAATGGCAGCTGGCTGTGCAGTGGTGGCTTCGGATTTGGAGGCCTTCGCTGCAGTGTGCAATGCCGACTCGGAAGAGCCTGCTGGTGCCTTGTTCAGAACCGGCGACGCCACGGACTTGGCGCGCGTGCTGCAGGATGTAGTGAACGATACGGACAAGCGACAGGCCTTGATCAAGGCAGGAGTGGAGCGCGCCTGCGAATACGATTGGGATCATGTGGCCGCTGCCGTTATGCGCGTGTACGAGACGGTGGCGGATGGCACGAAGGTGCGGGTGTCTTAAATGCCGATTGAAGTTGTCATTGCTCTTGCCGTCCTCCTCATGCTGGGGATGTGGGCGCTTTATACGGCGCAGCGGCTGAACTCCCTCCATATCCGCACCGATGCGGCCCTGGCTCAGCTTGAGGCTACGCTGGATCGCCGCGCGGCGGTGGTTAGCGCGCTAGCTCCCGAGCTCGAGGGCATTGCGGCGCGCGCAGAGGTGACGAAGCTTGCGCAAGGGAGTTTCGATGAACGGGCCACCCGGGAGCGTGAGCTGTCTGCGGCCATCGCGCAGCGCTTTGAGGCGCGCCCAGCCGTGCTTGCCGACGCCGAAGGACGCATCCACTTAGCTCACCGCTTCTACAACGAGGCGGTCAGCGATACCCGCGCGCTGCGCCTGCGCCCGGCCGTCAAGCTGCTGCGCTTGGGAGGCACGGCGAAGCTGCCGGAGTATTTCGAGCTGAGTCAGATCGAGGTGTGATCCACCTGGGACTGTTGAGCCCGCTCCATGCGGAATTCGAGGGAGTACCAGTACAGAGCAAAAGCGGTCATCGCCAGGATGAGGAGGTTGCGCAACACGAGTGCGTACACCGGGTTGAGGTTTTCGCCCACAAAGAACCAGATGTAGTCATAGCCATAGGGGTAGATGACGGTTCCCAGGGCTGCTGTTCCCACGGCGAGTACTGCCATGATGGCGCGCACCCCAGCGATACTAGCGGCCTTGTTTCGGTAGGAAGCAGACTCCACGGGGACGGGGGAGCGGAGCGCCACTGCCAGAATCGGCCCAAGCCACACGATATATTGCGGAGAAAAGACCTTATTCGTTGCCATGAGCAGCAGGATTGCCGCGATGAAGAAGACAAGTGTGGAGCGTGAGCTCCAGCCGCCGCGCAGAAAGTGAACGAGCGCTACTGCAATGATCCAGAGGAGTGCGGCGCCCATCGCGATGGTGCTCACAGTAATCGCCGTATCGACACCAGGCCCGGAGATCTCAAAGCTTTTCGACGCCGCGTATTCCATCGTCCACACCCCAGGCTGGTGATGGGCTTGGTAGACGAACCAGGTGGCGGCTAGAGATTCAATCTGGAGGCCGCGCTGACCTTGATACGTCAGAGGAGAGAGCAACCTATCCACACCGGCTATCGCAGCTACGCCGAGGCAGAGGGCGGCGAGGCTTCCGAAAAAAGCGGCCAGCCGCTGCCAAGTACCACGAGAGGTTGCGCGTCCGACGAGCCCGGCAGCGAGGACCCCGGGCCACAGCTTGGCTGCGGTGGCCCAGGCCAACAAAGCCGAGGCAAGACGCGGGCGGGTGGCCAGAAGTGCGCCCGCACCGGCGACGAGCAAGGCGGGATAGAGGTCTAGCCGCCACGTGAAAACGTGGCCTGCCGCGGTGCCGAAAAACACCCAAAACCATCCGGCGCTATACGCTGCGGGGTTGTCGCGGTGATGGCGCAGGAGGAGGGTGAGGAAGGTGGCGTCGGCAAGCAACACCATGGCTGTAAAGCCGATAGCATAGCGCTCAAAGTCGTAGCCAGTAAGCCACGCGAGCAGGACGCTGGGCCAAGTTCCGACCTGCGGATACTCCGTCATGTCTTGAGGATTATCGCCAAAGACGCCCTCGAGGTAATACCGAACGTCTCCGAGCGGGTCCGTGTCGTTGACGAGCATGTAAACGAGGAGAAGGCGCGCCAGGACCCAGCCAGCCCAAATACTTGGAGCTTTAGCGATTATTTTCAATGGCGGACTCTACATCAACGGGTGGTCCCAACACGAGCAGGATGCTAAACACAACGGCGACGGCGAGTAGCGCGATGAGCGCGCTGCGCACCGGGTGGCGGATGGCCTGTGCCAAAACCGAATCGAAGAAGCCGTGTGGCTGTGCGTCGTCGGCAAAGCGCCACGGCCCATCAACGAGTCCGCGCCGAGATACCCAGACCGCAAAGGGCAGCGCCGCGAAGGGGATGACGGTCACTACCAGGCCCAGGATTCCAACCCCCACAGGCCAGCGGTTGTTGATCCACACCAGGGCCGTCATGAGCAGGAAGCAGAGGAAGCCGAAGCCGTGGATGCCACCTGCAATCGGTGTGAGCGCCTCGGTGGTGCCGGAGTATTTGAGGATCATGGAGAGGATCAGCAGACCCCACGTGATCATTTCTAGGTAGGCGGCCACGCGGTGCACGCTGTGCGGGGTGGTTGAAGTCATGCGGAACATAGTACGCAACTCCCAGGAGCAGATCAGCTCGTGAGTAGGATGGTCGGAGTGAGTGTGGCGGGCGCCATAACGGCGATGGAATTGGAGTAAAGATGGCATCGGTGGCTCAGGCAGTCGATATCGAGAGGATAGGCGAGGACGAATTTCGCGCACCCGCGGTTCCCTCGCTCATCGCTCGCACCTTTGGGGGACAAACCATGGCGCAAGCGCTTCGGGCGGCGCAGCTCACCGTCGACGATAAGTTGGCGCATTCTATGCATTGCTACTTCGTGGGGCCTGGTGACTCCAGTGTGCCCACAACCATCCGCGTGGAGCGGATACGGGATGGCCGCTCTTTTGCACATCGCCACGTGCGCGTCTACCAAAGGGACCGCATGATTTTCATGCTCAGCGCCGGTTTCCACGCGTCAGGCGATGTTGGCCCGGAGCATCAGGCAGACATGCCGCAGGTGCCGCCGCCGGAGAGCATTACAGAATCCCCGTACTCCACCCGGATCATCTTGAAGGAGTGGGAAGACTGGGACGTGAGGCTGGTCCCCGACGCATCCCGCGATGCCGTCGCCGCGGAAACCACGGGCGCTGGGTTTCGAAATATCTGGTTCCGTAATACGGGTGCCTTGCTTGCCGACGCCCCCGATCCGTCCTTCCATCAAGCGGCGCTGCTCTACATGTCCGACATGACGTTGATTCGCTCAGCGCTGCTCCCGCACCAAGGGGAGAGGATCCAACTAGCCAGCTTGGATCATTCATTGTGGTTCTTGCGTCCGGTCCGGGTCGATGAATGGATGTTGTACTCGCAGTCGAGTCCCTCAGCGCAGACCGGGACTGGCCTTGCGCAGGGCAAGATATACAACCAACGCGGGGAGCTACTCGCGGTGGCCATGCAGGAGGGGCTGACACGGACCATGCATCCTGAAAGTGAAGGCACCAGCGCCAACGGCAATTGGCAAAATGTGTGATGCTACAGCGAACCGACAGTTAGGAATGAGGCTTCCACGCGTACCCCTGTGCGGAGGTACGTGGCGTGAGGCCGTATAATTGCACCAGTTTCTAGCAATTTATTGCACAGCCATATCGAAAGGGATGACATGTCAGGCCACTCCAAATGGGCAACGACTAAGCACAAGAAGGCTGCCAACGATGCCAAGCGCGGCAAGGAATTTGCCAAGTTGATTAAGAATATCGAGGTAGCGGCCCGCACCGGCGGCGGCGACCCGGCGGCGAATCCCACCCTCGATGACATGATTAAGAAGGCCAAGAAGGCCTCCGTTCCGAACGACAACATTGAGCGTGCCCGCAAGCGCGGCTCCGGCGAAGAGGCCGGCGGCGCAGATTGGGAGACCATCATGTACGAGGGCTACGGCCCCAACGGCGTGGCCATGCTCATCGAGTGCCTGACGGATAACCGCAACCGCGCAGCCACCGACGTTCGTACTGCGATGTCTAAGAACGGCGGCAACCTCGGCGAGTCCGGTTCCGTTGCGTACATGTTCTCCCGCATCGGATTGGTCATGGTGGAGAAGGGTGAGCTTAGCGAAGATGACATCCTGCTCGCTGTGCTGGAAGCTGGCGCCGAGGAGGTCAACGACAACGGCGAGAAGTTCGAGATCACCTGTGCACCGGGTGATGTTCCGGCCGTGCGCGAGGCCCTTGTTGCTGCTGACATCGAAGTTGATGACACCGACACCGATTTCCGCGCATCCGTTGAGGTTCCGCTGCAGGCAAATGATGCCCGCAAGATCTTCCGCCTCATCGATGCGCTTGAGGATTCGGACGATGTCCAGAACGTCTACACCAACATGGACCTCAGCGATGAGGTCCTCGCCGAGCTCGACGAGGACTAAGGGCTTCTAGCTGAGCTTAAGGCCTTCCAGGCCATGTACCGTCACCGTCTCTGATAACGGCGCGCGCCCCGGGGCAGTCTTGAACACAGGGCTGGATTCATCGGCCACGCCGAAGGTGAGGGCGGTGACGAGCTTGTACTCCTCGTCCAGCCCGAGGAATTCACGGACCGTAGGCGCGAGGAGTGAAATCATGCCCTGTGGAACACCGTGGTAGCCGTGTGCCTGCAGCGAGAGCAAAAAGTTCTCAGCATAGGTGCCTTGATCGAAGGCAGCGCGAATGCGATCACCCAGCGGTGGAATGAAAAGCAGCGCCGCGTGCGGGGCACCGAAGAAACGAAGGTTTTCGCGGATGAACTCCGTGCGCGCCTCTTTATCCTCGCGCGCAATGCCGAGCAGCCCGTACATCTTGGCGGCGAGCTGCTGCGAGCGCTGCGGATGGACTCCCTGACCATAGTCAATCGTGAAGTCTGGATTAATTCCGTTCTTATCGAACTCCGCGATCAGCGCGGCGCTTAATTCTTTCAAAGCCGCGCCGCTCACGAGGTGCACGTTCCACGGTTGAGTGTTGGAATTGGAAGGCGCGGATTGGGCGTCGATAAGCACCTGCTCGATGACATCAGTGGGGATGGGATCCGGTAGGAACGCCCGCGGGGAATGACGGGATCGGATAAAGCCTGAATAGTCATTTGGTTGTTGAGACATGCGCGCCACTCTACCCGCGGTGATGAAGAGGAAGCAGATGGGAAGGGCCTGACTGGTTTGGCAGGCATCGTTCGCAGGGCGCTGATTGCGCTAGAACACATGTGTGTACACTATGCCCCAGGCAAGTGAGTTCATCAGTAGGGCGAGGAGGCGGCCGTGAATTTGGAAGGGCTGCGCGTCATGGGTATTGATCCTGGATTGACGCGCTGCGGCCTGTCCGTTGTCCAAGCAGGACGTGGGCGCGCGGTTATTCCCATCGCAGTAGGTGTCGTGCGCACCCCCAGTGACAAAGAGTTGGGGGAACGCCTGAAGCGGCTATCTGTGGCGGTGAGGGAATGGATGGATGACTACCAGCCGCATGTCGTGGCGCTCGAGCGCGTATTCGAACGCGGCCAAGTGTCAACCGTCATGCAGACCGCTCATGCCGTCGGGGTCTTGGTGCTCGCGGCAGCAGAGCGCGATATTCCTGTGCACATGTACACGCCCTCCGAGGTGAAGAAGGCGATTTCAGGAAATGGGCGCGCTGACAAGAAGCAGATGACAGCCATGATTACCCGTATCTTGGGGCTGAGTGAGGCCCCCAAGCCGGCTGATGCGGCGGATGCTTTGGCCCTTGCGGTCTGTCACTGCTGGCGTGCTCCAGCGCTGGCATGGATGAGCGGCAGTGACGCGAGCGCCGGCATAGGGGCGGGCGCACGAACAAGCGGGGTACGGGGTTCTTCACCGCGTACCGCGTCTGTCTCTCGCGCGGCAAAGTCAACCTCTTAAGCTAACTGGCATACCCCTTCGAACCAAGGAATTTTTATTTAATGATTGCATCTCTGCGCGGAACAGTCCTCGACATCCAGCTTGATCACGCCGTGCTCGAATGTGCCGGCGTGGGCTATAAGGTCCTTGCCACCCCGGCCACGTTGGGGACGCTCCAGCGCGGTGAAGAGGCCAGGGTTATGACTACGCTCGTGGTAAAGGAAGACTCGATGACGCTGTACGGCTTCACGAGCCACGATGACCGCGACATGTTCCACGTGCTCCAGACCGTTTCTGGGTTGGGGCCAAAACTGGCCCTGGCCGCCCTGTCGGTGATGAGCGCCGGCGATTTAGCTCAGGCGATTGCGGGGGAGGAGACAGCACGCCTGCAAAAGATTCCGGGTGTGGGCAAACGAGTTGCACAACGATTGATTCTTGAGCTCAAGGACAAGGTTCAAGCTTTTGCTTCTGTGGATGGCGGAGATTCTTCGGTTGCTGCGCAGACCGCGTCCGGACCGGTTGTTGAGGATGTTGTTGAGGCGCTCGTCGGGTTGGGCTTTACGGACAAGATGGCTCGCCCTGTGGTGGAATCAGTTGTGGCTGAAATACCTGAGGCGGCGACACCAGTGGTGCTGCGCGCAGCACTCAGCAAGCTGGGGTCCAAGAAATAGGGGAGAGTGGGTGACATGTCAGACGTAGAACGCACAGAATTCTCACTGCCGGACGGGGTGGAGCTTAACTCTCCACTCCAGCGCAACCAGGATATGGATGCTACCGAGCAACAGGGCGAGCACGATATTGAGCGCTCGTTGCGTCCGAAGTCGCTCGGCGAGTTCATTGGCCAGCCTAAGGTGCGCGAGCAGCTATCCCTTGTGCTTAATGGAGCGAAAAATCGCGGCGTAACGCCAGATCACGTGTTGCTATCCGGCCCTCCCGGACTGGGCAAGACGACGATGGCGATGATCATCGCCCAAGAGCTGGGAAGCTCGCTTCGTATGACCTCGGGGCCTGCTCTGGAGCGAGCAGGTGACTTAGCAGCCATGTTGTCGAATTTGATGGAGGGCGATGTGCTCTTCATCGACGAGATTCACCGCATCGCCCGCCCGGCTGAGGAAATGCTCTACATGGCGATGGAGGATTTCCGCATTGATGTCATCGTGGGCAAGGGCCCGGGGGCTACCTCTATCCCGTTGGAAATTCCGCCTTTTACCCTGGTGGGGGCGACTACTCGCGCCGGAATGCTGACCGGGCCGTTGCGTGATCGCTTCGGGTTCACCGCGCAAATGGAGTACTACGATACCGAGGACCTCACCCAGGTCATCACCCGCGCAGCGCGAATCTTGGAGGTTGACATTGACCAAGATGCTGCGGTGGAGATTGGATCTCGGTCGCGCGGAACTCCGCGAATTGCCAACCGCCTCCTGCGCCGCGTCCGTGACTACGCCGAGGTCAATGGGGATGGTCACATCAATGTTGGCGCAGCACAAGCAGCGCTGCGGGTTTTTGATGTGGACGAACGTGGGCTGGACCGCCTTGACCGTGCGGTACTCGAGGCTCTCATTAAAGGGCACGGCGGTGGCCCCGTGGGTGTCAATACTCTGGCCATCGCGGTGGGCGAGGAGCCGTCGACAGTGGAGGAGGTGTGCGAGCCCTACCTCGTGCGCGCGGGGATGATCTCGCGAACGGGCAGAGGCCGTGTTGCGACTGCAGCGGCATGGCACCACCTAGGGCTTGAGGCGCCCGAGGGAACTGTGGGCGGGACGCTCTTCTAATTGGCCCGGAGACGGGGAGGTCTGGCACACTGACCACTTATGAACGGAACCCAGATTCTTCTACTCCTCGTACTCGCAATTCTCGTAATCTTGCCGAGCTTTATGTCAATGCGCGCGCAGCGCAAGCGCCAAGCGCAGATGCAAGAATTGCAGTCCTCCTTGAAGCCTGGCCAAGAGGTGATTACCGCCGGCGGCCTGCACGGCACCGTGGTGGAAGCCGGTAAGCAGCAGGTTGATTTGCGCGTTAAAGACGGCACCGTGATTACCTTCGACACGATGGCTATCGTGCGATCTGCTGAGCAGGCTGGCACGGTCAACGATGCGCCGGCTGAGGCGGAGGGCGACAACGACGAACGCTTCCCGAAGCTCTAATTCGAGTTGCGCTCGTCACACTGCGGGTGCCTCACCTTAAGCCTGTTAAGGAAAACCGCGGTCCATGACGTACCATGTTGGACTGTGCTTTAGTCATGGTGGCGTCATGGCGCTCAATCGCGTCGTGGAGATGGCTACCATGACCTATGATTTTTAGCCCTGTTCCACACAACACAGGAGAACTTTGTGTCCGCTTCGAAACGTGGTGGCGTTAGCAGCCGTCAACGGCAATGGCCTAAGCGCGCGATAGCGCTGTTTGCGCTCATTGTCATCGTGATTTACGCACTGATATTTCTGACCGGTGATAAGTCACCAACCCCAAAGCTCGGCATTGATCTGCAGGGTGGTACTCGCGTAACCCTGGTTCCGCAGGGTGAGGACCCAACCCAGGAGCAGCTGCAGCAGGCGCGCACCATCCTCGAGCAGCGTGTGAACGGCATGGGTGTTTCGGGCTCTGAGGTCGTCATCAGTGGATCCAGCTTGGTGATTACTGTTCCGGGCGAAGATGCGTCCCAGGCGCAGGCAGTGGGTCAAACCTCTCAGCTGCTGTTCCGCCCGGTGGGCGAGCAGCCCATGCCGGATATGGACAAGCTTGAGAAGTCCATGACTGATACGGCTAACCGCTGGGTCAAGTACGGAGTCGTGACGCCAGAGCAGGCCAATAAGGCGCTGGCCTCCATTCACGATGCGCTCAACCAGAACGCAGATGCAGCCGCCCAAGGCGGGGAGAAGAAGGACGAAAAGAAGTCTCCGGCTCCTACTGTGAGCGAGAAGCCGCTTCCGGCCCCAGCGAACTCTCTCGAGGAATCTGAGCGCCGCGATAAGGTTACTGAGGTTCTGCTTAAGGACCGTCAGTCTGAGGATCCCACCCAACAAACGGCAGCACTGGGCTTGATGACGTGTGACGCGGAATCCGACCCATTGGCCGGAACCGATGACCCGGCAAAGCCGTTGGTGGCTTGCGATTACTCTAATCAGCAGCCCTACTTGCTCAAGCCAGCTCCGCTTCTGGACGGTATTGAGGATCCGAACGGAACCCGCCTGACTGGTAACGAGATTGATAGCAACGCTCCGATTCAGGGCGGCCTGAATTCCCAGACCGGCCAGATGGAGATCAGCTTCGCCTTCAAGACCGGCGATGGTCCCAATGGCTCGCAGACGTGGTCCACCTTGACCCAGGAGTACCTGCAAAAGCAGGTGGCCATCACCCTGGACTCCGGCGTGATTTCTGCTCCGGTAATCCAGGGCGCGACCCCGGTTGGTGCCGCTACCTCCATCACGGGTGATTTCTCTCAGGAGGAAGCACAGAACCTGGCAAATAACCTGCGTTATGGTGCACTGCCGCTGTCCTTTACCGGCTCCAATGGCGAGCCGGGCGGAACGGTGGAGACCGTGCCGCCGTCACTGGGCAAGGCCGCCCTTGAGGCAGCACTCATCGCCGGCATCGTCGGCCTGATTCTGGTTTCGCTGTACTCCATCTACTATTTCCGCGCTCTGTCTTCGGTGGCGCTGCTGGTTCTCGTCACCACCTGCGTCATGCTGTATGGTGCCCTGGTCCTGCTGGGTCGGTGGATCGGCTACTCGCTTGATCTTTCTGGCATGGCAGGCTTGATCATTGGTATTGGTGCCACGGCCGACTCCTTCGTTGTCTACTACGAACGTATGAAGGATGAGATCCTGGGCGGGCGCACATTCCGGTCTGCCACCCGCACGGGTTGGGAGCGCTCGCGGGCAACGATTGTCACGGGTAAGGCCGTGACGCTTATCGGCTCCGTCGTGGTGTACTTCCTCTCTATTGGCGCCGTCAAGGGCTTTGCCTTCACCATGGGCTTGACCACCATCTTCGACCTCATCGTTTCCTTCCTGATCATGGCGCCGCTGATGCAGCTCCTTGGCAGCCGCCCAGCTTTTGCCAAACCGTCGATGAACGGCCTCGGCGGCATCTACAACCTCGTGGAGGAGCGCCGCGAACGCGGCTTTTATGCCAAACCGGCCAAGAAACCCGTCGCTACTGCTACGGATGAGGAGAAGTAATCATGGCTGTCGAAAATACTAACCGCAAGATTTCCCGCTTTGACCGTCTTTACGTAGACGGCAGTGGATTTGACTTCGTTGGTCGGGCCAAGACCTGGTACACCATCGCCGGTGTGCTGCTCATCGCCTCCATCTTGGCTATTGCACTTCGTGGCTTCAATCTCTCTCTGGACTTTGAGGGAGGCACGAAGCTCAACATGCCAGCTGGGGATCTGTCCACCGAACAGGTAGAGGAAACCTTTACGGAGGCCACCGGTGTTACCCCAGAGCTGGTGCAGATCGTGGGCGCGGGTTCCTCGGAGACGCTGGAAATCACCTCCGAGCGTCTGAGCCAGGATGAGGTTAATCAGGCCCGCCAAGCCATCTTTGAGAAGTATCAGGTCAAGGATGATAACGGTAAGCCGAGCCCGGATGCGATTGGTTCTTCGACGGTGTCGGAATCGTGGGGCTCGTCGATTACCAAGCGCATGGTCATCGCGATGGCCGTATTCCTCGTGCTGGCCACCATTTACGTGGCGGTCCGCCTGCAGCGGGACATGGCCTTTGCGGCAATTCTTGCCCTCATTTTTGATGGTGTGTTCATTGCCGGTATCTATGCGCTCTTTGGCATCGAGGTGTCCCCGGCAGTCATCATTGGTCTGCTGACGGTGCTGACCTTCTCCCTCTACGACTCCGTCATTGTCTTTGACAAGGTGGACGAGAATACGACGGGATTGGAAGGCCAGCGCAAGAAGACCTATGGGGAGCTCACCAACTTGGCCATTAACCAAACGGTGATGCGTTCGATCTCCACGTCTATTATCTCAGCCCTGCCGATCATCGCTCTGTTCGTTGTCGCCGTATGGCTGATGGGTATCGGCACACTGCGAGATCTTGCTCTTGTGCAGTTCATTGGCGTTATCGAGGGCGTATTCTCCTCAATCTTCCTCGCTACGACGCTTCTGGTGACTTTGTCGAACCAGCGAAAGAGCGTGAAGAAGCACAACGCCGTGGTTGCTGCCTACCGTGCGGAGGGCGAGCCTACGAAGGCAGGCGAAGGCGATGAGGAACCGAAGGCTACGCGCACCGTCGTTTCCCCATCCGCGGCTTCGCATTCTGAGCCCGAGTCACGCACTGACGAGTCGGGTGGGGCGTCCTGGCGCCCCGGGCGTTAAGCCGTGCGTACTTCTCCAGTCGCGGCACTGCTGGCCCTAGCCCTCACCGTGACAGCGTGCGGCTCTAATGAGGAGGGTGCGGGGGAGGACTCTTCGGCATCACGTTTCGCGGTGCTGAGCGATTCCCCCCTTGCTACTAGTAACGCAGCCTCCGCGTGGGGCGATGCCGTCGGGGCTGCCCAGCTAGCAAGCCGCGTCTATCCTGCGCTGTACGTACCGGGCCCAGCCGGGCAGATGGTGCCCAACTCAGATCTTGCTCACGCGGAGTATTTCGCTCCCGACGGCGATGAGACCGGGGCACACGTGGACTTCACGCTGACGGAGCAGGCTCGCTTCGCCGACGGTGAGGCAGTGACCTGTGACGATTACCTCTTGGCCTACACTGCTGGCCAGTTGAGTGAGACCTTTGGCTCCCACCTTCCGCTGATGGAAGAGGTCAGCGGAGTGGAATGCGCGCCTCACAGCAAGAAATTTACCGTGTGGTTTACGCCCGATGCGGGGTCGCGGTGGCGCTACTTGTTTGGCCCCGGCACGGTTCTCCCAGCGCACGTGATGGCTAAGCGGGCGGGGATGAGCGTCGAAGAGCTTAACGCGGCGCTTCACGCTCAGGACATGGCAACCCTGCAACCAGTGGCGGAGGCTTGGCGCGATGGCTTTTCGACGGAACCGGGGCGTTTTGACCCGGACATGCAGGTTTCCTTCGGGCCATATCAGATTGACCGCGTCGAGGATGATGGCTCAATCGTTCTGACGGCGAATGACAACTACTACGGCGACAAGCCTGTCGTGCGTGAAGTAGTCATGTTGCCCAACAGCGCGGATGCGGCAGCGTTTGTAGCCTCAGACGAGCTTCGCGTTGCAGAGTCGCCCACGGCTTCACCCTCGTGGTTGGACCGCAATGCTGAGGGGAAGCCGGTGGACGTGAAATCCATACCGGGTGGCCTGACCGACACTCTGGTCTTCTCGGAGGCTGGGATTTTTGCTCAGCCGTGGGCACGCGCCGCCTTCGCCGCGTGCGTGGATACGCAGCGCTTGGCACAGGCCTCCTCGAAGGAATCAGGCGTGGATGTTCCTGCCGTCACCGTGCGCACGGTGCGCAACGATGATCCAGTTGCGGCCCAGATGGCCTCGCTAACAACAGTCCCCGTCGACAACGCAGCTGCGTCGGGTCTGTCCGGTTACACCATCGGCGTAGGCTACCTCGCTCCCAACCCTCGCTATAAGGCAATGGTTGAGCAGTTGCGCGCGGCCTGCGAGCCCGCGGGAATCACCGTGGAAGACCGCTCCGGAGACCGTGTTTCCCGCGAGCAATTGTCCGCGGATCCCGCGACTGGCCTGCCGGAGATCGACGTCTACCTTGGGGCAGTAGATCCGATGCGTGAGCATTCCGCTCCCGCCTCCAGCGTGAAGAATGCGTCGGCATTGCGCACGTTGGAGCAGGATTTGTGGGAGGAATTGCCGTCTATTCCCATCTCCGCGCAGCCTCGGACCTTTATCACTGACCGCGCTGTGACAGGCGTGGTGCCCTACACTGGCCCTGCGGGTATCGGGTGGAACCTCGACCGTTGGAGCTATACCCCACAAACAGCAACCGAAACTAAGGAAGAGTCGTGAGCGAGATTTACGTCGCAGCAGCACAAGCCTTGAAGGATAAGGTCCGCCTTGTCCAAGACTTCCCGGAGGAGGGAATCCTGTTTGAGGACCTGACCCCGGTATTGGCAGATGCGGAGTCTTTCGCCGCCGTGGTCGATGGCTTGGCGGAGGCCTGCAAAGAGCTCGGTGCCGATTTGGTCGGTGGCCTCGATGCGCGCGGGTTCCTTCTTGGTTCTGCCGTTGCCTACAAGTTGGGGGTGGGAATTCTCGCCATCCGCAAGAAGGGCAAGCTTCCGCCACCCGTCTTGACCCAGGAGTATGAGCTGGAGTACGGCACGGCAGCGCTCGAGATCCCAAATAGCGGTATTGACATTAAGGGCAAGCGCATCGTGCTTGTCGACGACGTCCTCGCCACCGGCGGCACGCTCCACGGAGCCGCATTGCTGCTGGAATCCGCGGGCGCGGAAGTGGCGGGCAATGTCGTGGTTCTGGAGGTCAATGGACTCCAAGGGCGTGAGCGACTGCAAGGTTCCCCGTTGATTGTGCTCAATCAGATGGGAGCAAAGGACTAAGGTTGTATGCCTAAGCTACTTCGCGGAGGCAGACATGACGACTGAAAAGCAGGACAAGACTGCGTGGCGGCCGGGCGGTGTGCGCGGCATGTCCGCGCGCTTGGCGCGCTCGCTGACGGGCGGTCGCGTAAAGATCAATCCGGCGCTGGACCCGTTGATGTCTATCCACCGGGAGTTTCACCCGAAGGCGGACGCGGAGCTTCTCAACAAGGCCTATGCGACGGCGGAGCGGCTGCACGAGGGCGTATTCCGCAAGTCCGGCGAGCCTTACATTACGCATCCGCTTGCGGTGGCAACCATCGCGGCGGAGATTGGCATGGACACCACGACCGTTGCGGCGGCCTTGCTGCACGATACAGTGGAAGATACTGACTATTCGCTGGAGGACCTCACCCGTGATTTTGGGCCGGAGGTGGCCCGGCTTGTCGACGGCGTCACGAAGCTCGACAAGGTCGCCCTCGGCGCCGCCGCCGAAGCAGAGACAATCCGCAAGATGATCGTGGCCATGGCCACCGACCCCCGCGTGCTCGTCATCAAGGTGTGCGATCGCCTGCACAACATGCGAACCATGCGCTTCCTCCCGCCGGAGAAGCAGGCGAAGAAGGCACGGCAAACCCTTGACGTCATTGCGCCGCTTGCTCACCGCTTGGGTATGGCAAGCGTTAAGTGGGAACTCGAAGATCTTGCCTTCGCGATTCTGTATCCCAAGAAGTACGACGAGATCGTGCGCATGGTGGCGGACCGCGCTCCCTCACGCGATAAAGCGCTCAAGGAAATCAAGGCCCAGGTAAGCCAAGCCCTCAAGGCAAACGGCATTCAAGCCGAGGTGATGGGGCGCCCGAAGCACTACTGGTCGATTTATCAGAAGATGATCGTTCGTGGGCGTGACTTTGCGGAGATCTTCGATCTCGTCGGAATCCGCATCCTCGTCGACGACATCAACTCCTGTTACGCCGCCATCGGCGTGGTGCACTCGTTGTACCAGGCTCTTCCGGGGCGATTCAAGGATTACATCTCCTCGCCACGCTTCGGCGTCTATCAGTCGCTGCATACCACCGTTATCGCGGACGGCGGCTCCACCCTTGAGGTGCAGGTGCGCACGCACGAGATGCATTACAACGCCGAGTTTGGCGTTGCGGCGCACTGGCGCTACAAGGAGACCAAGGGCAGGAATTCCGGCCACCAAGAAGAAGTGGATCAGATGGCGTGGATGCGCCAGCTGTTGGATTGGCAGAAGGAAGCCGCTGATCCCAATGAGTTCCTGGACTCTCTGCGTTATGACCTGACCGCCAAGCAAATCTTTGCGTTTACCCCGAAGGGTGACGTGATCAATTTGCCCGCTGGTTCCACCCCCGTGGATTTCGCCTATGCGGTGCATACGGAGGTAGGCCATAGGTGCATTGGTGCCAAGGTCAACGGCAAGCTCGTGGCATTGGAATCGGAGCTGAAATCCGGCGATAAAGTTGAGATTTTCACCTCCAAGGATCCGAATGCGGGTCCCTCGCGGGATTGGCAGGAGTTCTTGGTCTCGCCACGGGCTAAGACGAAGGTGCGGCAATGGTTTGCCAAGGAACGCCGCGAGGAGCACCTCGAAGCCGGGCGGGATGCCTTGGCCGCCGAGGTTCAGCGTGGCGGTTTGCCCATGCACCGGCTGTTCACCGCTAGCTCGATGAAGCAGGTAGCCGAGCAGCTGCACTACCCGGATGTGGATGCGCTCTATACCGCCATCGGCGCCGGCCATGTCTCAGCTCAGCATGTTGCCAACCAGCTCATGGCGCTTTTCGGAGACAGGGACGATGCAGTCGATGCCTTGGCTTCTCGTACTCCGCTCAGCGAGCTGGAGAATTCCCGCGCTCAGCACACGAAGGATTCCGCATCCGGCACCGGAATTTTGGTGGAGGGCAGCCCGGACGTCATGGCCAAGCTGGCGAAGTGCTGCCAGCCTGTGCCTGGTGACGCCATCTTTGGCTTCGTGACCCGCGGCGGCGGCGTGTCCGTGCACCGAGCTGACTGCACCAATGCTGAAAAGCTCAAGTCGGAACCCGAGCGCATGATGCAGGTGGAGTGGGCTGGCGGGCCGAAGTCTTCCGGTGCCTTCTCCGCAACGCTGCAACTGGAGGCCATTGACCGTCAAGGTCTGCTCTTTGAGCTCACCCGGATTTTTAGCGATCAGAGCCTCAACGTATTGTCGATGACCTCCAATCGCGGCGATGACCACATTGCGACTGTGCGCTTCACCTTCTCGGTTTCTGACACCAAGCAGCTGGGGCAGTTGATGACAACCCTGCGTAACACCGAGGGCGTCTTCGACGTCTATCGCGTCACGGCTTAAGGCATCACCCCTCAACTGGGGGTGTGTGGCTGAACGGGAGGTTGCGCCTGGGTGAAACTAGGGGAGATGTTTGGTGAACGCGCTGGTCGTGGCGTCAGCAAGCGCTGCGCAATCGTGATGGATGCGTTATAAACACGTGGACAAGATTTCTCTCATACCCAGGAGATCCACGTGAACTTCCGTCGCTTTGGCCAGCTTCTGGCCGCCACCACCGTCACCGCCGTTGCCGTCTCCGGCGCGCCTGCCTTCGCCGCTGAGGCCGACCAGGTGACCATTTCCGTCACCAACTTCACCGACTTCCACGGCCACCTTGAGCTGGCCGAAAACTTTGACAAGGAATCCGAGGAACTGGTTGGCTACTCCGAGATGGGCGCTGCTCGCATGGCTGCGCTCATCAAGGCCGTCAACAAGGACCAGGAGTACGCCTTGACCTCCTCCGGTGATAACGTTGGTGGTTCCGCTTTTGTGTCTGCGATTTCTGAGGACAAGTACACCAACGAGGCCCTCAATGCTATGAATCTCGATGTCACGGCCGTGGGCAACCACGAGTTCGACAAGGGCACCGATGACCTGATGGGCCGTATCAAGGACCAGTCCAACTTCCCGATCCTGGGCGCCAACGTCACCAAAGATGGCAAGCCCCTGCTCGATGCTTCCTTCGTCAAGGAGGTAGACGGCGTGAAGGTGGGCTTCGTTGGTACCGTCACCGAGAACACCAAGTACAAGGTGTCCGCTGCGTCCATCCCGGGCGTCGAGTTCTCCGACCCGGTCGAGGCCACCAATAAGGAAGCCAGCCGACTGAAGGAATCCGGCAAGGCTGACGTCGTTGTGGCGCTCATGCACGAGGACGCTCAGCAGTACGCGGAGGGCTTCAGCAAGGATGTGGATATCCTCTTTGGCGGTGATACTCACGTTAAGACCCAGGGCGAGGTTGCTCGTGAGGGGGCAATGCCGCTGTACTGGGCACAGGGCTACGAGTACGGCAAGGTGCTTAACGACGCCGACATCACCTTCGACAAAGCCGAGAAGAAAATCACCAAGATTGATCTCAAGCAGTACGACGTGGCCAACGCAGAGGTCTTCGCCCAGCTGCAGGGCCTCGAAGACGACCCCGAGGTAGCTAAGGTTGTCGAGGAAGCAAAGAAGGTAGCGGAGATTGAGGGTGCCAAGACTGCTGGTACCACCGAGAAGGCCATGTACCGCGGTTCTGATGAGGGCAAGGACACCGGTACCAACCGCGGTGTGGAGTCGACCCTCAACAACTTTATTGCCGATGGCCAGCGCTTTGCTCTATCTAAGCAGACGGACAAGGACATCGAAATCGGTGTCATGAACGCAGGCGGTGTGCGCGCCGACCTCAAGCAAGGTGATGTTTCCTACCAGGACATCTTTGCCGTCCAGCCTTTCGGTAACTCCGTGATTACCGCGGAGGTCAGCGGCGCTGCCTTCATCACCGCACTGGAGAACCAGTGGAAGCCTGGCCAGTCGCGCCCGCGCCTGGCTCTGGGCCTGTCCAACAACGTCACCGTTGTCTACGACCAGAAGGCTGAGCAGGGCAAGCGCGTTAAGTCTGTCACCATTAACGGTGAACCGATTGACCCGGAGAAGAACTACAGCATTGCTCTGTCCTCCTTCCTTGCCTCCAGCGAGACGGAGGCCGGCGGCGATGGCTTCTTTGAGCCCGGTTCCATCAAGAACCGCAATGACGTTGGCTACATGGACACCCAGGCGATGATTGACTACATCGCTTCCGGCGAGTCCAAGGTCCGCACCGGCCAGGGGCAGATCGGTGCCCACGTGTCTGGTGACCTGAAGCCGGGGGAGGAGATCACAGTCGACCTTTCCTCCCTGAACTACTCCAACGCAGAAGAGCCACAGGCTAAGAAGGTCACCGTTGCACTGGGTGACGCTAAGGCCGAGGCAGACATTGACAACGCAGCACAGCCCGGTGACGAGCAGTTCGGCGAGCGCGGGCGTGCAACCGTCAAGCTCACCATCCCGGAGGGTCTGAAGGGCGAGCAGAAGCTGCTCATTACTACCGATGCTGGCACTGAAGCCGCCCTTCCGATTTCCCTCGACGGTGACGACGACGCGAAGGACCCGAAGGATACTGGTTCCGCCAAGGATGCAGCTTCCTCCATCGGCCTAGGTGTGGGTATCACCGCCGCTATCGCCGCCGCCATTGCCGCTGTGATTGGTGCCATCAACATGCCGGTTGCTGCGCTCCCAGCACCGGTGCAGCAGCTGATTGAGCAGCTGCGCAAGCAGTTCAACATCTAGTCTGTACTGATGCACAAGCCCGCACTATCGTGCGGGCTTTCCTCATGCGGAAGGTATGGTGGAAAGCTGTGGATACACTGAGGCTGTTTGGACGCGAGGCAATGTACCAGCTAGGTATCGAGCCTCACCGAATCCCACTGGTGATGCTCGCGACGCTGGGGATTTATTTGGCCTTTATGGTCTTGGTCAAGCTCTTTGGCAGCCGTGTTCTGACGTCCATCACTGCCTCTGATGCTGTCATCATCATTATGTTTGGTGCGGTCTCGGGCCGCGTTATTGTGGGCAACCCACCGACGCTTGCCGCCGGCATCATTGGCCTGTTTACCCTCATGCTTTTGGAGGCCGCCTTCGGCACATTCCGCCAATTGGTGACGTGGTCACGGTTTATTGACCGCAAGCCGGTATTGCTGGTCTATAAGGGGCAGCTGCAGGAAGACAATATGAGTTTCGCCCACATCACTGAAAGAGACATTAACTCCGCCGTGCGTAAAGCTGGCCTCGGCCGGCGCAGCGATGTGCAACTGATGATCCTGGAGCCAACCGGCCAGATTTCCGTCATCCGACGAGGCCAGCTTGTTGATGCCTCCGTATTCAAGGACGTTCTCGGCGCCGAGCGCATCGAGGAAGTAGATGCACAGGACTAGGAACAGTCTTCTAGGTTGCAAGAGTAGCCGGGCTTAGAAGCCGCGTCGTGTTTGGGCGTTGAATCCGCTGTCCAGGAAAACGAAAAATCTCCCCCTGCGCGGATTGCGCAAGGGGAGAGAGCGGCGCTTGTGGCTTACTTGATACCAGCGAGCTTATCGCCGAGACGCATTGCGTCATCCATGGCGCCGATGATGGAGGTGAAGACCTTAATCCACTCGCGGATTTCCTTCGGGCTGACGTTACCCTCATCGTCGGAGGAGAGAGCGAAGAAAGCCTTGGAGGAGCTGTCATCCTCAACCGGAGCTGCGGAAGCAACTGCGGTGCCGGAGAAAGCGATGGTTGCAGCGGTAGCAGCGGCAACGATGGACTTACGGGAGAAGAACTTCATAGGATTTCCTAATCTGATTCGAATGTGAACGGAAAGTCTGACTTAAGTGGGTCTGACTTACTTCGCGAAGTTCTTGTTGTAGAAAGCGAAGACGGTGCCCAGAGCGCCGATGATGGCGGTGAAGACAGCGATCCAGTCGCGGATCTCGGACGGCTTCATGTCGGAGATGGAGGAACCCTCGGAGTCATCGGAGGAGGAAGAAGAAGACTCCTCGTCCTTCTTGTCGTCCTTCTTGTCGTCCTTCTTGTTGTTGTCCTCGCCCTCAGACTTAGGAGCGTCGTTGGTGGGTTCGTTTACCGCGGCGGTGTTATCGTTGGCGGTCTCAGCGTTAGCAACGGTCACGCCGGACAGGGAAACGGCAGCGGTGGTAGCGGCAGCGACAAGGGCCTTACGGGAGAAGAGCTTCATTCTCGTTCCTTATACATCTCGGGAATTTCAAAGACCTCACAGATGCTACTGAGGCATTGCGGGTTTTGCAAGGGATCTGACAATCAATTGATGAATCTGTGTGGCGGCTGTCCGCGGCATGTGAGCTGGGGTTTGGTCCGGTGCAGGTTGTGGACGTGGGTAATAGTTTGCCAAATGAACAGCTCAAGGCTAAGAAATTCTTAATCCAGGTGGGGAGGGGCGGTTGGAATGGGAAAGGCCCCGCTCGCTGAATGCGAGCGGGGCCGGCCACCGTAAAGGGGGTAAAACTTAGCTCTCGACGGTTGCCTTGGTGATGCGAACTTCTTCAGCGGGAGCGCCGTCGGACTGCCCATCCTTGACACCCTTGGCAGCGATGGCGTCGATGGTCTTCTGTCCCTTCTCCGTCAGGTCGCCAAAATAGGTGTAGGAGGGCGGAAGCTGCGAGTCCTTATAGTTAATGAAGAACTGGGAACCATTGGTGTCTTCGCCGGCATTAGCCATGGCGATGGAACCCTTCGGGTACAGAGCAGGCTGTGCCTTAGCGGCGTCGTCAGCCTCATCGGTGGGGTACTCATTGGCAAACTGGAAGCCCGGTCCACCAGAACCCTTGCCGGTCGGATCACCGCACTGCAGGACGGAGAGGGTGCCCTCCGTCATGCGGTGGCACACGGTGTCGTCGTAGTACTTCGCGGAAATCATGTCCGTGATTGCGTTGACGGTACACGGAGCAAGTGAGCGATCGAGAGTCATCTCAATATCGCCTTGCTTGGTGGCGAAATTGACGGTCACCTCACCCTTGGCAGGAATGTTCTTTCCTTGCGGAGTAGGGACATCGCGGGAAGCGTCGCCAGTCTCGTTGTACTCGCAGGTGACGGTCTCACCGAGCGGCTTAGCACGCTTGCCGCTCAATGCTTCGGCGGTAGGGGCTTCAGTGGGCGTATCGGCGGCGGAGGTTTCCGAGGCCTGAATCTCTTCTTCCTCCGGCGAGCGCGTGGCCAAGAACCAGATACCGCCGACGAGGGCAACAATAACGACGGCGGCCATCAAAACGACGCCGAGCGGGCGGCTCTTCTGTTTACGGTCGCGGGATTTCAGCTCGCGATCGAGCTGGTTGAGCGCATCATCCAAGCGCTGGCTGTTAGTAGACACCTATGTTTCCTCCACAGTGGTGGTTTAAAAACTTTGACCCACCTATCCTAACCGCACGGTAGTTCACCGTGGCGCGCCGCCCCGCACGTCAGTACGCTTGGGTGCCATGGCTACTACGAATTTTCAGAATGAACCCGTCGAAACCAATGCTGAGCTGCCGAAGGTCGGTGACGCGCTGCCGGACTTCACCCTCGTCGGCACCGACTTGTCTGAGCTGACCAATGCGGACTTTGCTGGTAAGCGCCTGGTGGTGTCCTGCTTCCCGTCCGTGGATACCGGCGTGTGTGCAGCGCAGCTGCGCAAGTTCAATCAAGAGGCGGCTGGTCTGGAGAACACCGTTGTCCTGTCCGTCTCCCGTGACCTGCCTTTCGCACAGGAGCGTTTCTGCGCTGCTGAAGGTATCGACAACGTCGTCAGCGCTTCTGATTTCCGCTCCGATTTCGCCGACAAGCTGGGCCTCGTCCTGGAAGGCTCCCCGCTCAAGGGCCTGTGTGCCCGCGCGGTCATCGTCACCGACGAGAACCACAAGGTGACCTACACCGAGCTGGTTCCAGAGGTTACGACGGAGCCGGACTACGACGCAGCTTTGGCCGCCCTCAAGTAATGAACACACCCGATATCTACGGTTTCGCCGCAGGGCCTTATAAAACCAACACCTATGTTGTGGCTAACGGCTCGCGGGCGTTCATCGTGGACCCAGGGATGCACACACGCGAGCGCCTTGAGCAGCTCGCGCGTGAGAAGTCCCTGGAATTTGAGGCCGTCGTGCTCACCCACGGTCACATTGACCACACGCGTGATGCCGCTGAGTTTAACCTGCCGGTCTACATCCACCCGGATGACGCGTTCATGTTGGTGGATGGCTCCGGAGTATCTCCCGAATCGCAGATGCTTTTCGCCGCCGCTTCCATGAAGCAGGTGGCGGACCGGCGTGATCTGCTGGGTGGTGAGACGCTGAGCCTCGTCGGCCTGGAGTTTGAATTACTCCATGCGCCGGGGCATTCACCGGGTTGCGTCATGCTCGTGGCCGAGGATTTTGCGCTGACCGGTGACGTGTTATTCAAGGGCTCGATCGGCCGTACAGACCTTCCGCATTCCGATCCCGCGGCGATGCAGCGCTCATTGCGCGGTCCGGTGTGGGGCCTTGATGATTCCCTTGCCATCTTGCCGGGCCACGGCCCAACATCGACGATGCGCCGCGAACGCGCGACTAATCCGTTTCTCCGTGCGGCGGGGGATGTACTCTAAAGGGCGTGAGTGATAAGAAGCAGTTCAAAGCCCTGTCCGCGCCCAAGGGTGTGCCGGACTACGTTCCGCCGCAATCGGCCATCTTTGCCAAGGTTCGTGAGACCTTCGTACATCAGGCACATCTGTCCGGCTTCCAACACATCGAACTCCCCGTCTTTGAGGACACGTCGCTGTTCGCCCGCGGCGTGGGGGAGTCCACGGACGTCGTGTCGAAGGAGATGTACACCTTCGCCGATCGCGGCGACCGCTCCGTGACTCTGCGCCCCGAAGGCACCGCGGGTGTTATGCGCTCAGTTATCGAGCACAACCTCGACCGCGGTCAGTTGCCTGTCAAGCTCAATTACTTTGGCCCCTTCTTCCGCTACGAACGCCCGCAGGCTGGCCGCTACCGCCAGCTGCAGCAGGTCGGCGTCGAGGCCATTGGTGTCGATGATCCGGCGCTGGACGCGGAAATCATCGCACTGGCGGACCGCTCCTACCGCAGCCTGGGGCTTAGCCAGTTCCGTCTGGAGCTGACCAGCCTGGGGGACCACGACTGCCGCCCGGCCTACCGGGAGAAGCTGCAGGAATTCCTGTTCAAGCTGGACCTCGACGAGGAAACCAGGGCCCGCGCGGAGCTGAACCCGCTGCGCGTGCTCGATGACAAGCGCCCGGAGGTCCAGGAGCAGCTTGTCGACGCCCCCCTCATGCTCGACCACCTCAATGCCGAGTGCCGCGAGCACTTTGAGACGGTCACTGGCTTGCTCGATGACATGGGCGTGCCCTACACCATCAACCCGCGCATGGTCCGCGGTCTTGATTACTACACGAAGACCTGTTTCGAATTCGTCCACGATGGACTCGGCGCGCAGTCCGGCATTGGCGGCGGCGGCCGCTACGACGGCCTCATGGCTCAGCTCGGCGGACAGGAATTGTCCGGTATCGGCTACGGCCTCGGCGTGGACCGCACGGTTTTGGCCCTGGAGGCCGAGGGCGTGGAGCTCGAGGGCGTCGAAGAACGCGTGGCCGTTTATGGCGTTGCTTTGGGCGCGGCGGCAAAGAAGAAGATGGTCAGCATCATTAATGATCTCCGCAAAGCCGGTATTTCCGCGGATATGTCCTTCGGTGACCGCGGCCTCAAGGGAGCGATGAAGGGTGCTGATCGCGCCAACGCCCGCTTCGCACTCGTCCTCGGTGACCAAGAGCTAGAGTCTGGCACCGTGGCGCTGAAGGATCTGCGCGCGCACGAGCAGCACGACGTCCCGGTGGGGGACGTCGTCAAGCAGCTTCGCCAGCTCGTTTAGCACTCCACCTGCGAGACGGTGAAGCCCATCGTCTTCGCCAGGCCGCCGAGCGAGGTCTCCTTGTACTTGGAGAGCATGTCGCGTCCGGTTTCGGCCATGGTGCGCACCGCGTTATCGAGGGTAACGTGGTGCGTTCCCTCACCCATGAGAGCAAGGCGCGCGGCGTTGATGGACTTGACTGCGCCGATGGCGTTGCGCTCGATGCAGGGAATCTGCACGAGGCCTCCGACGGGGTCACAGGTCAGGCCGAGGTTGTGCTCAAGGGCAATCTCGGCGGCGTTTTCCACCTGTTCCGGTGTTGCTCCGAGTAGTTCTGCCATGCCAGCAGCTGCCATGGAGGACGCTGAGCCAACCTCGCCCTGGCAGCCCACCTCCGCGCCGGAAATTGAGGCATTGGACTTGATGATGATGCCAATGGCACCTGCGGTCAGCAGGTAGCGGCGGGCATCGGAGCGGGTGAAATCAGCCTGGAAGTCACGCGCGTAGTGCAGCACGGCGGGGATGATGCCACACGCGCCGTTAGTGGGGGCGGTGATGACGCGGCCGCCGGCGGCATTCTGTTCGTTGACGGCAAGCGCGTAGAGGTTGACCCATTCCATCGCGGACAAGCCACAGGACTCGTCGTTTTGCTTGGCCAGAAGTTGTTGGTACATGCGTGGCGCGCGGCGGTTCACGCGCAGGCCACCGGGAAGGATTCCCTTGGAGGAAATGCCCTCGGTCACGCACTCGCGCATGATATCCCAGACCAAGTCAAGGTGCTGGTAGACGTAGTCGAGACCGCCTTCTTCGCGGTGCAACACGGCCTCGTTGGCGGCGACGATTTCCCAGATAGCTTTGTCATTGGCCGCGCACAGGTGAAGCAGGTGTTCGCCGGACTGGAACTCATAAGGAACGGTGTCTTCAGCGGTGGCCGCGGCGACACCGGCTGGCACACCGGTGTCAGTTTGGAGCTGGGCATCGTATTCCTCGCGGGACAGGATAAAGCCGCCGCCGACGGAGAAATACTCCGATCTATCGGCAAGGACGTTCCCGTCCTTGCCCCAGGCCGTAAAGATGAGGCAGTTCGGGTGTTCCGGCACCGGTTCGTTGTTGAATTCGATGCTGTACTGCACTTCGCCTGCGGGGCCAGAAATGGTGCCCTCGGTGGGGATAAAGGCATCGGCGCGTGGCTCTGCGTCGAGCGGTACGGACAGCGGATCCCATCCGGCGAGGCCCAGAATCACGGCGCGATCCGTGGCGTGGCCGCGGCCGGTAGCGGATAGGGAACCGCGCAGTACGGTGTGGACCTTGGCCGGGTGTTGATCAAGCGCCTCGAGGAAGGCCTTAGCCGCGCGCATGGGGCCGACTGTATGGGAGGAGGAGGGGCCGATTCCGATGGAGAAGATATCGGTCACGCTAATTGTCATGTGGGGGTGAAACCTCCTTGGGAGCGTTAGATAAGTGTCGCCTTACGATAGTACCGAGAGCCCTCCGCAACCGCTTAGCTCGGCTGCCCGTCGTGGCGGGAAAGCAGCGCGCGGAATCCTGAAGGGTCTGGATCGACGTCCTGTGATAGCTCCCCCTGGGGCGCTTCCTCCGCTTCGCCGAGCCTCCCGGCAAGTCCAGAGACCCGGTCGAGCGGGCGCACCATGAGGTCCGCTAGCTCCTCGGCGGCGCGTTCTATGCGTTTGTCATTGCGCGCGCCTTCTGCAGTGCCAAAGTCTTCCGTGGCCTGGAAGATCCCGGTGGGGACCACTGTGGCATGCAGGTAGTTAAGCAGCGGGCGCAGAGCATAGTCGAGCACAAGCGCGTGCCGGCTCGAGCCCCCGGTGGCAGCGATGAGCGTGGGCAGTCCCTCTAGAGAATGCGGCTCTAAAGTGTCGAAGAACATCTTGAACAAACCCGAATAACTGCCCTGGAATACCGGGCTGACGGCGATGAGACCGTCCGCCTTGGTCACGGCAGTCTGCGCGGCATGGAGGCGGGGTGTGGGTGAAACCCAGTTGGTCATGGCTTCTGCCAACTCGCCGGCAAGCTCGCGCAGCTCCACGACGGTCACGTCGATGCCTTCCCCTCGGGCACTAACGCGGGCGGTGGTGGCGGCGGAGAGGGCGTCGCCAAGCGCACGCGTCGAGGACGGTGATGAAAGTCCAGCCGTAACGAGTACGAGCGAGCGCAACTATTTCTCCTCTTCAGGGTTGACCTGCGCGTGCGGGGCATAAGCGCCGAGCGTGGCATGGGTGGGCGGGGCAGAAGGTACATGATCCGGGCGGCGTTCCTCAAAGCGGCGGCGAAGCTCGGGCACCACCTGGGTACCAAGGATTTCGATCTGCTCGAGCACCACCTCTTGAGGCAGTCCGGCGTGGTCGATGAGGAAGAGCTGGCGCTGGTAATCACCCACCCAATCTGCGAACTGTAGTGTGCGCTCCACCACCTGCTCTACGGTGCCTACGGTGAGCGGAGTCTGTGCCGTGAACTCCTCCAAGGAGGGGCCATGACCGTACACCGGGGCATTGTCGAAGTAGGGGCGGAAGAAGTCCTTTGCCTGCTGCTCCGTGGGCGCGATGAAGACATGCCCGCCGAGGCCCACGATGGCCTGGTCGGCGCGGCCGTGGCCATAGGACTCGTAGCGATTGCGGTACAGGTTCACCATCTTCGCGGTGTGCTCCTTGTTCCAGAAGATGTTGTTGTGGAAGAAGCCATCGCCGTAAAAAGCCGCCTGGTCCGCAATCTGTGGGGAGCGAATGGAGCCGTGCCAGACAAAGGGTGGGATTCCATCGAGAGGTGCGGGTGTGGAAGTAAAACCCTGCAGCGGGGTGCGGAATTTTCCTTGCCAGGACACGACGGGTTCGCGCCAGAGGCGGCGCAGTAGGTGGTAGTTCTCCACTGCGAGGGGAATGCCCTCACGGATGTCCTTGCCAAACCACGGGTAAACCGGGCCGGTGTTGCCGCGGCCTAGCATGAGGTCGACGCGCCCATCTGCCAGGTGCTGGAGGAATGCGTAGTCCTCCGCGAGGCGAACAGGGTCGTTGGTAGTGATCAGCGTGGTGGCAGTGGAGAGTTGAAGGTTCTTCGTCTGTGCCGCAATGTATGCCAGGTGGGTGGTGGGTGCTGATGGCACAAAGGGCGGGTTGTGGTGCTCGCCGGTGGCGAAGACGTCGAGGTCCACCTCTTCTGCTTTGAGGGCAATCTCCGTGATAGCGCGGATGCGCTCGGCCTCAGTGGGGGTGCGGCCGGTGGTCGGGTCCTGGGTGACATCGCCGATGCTAAAGACTCCAAATTGCATGACATCCTCCTTTCTATGTCATGTCAACAAGGTTAGGGAGGGGAGTTATTCCCATTCGACTGCAGCAACCAATGTTGCGAGGTCGGCAGGTGTTGCAATGGATACAGGAAGTTGGGAAGGCTTGCCGTGCTCGGTGAGAAGGACCGCGCCGGGGTGGGTGCCGTCTGCCGCAGGGTCGGTGAGGGCGTCGATGACCTCTTGCGCGCTGGCGGTGCGGGGCAGGAACTCTGCGCGGTCCTTCCGTTCTGCGAATTCCAGGACCGTGTTAATCGACGCCGCGTTAATCACACCGTCGTCACCGAGATCTGCCGCAACCCATCGGGCAATGACGTTGGTGGTGAGAAGCGCCTGGTAAGTCCCGGACTCATAGATTGGGATCTGGGAATAGCCGGTCGTGTCAATAAGCTTCAAGGCCTCCATGATCGGGGTGTCAGGGGCAAGAGTGGTCACGTCACGGCTAGCGAGCAGAGCCTGCGCTGTGGGTGGATCCGTGAGCAGGCGTTGCAGGTTTTCGAGCTGCTTGATGACGTGAGGATGTGGGGTAGCGATGGGCTCACCGCTGAAGTAGCGGCCATGGGCGATGGCGTTGCGAAGGTTGCTAAAGTCCTTCAGCTGTTCTGCTTGGCGCTTGCTTAAAAGGTGTTTGTCGTGGGCGCGATCAACAATCCACCAGAAAGAATCAGAGTTCTTTGCCCCGATAGCTTGGCGGAGGAACTGCTCAATGTCATTAAAAGCGGAAAAGAATCTGGCCAGGGAGTTGTCGCTCATGCCGCCTAAGTGTACGGGTTCTTGGATTTGTGCTTAAGGCTCAAGCGATAAGAAAAATCTCGCCGTGAGCAACCCCGGTGGTTGGGGAAACTCACGGCGAGAATGCGGTATGCGCGATGCGTTGATCTTTAGAAGACGACGCGCAGGATGGACACCGTCGCCGCAGCGATGGCGGCGGCCGCCGGAAGAGTGATGACCCATGCCAAAGCGATGGGCTTCATCAGCTTCCAGTTGGCGGCGTGGTTCACAATGCCGACACCAAGGACGGCACCGATGAGGATGTGGGTAGAGGACACCGGCAGGCCCAAGAGGGAAGCAGCCATGACGACGGCAGCAGCGGCCAGCTCGGCAGCGAAACCGGAGGAGGGGTGCATTTGAGTGAGGCCAGAACCCACGGTCTGGATGACGAAGCGGCCGATGAACCAAAGGCCGGAAACCAAGGCGATGCCCATGGCTACCATGACCGGCAGCGGCACGGAAACTTCATCGGAGATCTGGTTGGTCTGCAAGACATCGAAGACTGCAGCGAAGGGGCCGATGGCGTTGGCGATGTCATTGGAACCGTGCGAGAACGCAAAGGCGGAGGCGGTGAAGACCTGCATCCACGAGAAGAGGAGGAAGGTAGAGCGCTTCAGGGACTTCTTCTTCAGGGAGCGGGCAAAGATGAAGACGGCCATCCAGACTATGGCTCCAACCATGCCCATGACTAGGAAAGTTTCTAGGGCGGTGACATCGATGCCGGTGTGCTTCAGGCCCTTGAAGAGCAACATCGCGGAGATAATCACGGCACCCAGCGCTGCGAGCAGCGGAACCCAGTTCTCGAGCGCGCGGTGTGCATTGACATCCTCGAGATCCTTGTTGAGGTTGTGCAGATCGCGGTAGTAGTCGGACTCGAGTGCCTCTGGGTCGTAGTCCTCTTCGGCGGTAAGGGCGGCGTCGCGAGCCATCGCATTTGTGTAGGAGATCTGCTGTAGCTCGTTCATACGCTCGAAGCGGGTCTTGTGCTCCTTGCGCAGCTCGGCGCGGCGAAGTTTGATGTCACGCAGGCGTTCGTCTGCAGCGTCGTTGTACACCAAGATGGAAGACTTGATCCACTTGAAAAGGAGGTATGCGGCAATACCGCCGAGAACCGGAGAAAGCACCCAGGAGAAAGCGATGGTGCCGATTCCGCCCCATTGCACCATGTCCATGCCGCCCTTGCCGGTGATGAAGCCGACGGTCAGAGCGGCGCCGACGATGCCGCCGACGATGGAGTGGGTGGTAGAAACCGGCCAACCCATGCGGGTGGCTACCAAAAGCCAGATGGCAGCGCCGAGGAGTGACGCCATCATGATGTAGACAAATTCCATCGGGTCGAGGCCATCGATGGCATCGAGGTCCACGATTCCGGAGCGGACCGTATCAGTCACCTCGCCGCCGGCGAGGATGGCTCCGGATACCTCAAAGACCGCCGCGACAGCGAGGGCCTGCTTCATGGAGAGGGTTCCCGCGCCCACGGAGGTACCGAAGGAGTTGGCGACGTCATTGCCGCCAATGTTGAAGGCCATAAAGACAGCGAAGATAATTGCTGTAACAAGGACTACCTTGTTGGTTCCCTCAGCAACTTCTCCGTTGCCCCAAATGATGAAAAAGATCAGGGTGACAGCCGTGATGGCGCCGAAGAACAGGTGCCAAATCCAGTCCTTGTTCTTGCCATTCATCGACTCAAGATCAGGCATCGTCGGCGTGGCGGTGCTCAAAACGTCGTTCCTTTCATGAAGAGAACGCTGCGTGATGAGACAGTGTGAGCAGGCCGCGGGCGGGGTGCATTCGGCGTTGGCGCGGGAAGCGCCATACCTACCGCGGTGCAGGTGATAATGACATCACGCGCAGTTCTTTTATGCTTTTAAAGACAGAGCGGAACCCACCACGAACCGGCGGGAACTTGACTACCTTAAAGCATTAAGGTGTACGGCAGGTAAACACCTGGTGTATGTGAATCTAATCTGGGCTAATGTGGCACATTTGGGGGTGGTGCGACCTTGGGGTGGGCGCTTCTTAAGACCCTAAGACTTGTAAACCCCACGGCCTAAGGTGTCGCACTGCTCCATTTTGCCGGAATTATAACCGGCGAGGAACGACTGCGCACGGTCTTCGGAAGAGCCGTGCGTCCACGTATCGGGGCGTACTTCGCCCCCTGAGCGGCGCTGGATGTTGTCATCGCCCACGGCGCGTGCAGTGTTGACAGCATCAGTCACCTGCTGCTCGGTAATGGTTTCGAGCAGGGCATCGTCACCCTTGTCGGCGTAGTGCGCCCACAGGCCGGCATAGCAATCGGCTTGCAGCTCAATCTTCACCGCGTTGGAATCCTCGCCGGGCTCGTTGTAGTTCGAGAGGCTGAGTGTTCCTTCCAGCTTTTGGATGTGGTGGCCGAATTCGTGGGCCACGATATACATCTGTGCCAATGGGGCATTATCGCCGCCGAAGTTGCGGAGCTGGTCGAAGAAAGCAGTGTCAAAGTATGCAGACTCATCCGCAGGACAGTAGAACGGACCCGTAGCGCCGGAGGCCTGGCCACAGCCCGACATAGTGGTGTTTTTAAAAATGACGCGGCCCGGTTCGACGTAGTCGATGCCAGCCTGGTCTGGTAGCTGCTGCGCCCACACCTTGTCCACGGACTGGGCCGCAAACATGACGCGGCAATCGTCATACTTGTTGCCGTCTTCAGCGGTTTGGCAGTGCGCAAACGCGTCCTCCCCGCTTTCTTCGGGGCCGACCTGGGTCTGGTCGGCCTGGGGATCGCTTCCGGTGATGGCGCCGGGATCGCCGCCGAGAAGGAGATAGAGGCCGATGAGGAGGAGTGAACCAATGCCGCCGCCGGTAGCGATCATGCCGCCGCGGCCTCCACCGCCGGAGCTTGCTCGCTTACCATCAAAATTGGCGCCAGATTTAAAAGTCATGCTCCAGATTTTGCCACATGCTGGTGGTGGTGTCTGCTCGATAGTGGGTGCACCGCCATGCGCGCGGTGCTCACCCTAGCGCTGAGCAAGTCCGGTGCGGGCGGTAGACTTGGGCCGTTCAAGTACTTGCATCCCTCGGCGCGTGCTGTCTACGCGTGGCGTGAGTGGGTGTGAGCGTCAACGATGAGAAGGGATTGAACGAGAGTGCTGCGTACACATTTGGCAGGCGAACTGCGCAAGGAGTTGGCGGGGGAGACCGTCACCCTGACGGGGTGGGTCGCACGCCGTCGCGACCACGGTGGTGTTATCTTCATTGACCTGCGTGACCGCTCCGGCGTTGCCCAGGTTGTTTTCCGCGAGACCGAGGTAGCTGAGCGCGCCCACGATCTGCGTTCCGAGTACTGCGTCAAGGTCACTGGCGTCGTGGAGCCCCGCCCGGAGGGTTCGGCTAACCCGAACCTGGCCTCCGGCGAGATTGAGGTCAACGTCACGGACCTGGAGGTACTCAACAAGTCCGCAGCGCTGCCGTTCCAGATTGATGATCCATCCTCCTCCGGTGAGGTCGGTGAGGAGACCCGCCTGAAGTATCGCTACCTGGATCTGCGCCGTGAGCGCCAGCACGATGCACTGCGCCTGCGCTCGGCCGCGAACCGCGCTGCCCGCCAGGTGCTGGACAGCCACGATTTCACTGAGATCGAAACCCCGACCCTGACTCGCTCCACCCCGGAGGGCGCCCGTGACTTCCTCGTGCCGGCGCGCCTGAAGCCGGGCAGCTGGTACGCACTCCCGCAGTCCCCGCAGCTGTTCAAGCAGCTGCTCATGGTCGCCGGAATGGAGCGCTACTACCAGATCGCTCGCTGCTACCGCGATGAGGACTTCCGCGCTGACCGCCAGCCGGAGTTTACGCAGCTCGACGTCGAGATGTCCTTCGTGGACCAGGATGATGTCATTGCTCTGGCGGAAGAGATCGTCTCCGCCCTGTGGAAGCTCATCGGCTACGAAATCAAGACCCCCATCCCGCGCATGACCTATGCCGATGCCATGAAGTACTACGGTTCCGACAAGCCGGACCTGCGCTTCGACATCAAGATCGTGGAGTGCACGGACTTCTTCAAGGACACCACCTTCCGCGTCTTCCAGAACGAATACGTCGGTGCCGTCGTCATGGAAGGCGGAGCCTCCCAGCCGCGCCGCCAGTTCGATGCATGGCAGGAGTGGGCAAAGCAGCGCGGTGCGAAGGGCTTGGCCTACATCACCGTTGCCGAGGATGGCACATTGGGTGGCCCGGTAGCCAAGAACATCACGGATGCCGAGCGCGAGGGTATTGCCGCCCACGTCGGCGCCAAGCCGGGCGATGCCATCTTCTTCGCTGCCGGCGAGACCAAGGCTTCCCGTGCGCTGCTGGGCGCAGCTCGCGGTGAGATTGCGAAGAAGCTCGACCTCATCAAGGACGGCGACTGGGCCTTCACCTGGGTCGTCGACGCACCGCTCTTCGAGCCCTCCGCCGATGCCACCGCCTCGGGTGACGTGGCTTTGGGCCACTCCAAGTGGACTGCAGTCCACCACGCCTTCACTTCGCCGAAGCCGGAGTACCTGGATAACTTTGACCAGAACCCGGGAGAGGCCCTGGCTTATGCCTACGACATTGTCTGCAATGGCAATGAGATTGGCGGCGGTTCCATCCGTATCCACGACCAGGATGTGCAGAAGCGCGTCTTCGACGTCATGGGCATCGGCGAAGAAGAAGCGCAGGAGAAGTTCGGCTTCCTGCTCGACGCCTTCCAGTTCGGTGCTCCGCCACACGGCGGCATCGCTTTCGGCTGGGATCGCATCGTCTCCCTGCTCGGTGGATTCGAGTCCATCCGCGATGTCATCGCCTTCCCGAAGTCCGGTGGCGGCGTCGACCCGCTGACCGACGCCCCCGGCACCATCCCCGCCGCGCAGCGCAAGGAGACCGGTGTGGACTTCAAGCCGGAGAAGGCTGCGAAGGCAGCCCAGGGTGAAAAGGCTGGGAAGGAGTCCTAAAGGCCCCACACCATGGGTGTACCTCATTGGGCCGACAACAAGTGGAAGCAGGCAAGCAAGTGAATCCGACGGGACACGAGTCCATGAATAATTCTGTGGCTGATGCCGTGGTAGCAGAAGCCTCACAGATGATTTCGCGCCGCTATGGCGGGGAGCCTGAGCTGAGTGACGTTGAGCAACTCACCGGCTCGGGCAATGCCGTGGTACTTCGTGCTCGGACGACTCCCAGCGCCTTCTTCCCGCATCGTTCGGTCGTCATCAAGTACAACCCGGTCACCGGGCACACTATTGATGACGCCGCGCTTCTCCGTGAAGTGGTGGCCTATCAGTTCACCACGGCGCTGTCTGAGGAGGTCCGCCCAGGACCTGTGTTGCTCGCACACGACGTGGACAAGCGCATTCTTGTGCTGTCCGACGCCGGCGAAGGCGACACCCTGGCGGACACCCTTGCGCGCAGCGGTGATGAAGACCGCGGCGAGCTGCTCAGGGCTCTGGGCAGCGCGTTGGGCAAAATGCATGCTGGGACTGCCGGGCGCGAAGAAGACTATGACGCCCTGCTCAAGCGCCAGTTACGTCGGCATCCCGAATACGCCGAGCACCAGGCATTGCGCGATGATTCCTTGCAGAGCTCCATTCTGATTGGTGCGGATATCCTCAGCGAGGCAGGACTGGAACCGCCGGAACACGTCCGCACATTGGCCCGTGCCGCCATGCAGAGTCTGAGTTCTGGCCGCAACCGCGCTTTTACTCCCTTCGACCTGTCCCCAGACAACATCATCGTCGGCTCAACGCTGACCTTCTTGGACTATGAGTGGGCCGGTTTCCGCAACGTCGGCTTTGACGTGGCCTGCGTGGTGGCCGGCTTCCCGCAGTTTCTTTTTTCTCGGCCGATCACTGATGCCGAGGCGGGGCTTTTCATCCATGCCTGGCAGCGCCGCATTGTCGATGTCTGGCCGCAGCTCGCCGATGAGAAGACGCTGCACGAGTTGCTCGTCTCCTGCCTCATCGGTTGGGCTCTGTCGAGCGTGACCACGATGTATGCCGGCGGGATCGAAGGGGTCGTCGCGTTGGCGGAAGGCAACGCTGAGATCTACCGTGACCCGCACCGTTCTCTGCTTCGTCGATCCGACCATGGTCCGTTCAGCGAGGATGAAATACTGATTCGGCGCGATCTTTATGAGACCTTCGAAGCGCTGTCGCGGTTTGCCGCGCAATGTAGCAATGACGGGTGCTCCGCGGTCGCCGAGTTTGGGCGAGCCGTGGCCTCTCGACTCCGGGAGCCCTGATGGGGCAGGAGTCACTCTTCGGCGATGACCAGTCAGCGCCAAGCCTGCCGGGTGGCCCCGATATGTTTGCAACCCACCCCGGTTCGCCGCTGGCCGCGCGCATGCGGCCGCAAAACCTCGATGAAGTAGTGGGGCAGAAGCACCTCCTGGAGCCGGGAACCCCGCTGCGTAGGCTGGTGGAAGGCTCAGGCGAGGCCTCCGTCATCCTGTACGGACCGCCGGGAACCGGAAAGACGACGCTGGCCTCACTCATCGCATCTTCCTTGGGAGATAACTTCATTGGGCTTTCCGCCCTAGACTCCGGCGTGAAGCAGGTTCGAGAGGTGATCTCCCATGCCCGCCGTGAGCTGATTCAAGGGCGCCGCACCGTGCTGTTCATCGATGAGGTGCACCGCTTCTCCAAGACTCAGCAGGACGCGCTGCTCGCGGCCGTCGAAAATCGCACCGTGCTGCTCGTGGCCGCCACTACCGAAAACCCTTCCTTTTCCGTCGTGGCGCCGTTGCTTTCGCGTTCCTTGTTGCTGCACTTGGAGCCGCTGGACGACGCCTCCCTGCGCACCCTCGCCGAGCGCGCATTGACCAGCGAGCGGGGATTGGCGGGAAGGATCACCGCAACGGACGATGCTCTAGACCAGCTGGTGCTGCTCGCCGGGGGCGATGCTCGGCGCACACTGACCTATCTTGAGGCGGCGGCCGAGGCAGTGCCCGATGGCGGTGAACTCACCGTTGAGGTTCTCAAAGAAAACGTCAATCACGCGGTGGTGCGCTATGACCGCGACGGCGACCAGCATTATGACGTGGTCTCCGCGTTTATTAAGTCCATCCGCGGTTCCGACGTGGATGCCGCGCTGCATTACCTGGCCCGCATGATTGAGGCAGGCGAAGACCCGCGTTTCATCGCCCGCCGGCTTATCGTGCATGCCTCCGAAGACATCGGAATGGCTGATCCCACCGCGCTGCCCACTGCCGTGGCCGCAGCGGAGGCCGCGGCCCTTATCGGATTACCCGAGGCGCGTATTCCGCTGGCTCAGGCGACAATCCATCTCGCTACGGCACCGAAATCCAATTCCGTTATCAACGCCATCAACGCGGCCCAGGCCGACGTTCGCGCCGGCAAGAGCGGGCATGTGCCCGCGCACCTGCGCGACGGCCATTATGAGGGAGCGAAACGCTTGGGCAATGCAGTGGGCTATCAGTACCCGCATGATGATCCGCGCGGTGTACTGTCCCAGCAGTATTTGCCGGAGACGCTGGCGGATGCCGAGTATTATCACCCCACCGACCATGGCGCGGAGAAGCGTGTGCGCGAGTACCTGGGAAGGCTGCGGGACATCATCCGGGGGCGGCGTCGCTAAGCACAGCACCGGACGGGTAAAGTTGAGCGCTGACTAGAAACCATTCAACAGTGAAGGAATTTTGCTCGTGAAGACTCATGAGATCCGGGAACGCTTTACCCAGCACTTCGTCAAGGCCGGCCACGAGGCCGTCCCCAGCGCGTCGCTGATCCTGGATGACCCGAACCTGCTCTTCGTTAACGCCGGCATGGTTCCCTTCAAGCCCTACTTCTTGGGCCAGCAGAACCCGCCTTTTGCTAACGGTACGGCGACCTCTATCCAGAAGTGCGTGCGCACCCTGGATATCGAGGAAGTGGGCATTACCACCCGTCACAATACCTTCTTCCAGATGGCGGGTAATTTTTCCTTTGGCCAGTACTTTAAGGAAGGCGCAATTACCCACGCCTGGAACCTGCTGACCACCTCCGTCGATGAAGGCGGTTTGGGCCTCGACCCGGAGCGTTTGTGGGTCACGGTCTACCTCGACGATGATGAGGCGGCCGATATTTGGCACAACAAGATCGGCGTGCCCACCGAGCGTATTCAGCGCCTCGGCATGGAAGACAACTACTGGTCCATGGGTATTCCCGGGCCGTGCGGTCCGTGCTCTGAGATCTACTATGACCGCGGGCCGGAATATGGCCAGGATGGCGGTCCGATTGCGGACGATAACCGCTACATGGAGATCTGGAACTTGGTCTTCATGCAGAACGAGCGCGGCGAAGGCATCGGCAAGGGCAACTTCGAGATCGTGGGCGAGCTGCCCAAGAAGAACATCGATACCGGCATGGGCATCGAGCGCGTGGCCTGCATCCTGCAGGGCGTGGACAACGTCTACGAGACGGACCTGCTGCGCCCGGTCATCGACGTAGCCGAGGAGCTTACCGGTGCGAAGTACGTTCCGGATGCGCCGAAGGAAGACCTGATCCGTTTCCGCGTGGTGGCGGACCACTCGCGTACCGGCATGATGCTCATTTTGGACGGCGTTACCCCCGGTAACGAGGGTCGTGGCTACATTCTGCGTCGCTTGCTGCGCCGCATCATCCGCTCCGCCAAGCTGCTTGGTGCGAAGGGGGAGACCATGGAGCGTTTCATGAACACCATCATGGACACCATGACTCCGTCCTACCCGGAGATCGCCGATAACCGCGAGCGTATCCTGCGCGTTGCCGTGGCGGAGGAGAAGGCCTTCCTGAAGACGCTGGAGTCAGGCACCAAGCTTTTCGACGAAGCCGTGGAGGAACTGAAGAGCACCTCTCGTGCGGCCACCCCGAAGGTCCTCTCCGGCGAGAAGGCTTTTGAACTGCACGATACCTATGGTTTCCCCATCGACCTGACCTTGGAAATGGCTCAGGAAGCCGGTTTGACCGTAGATATGGACGGCTTCGACGCCGCCATGGGCGAGCAGCGCCGCCGCGCCAAGGCCGATAACCAGGCCAAGAAGCATGGTCACGCAGACTTGTCTCTGTACCGCGAGTGGGTGGATAACCACCCGACGTTGTTCACGGGCTATGAGACCCTGGAATCTGAGGCCAAGGTCATCGGCCTTGTGCGCGATGGTCAGAAGGTAACCGAGGTCGAGGCAGGAGATACCGTCGAGGTAATCCTGGACCAATCGCCGCTTTATGCTGAAGCCGGTGGCCAGACCGCCGACCATGGTCGAATCTTCGCGGGCGAGACCCTCCTTGAAGTCAACGATGTGCAGAAGATTGGCAAGAAGCTGTGGGTGCACAAGGCTACGGTGACCGCCGGTGGGCTTGAGTTGGGCAACGGCGTGACGGCTGCCGTTGATGCACAATGGCGCCACGGCGCCGTGCAGGCGCACTCGGCGACGCACCTTATCCACGCAGCCCTGCGCCAAGTGCTAGGCCCGACTGCAGTCCAGGCTGGTTCCTTGAACCGACCCGGCTACCTGCGCTTTGACTTCAACTACACGGACCAGCTCACCCAGGAGCAGCTCGATGAGATCGCTTTGGTGACGAACCAGGCGGTGGACCAGCACTTCCCGGTCAATACCATCGAGACGTCTTTGGAGAAGGCCAAGGAGATGGGCGCGATGGCCCTCTTTGGTGAGAACTACGGTTCCGAGGTCCGTGTCGTGGAGATGGGCGGCCCGTTCTCCATCGAGCTCTGCGGTGGTACGCACGTGAAGAACACTGCAGAAATCGGCCCGGTCTCTGTCCTCGGTGAATCCTCCGTGGGCTCGGGCGCGCGCCGTATCGAGGCTTATTCGGGCCTGGATGCATTCCGCTACTACTCCAAGGAGACCGCCCTTGTGGAGGGTGTCTCCCGCGAGCTCAAGGTCCAAACTGAGGATCTTCCGGAGCGCATCGCGCAGCTGACGGAGAAGCTCAAGGCCGCTGAGAAGCAGATTGCGGAGCTGCACAAGGCCCAGCTCATGTCGCAGACCGCGGAGATGATTTCTGGTGCGACCACCGTTAATGACTTCACCCTCGTATCGGTCAAACTTCCTAACGGAGTAAACGGCGGTGATCTGCGCACGTTGGCCTCGGATATCAAGAACCGTCTCGGTGATGTCGCCGGTGTGGTTGTCCTGGCATCGGAGAACGAGGGCGGCAAGCTCCCGTTCATCGTTGGCGCCACTAAGCCTGCCGTCGAGCGCGGCGTCAAGGCTGGTGACTTCGTCAAGGTTATTTCTGGCTATGTTGACGGCAAGGGCGGCGGAAAGCCCGATATGGCTCAAGGTTCCGGCGCCAACGCTGAAGGTCTCCAGCAGGCCTTCGACGCCGTCCGTGATGAGCTCGAAGCCCACTAACGAACTCGCCCTAGTTGGCGTGCAGTTGTAGCTGACTCGCAGAATCAGGAGGAGCACGATGGCCGTAGAACCCGACAAACCAGGCGTGGACGATCCCGGCCCGGGGCGCCGTTTGGGCCTCGACGTTGGTACCGTCCGCATCGGCGTGGCGGTCTCTGACCGGGACGCGCGCTTGGCCATGCCGGTCGAAACCGTCCGGCGTGAGACCGGGTTTAAAGACCGCGACAAGGGCGATATTGACCGCCTGCTTGAGCTGATTCACGAGTATGACGTCGTTGAGGTAGCCGTTGGTTTGCCGCGTGATCTCAAGGGCAATGGTTCATCAAGTGTTAAACATGCCAAGGAAATCGCGTTTCGTATCCGCCGCCGCTTGGCAAAAGATGACAGGATGAAAGAACCTCCGCCCGTGCGTATGGTGGATGAACGCCTTACTACCGTGGTCGCCTCCTCCGCATTGCGGGCCTCTGGCGTGTCAGAGAAGCGAGGTCGCTCGGTGATTGACCAAGCAGCCGCGGTGGAAATTTTGCAATCCTGGCTGGATGCGCGCCATTTCGCGTTGAACGGCCACAGCCCTTCAAACGTAGGAGACGAAGTACGTGAGCCGTAAACCTTCACGCATCGGACGCTCGATGGAACCCCAAAATGTCAAGCGCCGTCAGCGCGGCATGGCCGTGCTCATTGCGAGCTTGGTCCTGATCATCGGTGGACTTGGCTACATTGGTTTCCGCCTGTTGGGAGGGGGCAGCACCTTGGACTATGAGGGGCAGGGCAATGGAGTAACCCAGCTTGTTCAGGTTCCGGAGGGCTCGTCGATGAGCGAGCTGGCACCTGAATTGGCGGAGAAGAACGTGGTGAAGACGCCCGAAGCTTTCTCTTCTGCGGCCAACTCGAATCCGCGCGCGAGCCAAATTAAGCCTGGATTCTACCGCCTTCAGGAGGAGATGAGCGCGAAGTCTGCCGTCGAAGCGCTGCTTGATGAGGGCAACATGGTTGACCTCCTCGACGTGCAGGGCGGAGCTACGCTTCTCGACGTCAACGTGGTCGGCGGTGATGTCCGCTACGGTATTTACTCGCTGATTTCTCAGGTCTCCTGCAAGGAGGGCGAATGCGTATCCGCCGAGGAGCTGGAGAAGATCGCGGCCACGGTGGATCCTGCTGAGCTGGGTGCGCCGGAGTGGGCATTGGAGGAAATTCGTGCCCGCGGTGAGGACCCCAAGCGTATTGAGGGCCTTATCGCTCCGGGCCAGTACGTCCTCGATCCGAACATGGACGCTAAGGAGATCCTGACGGATCTCATCACACGTTCGACGAAGAAGTACAACGACACCAATATCGTTGACCGCGCCCAGGCAATTGGCCTCAAGCCCTACGAGCTTCTTACTGCGGCTTCGCTGGTGGAGCGCGAGTCCCCGGCCGGTGAGTTTGACAAGGTCGCCCGTGTAATCCTCAACCGCCTTGATGAGCCGATGCGCCTTGAGCTGGATTCCACGGTCAACTATGGCCTCGAGGATGTTGAGCTGGCCACTACCGATGAGGATCGCCACCGCGAGACTCCTTGGAATACCTACGCGAAGGATGGTCTCCCAGATTCACCGATTGCTTCTCCTTCGGAGGAAGCCATCGGGGCCATGGAGAACCCCGCGGAGGGCAACTGGCTCTTCTTCGTCACCGTCGACGACAAGGGCACCACGGTGTTTACCGATAATTACGACGAGCACCTCGCCAACGTCGATGACGCTGTTCGCTCCGGCATCCTTGACAGCCAGCGCGAAGGCGCTGGCGAGCCACCGGCCGACGAGCCACCGGCCGAGGAGCAGTAACCTGATGCCCCGCGCCGCAGTTCTGGGCAGCCCTGTCGCTCATTCCTTGTCCCCGGTCCTCCATAACGCAGGCTATGAAGCTGTGAATTTGGAGGATTGGGACTACACCAAGATTGAGGCGACGGACCTAGCTGCCTTCCTCGCCAATGCGGGGGAGGAGTACCGCGGCTTTTCGGTCACCATGCCGCTCAAGTTCGACGCACTCGCCTGCGCGAACATCGTCAGCGAACGCGCCGAGCTCATCGGCTCCGCGAATACCCTGGTGCGCACCGAAGAAGGGTGGCGTGCGGATAACACGGATACCGAGGGAGTTCTGGGCGCGCTCGACGAGCTGCTTGGAAGGTCCCAACCGTCGACGGCACTGCTCATCGGAGCAGGTGGAACCGCACGGCCTGTCCTGTGGGGCCTAGCCCAGCGCGGTGTGCAGGACGTTACGGTGCTCAATCGCTCCGACCGCATCGCCGAGCTGCGCCCGCTGGCTGATGACCTTGGCCTCACCCTCCACGTGGCAACGTTCAGCGATGATCTCGCGGGGCTTGCGCGTTCGGTAGATCTCGTGGTCTCCACCGTTCCCTCCGCCGCCTTGGAAGAGCACCTAACGCAGCTGGCCAAAGCTCCGGTATTTGACGTTATCTATGATCCGTGGCCAACTCCGTTGACCGTTTATGCCGCTGCCGACGGCTACCCGACAGTCGGCGGGCACGTCATGCTGGCCAACCAGGCCTTTTCGCAGTTCGAGCAGTTTACAGGGCACACCGCTCCACGGGCAGAGATGTTGACGGCGCTCAACAAGGCGCTCAAGCTGCCCTAGGCAATTCGCTCTCAACGACCGCGTGCGCCTTGTCTTTCCGCGCGGTAGGCTGCGGGCTATGGGGGATGTGCTTTTCTTGGCGTGGGGGTGCGCCTTAATTGTTTATGACCTGCGTTTTAAGCGCTTGCCTAATTATCTGACGCTGCCGGCCGCGGCTTTATCGTTGTGCTGGTTCAGTTTGGCGGGCCTGCTCTGGATAGGGCTCTACGTGTTAGTGGCCTGGTTTAGCCGTACAGGAAGCGTGGGCGGGGGCGACCTCAAGCTAGCTCTGCCTCTGGGAATGGTGACCGCCCACGCAGCGGGCCTACCAGGGGTTGCGTTGGCGATGATGGGGGCGGCTCTCAGCACCGTGTTGTGGGGAATCATCACGCGGGATAGGGCGCCTGCGCATGGTCCCGGGATGCTGTTTGCTGCGGCTCTCGTCGTGTTCTTTAGCCCCAACACGGTGTGATAGTTGGCCTAGTGACCACGAAAGAAGCCCTGGCATGCGATAATAGTCCGCATGCTTCGTTGGACTACCGCAGGTGAATCTCACGGTCAAGCGCTCATTGCACTCATTGAGCACATGCCGGCCGGGGTTCCCGTTTCCCAAGACGACATCGCTCTCCAGCTCTCTCGCCGCCGCCTTGGCTATGGGCGTGGCGCGCGCATGAAGTTTGAGGCTGATGACCTCACCCTGCTCAGCGGCATCCGCCACGGCTTGACCCTGGGCAGTCCTATCGCCATCATGATCGGCAACACTGAGTGGCCAAAGTGGACCACCATCATGTCGCCCGATGCCTTGGATCCGGAGGATCCGGAGTCCGCTAAAGCTATGGCTTCCGGTCGCGGCGCCCCGCTGACCCGCCCGCGCCCCGGCCACGCCGATTTTGCCGGCATGGTGAAGTTTGATCATTCGGAGGCGCGCCCCATCCTGGAGCGCTCTTCCGCGCGCGAGACCGCCGCCCGCGTGGCTGCAGCCACCGTCGCACGCAACTTCCTTCGTGAAACCTTGGGAGTCGAAGTACTCTCCCACGTGATTTCGATTGGTGCCTCTGAGCCCTATGAAGGCCCGTCGCCCAGCTTTGCAGAAATCGAGGCCATCGATGCTTCTCCGGTTCGGGCCTGCGATAAGGCCGCAGAGGAATCTATGATCTCAGAGATTGAAGCCGCTAAGAAGCAAGGCGATACCCTTGGCGGCATCGTTGAGGTCATCGTGGAGGGCTTGCCAATTGGCTTGGGCTCGCACACGTCAGGGGAGGACCGTCTCGACGCACAGCTCGCCGCCGCCTTGATGGGCATTCAGGCCATCAAGGGCGTTGAAGTCGGTGATGGTTTTGCTGAGGCCCGCCGTCGCGGAAGCGAGGCTCATGATGAGATGGTCCGAACCGATCGCGGCGTGGATCGAGAAACTAACCGGGCGGGCGGTCTAGAAGGTGGAATGACCAACGGCCAGACGCTGCGCTTGCGCGCGGCGATGAAGCCGATTTCCACAGTTCCGCGCGCCTTGAAGACGGTGGATATGGCCACAGGTGGAGCGGCGACTGCCATCCATCAGCGCTCCGATGTGTGTGCGGTTCCTGCTGCTGGTGTTGTTGCAGAAGCAATGGTGGCGTTGGTCCTCGCGCGCGCCGTGTTGGAAAAGTTTGGTGGAGATAGCCTCGCTGAGACTAAGCGGAACATCGCCTCCTACCAGGACTATGTGGCAAGCCGCTTGGATTGGGGTGAAGCATGAGCTCCCCACGCGTTGTCTTAGTTGGGCCTCCCGGTTCCGGAAAGACTACGATTGGCCGCCGTTTGTCGCGGGCGCTGAATTGTGACGTTGTTGATTCTGATGATCTGATCGAGGCCCGCTACGGCAAGGCCTGCGGTGAAGTGTTTTCTGAACTGGGTGAGCCGGCATTCCGTGAGGTAGAAGCAGAAGCGGTGCGCGAGGCACTGGCCACCACTGGGGTCGTGAGCCTCGGCGGCGGAGCAGTGCTGACCGAATCCACACGTGCCTTGCTCGATAACCTGACCGTCGTATTCCTCGATGTCACGCCGGAAGAAGGCGTAAGCCGCACGTTGGGTGATGCGAACCGCCCCGTGTTGGAATCTGCAGATCCATTGGCGCACTATACCCAGCTTTTGGAGGCGCGCCGCCCCCTTTACTCGGAGGTAGCTGATTTGAAGGTGCGCACTGGTGTGCGCTCCCCGCAACAGGTAGTGGGCGATATTCTGAGTTTCCTTGAAACCCTCTAAATCGCCGGCTGTTTTGCTTTAACCTCATGATGAAGCCGCACAATCACCGCTAGCCCAGCCAAAGGAGCACTACTCATGCACACTATTCCGGTTAAAGGACCTTCACCTTATGAGGTCACAATTGGCACTGGTCTGAGCACAGAAGTGATTGGGCGCGTGGCGGACATTGGAGCGGCTAAGGTGGCGGTCATTCACCAGCCGCCGCTCGCGCAGGCTGCCGGTGACCTCGCCGAGCAAGCCCGTGCACAGGGAATAGAGGCAACTCTGGTCGAGGTACCTGATGCAGAGGCAGCTAAGCAGCTCGATGTACTTGCCCGGCTTTGGGATACCTTCGGGGAGGCTGGTTTCAGCCGCCGTGACGCCGTTATTGGTCTCGGCGGCGGGGCCGTGACCGACTTGGCAGGCTTTGCCGCAGCGACGTGGATGCGTGGTATCCCAGTAATTCAGGCCCCGACTACACTGCTCGCGATGGTGGACGCGGCCGTTGGTGGAAAGACAGGTATTAACACTGCCGCAGGCAAGAACCTTGTTGGGGCTTTCCACGAGCCGGACTCAGTCTTTGTCGATCTGGACCACCTGCGCACCCTACCTGCCGACGAAATCGTCGCCGGTTCTGCGGAGATCATCAAAACTGGCTTCATCCATGATCCGCGCATCATCGAGCATTACCTTGCGGATCCTGCCGCTTGCTTGGACCCCGACGGCCTGCTGCCCGAGCTCATCCAGCGTTCCATCGCGGTCAAGGCGCACGTGGTGGGCCAGGACTTAAAGGAATCGGGGCTGCGCGAAACCCTCAATTACGGCCACACCTTCGGCCACGCCGTAGAGCGCCGCGAAAACTACACCTGGCGCCACGGCCGCGCGGTAGCAGTGGGCATGATGTTCATCGCCTACTTGTCCCACGCACGCGGGCTTATCGACGCCAACCTGGTAGTCACCCACCGCGACATTCTCACCCGAATTGGGTTGCCCACAACCTATGAGCAGGGCCATTTCGAACAGCTGCTGGATGGCATGCGCCATGACAAGAAGAACCGCGGTGGCCACATCCGTTTTGTGGCCCTCACGGGAATCGGGGAAACCACGCGCTTGGAAGATGCTACCGTCGACGAGCTGCGCGCAGCCTATGCGCAGCTCGCCTCATAAAAGCTTAAGGAGTTTGCCATGACCATTCTCGTTCTCAACGGCCCGAACCTCAACCGTCTGGGCAAGCGCCAACCAGAAATCTATGGCAGCGAAACCCTAGAGGACATCGAGCGTCGCGTCCGCGCAGCGGCGGGGGAGGAAGAGATCGTCTTCTTCCAGTCCAACCACGAGGGCGAGCTCATCGAGCAGGTGCATCGCGCCGCCGACGAAGGCTGGCCCGTCATCATCAATCCGGGTGGGTTTACGCATACGTCGGTGGCACTGCGCGATGCCCTAGCGGAAGTAGCCGATGGTGCAGGTTTTGTTGAGGTACACCTATCCAACGTGCACGCGCGGGAAGCATTCCGTCAGCACTCCTACCTGAGCCCGATAGCACGCGGTGTCATCGCTGGGCTTGGCTCTTATGGATATGTCGCGGCACTGGGGTACTTCCTCGCAGATTAGCTATCATGGAGTATCGCTTGAAATGAATGGAGTGGTTCTCACATGGCATTAGCCGATACTCGTTATAGCAACCGCCGCCGCAAGCTCATGACCGAGCTCTCTGGTCAGCGCGTCGACGCGATCATCGTCACCCATTTGACGCACGTGCGCTACCTCACCGGCTTCTCCGGTTCGAATGGTGGTCTACTGTTGCGCAAGGACCTCTCCGCGCTCATGGCCACGGACGGCCGCTACACCACACAAATTGCGGAAGAGGTCCCGGATATCGAAGCCACACTCGGCCGCGATGTGGGCCCGCACCTGCTGGGGCAGGTTTCTGAGGACCTTCGCGTTGGCTATGAAGCCGACTATGTCACCGTTTCACAACTTGAGCGGCTGGAGAAAGCAAAACCGGAGGGCGTTACTCTGGTGCCTGTCACCGGCGTGGTAGAGAAGATTCGCCTCGTCAAGGACAATGTCGAGCTTCAAAAACTCGAAGAAATCGCAGCTTTGGCAAACCAGGCGCTGACCGAACTCGTCGAGGCCGGGGAAGTCGCCGCTGGACGCACGGAGCGCCAGGTAGCCGCCGACCTTGAATACCGGATGCGCATGCTTGGTTCGGAACGCGTGAGCTTCGACACCATCGTGGCCTCCGGCGAGAACTCTGCAAAGCCCCACCATGGTGCGGATGACCGCGAACTGCGCAAGGGCGATCTGGTAACGATTGACTTCGGTGCTCACCTCCGCGGCTTTAACTCAGACTGCACCCGTACCTTCGTCATCGGTGAGGTTTCTGATTTCGCCCGCGAAATCTATGACGTTGTCCTGTGCGCCCAGGAAGCGGGTGTCAAGGCAGCGGTGCCAGGTGCCAAGCTTGTCGACGTCGACGCGGCCTGCCGCGACATTATTGCCGATGCTGGCTATGGTGACTACTTCGTTCACTCCACCGGCCACGGCATTGGTCTCGACGTGCATGAAGGGCCTTATGCGGCCACAACCGGAAAGGGTACGTTGGCTGAGGGCATGACCCTGACCATTGAGCCCGGCATCTACGTCCCAGGCAAGGGAGGAGTGCGCATCGAGGACAGCCTCATTATCACTTCAGGTGCCCCGAAGATCATTACGGCTTACCCGAAGGACCTTCAGGTGCTTTAGCTAGCACCCCTTGGCGCCGTACTTGATGCGCGTACGGTATGCTTAGACACTGTTTTCATAGTTTCGACTACAAGTTATTTGGGAGAGTCATTTCATGGCAGATACCACTGATTTCAAGAACGGCCTCGTTCTGAAGATCGACAACAAGCTGCAGCAGATTGTTGAGTTCCAGCACGTCAAGCCCGGCAAGGGCCCGGCATTCGTGCGCACCAAGCTCAAGGACGTGGTCTCTGGCAAGGTGACCGACAAGACCTTTAACGCTGGTGTCAAGGTGGAGACCGCAAACGTCGACCGCCGCGACATGACCTACCTGTACAACGATGGCCAGAACTACGTGGTCATGGATGATAAGACTTTTGAGCAGTTCGAGCTGCCGTTTGATAAGTTCGGCGACGCTGGCAAGTTCCTGCTGGAGAACATGCGCGTTCAGGTGTCCTTCCATGACGGTGAGGCTTTGTTCGGCGAGCTGCCGATCTCCGTTGACCTGAAGGTGGAGCACACCGAACCGGGCCTGCAGGGTGACCGCTCCAATGGTGGCACCAAGCCGGCAACGCTCGAGACCGGTGCCGAGATTCAGGTTCCGCTGTTCATTGAGATCGGAAACGTTCTCAAGATTGATACCCGTACCGGCGAGTACCTCTCTCGCGTCAACAACTAAGATGACCCAACCAGAGCCAAACTATAAGCGCCACACGGCGCGCTACCGAGCACGTCGCCGCGCCGCGGATATTCTTTTCGAAGCTGAATCGCGCGATGTTGATCCGGTAGCCATCGTTGAGGACCGCGTAGAGCTGGCCCGCGACCCTGAAAACGGCGTGGCGCCGGTCGCGGACTACACCCGCGAAATCGTCAGCGGAGCTGCCGAAGAACTGGATGACATCGATGACGCGATCGCCCGCTACCTCTCCAGCGAGTGGTCGCTCGAGCGCATCCCGGCCGTCGATCGTGCGATCATGCGCGTAGCGGTATGGGAAATCCTCTTCAACGCGGATGTGCCTAACGCTACCGCGCTCGTCGAAGGTGTCGAGCTTGCCTCGGAATACTCCAATGACAAGGCAGCACCTTATATCCACGCTGTGTTGGATGACGTCATCCAAGCCCAGTCTGCGGATAGCCCAATGGAATCGGCTTCTGCCGAGGAATCTGAAGAGCCCACAGTGACTGGTGAAGCGGAAGGGGACGCCGAGTAGCGTCTGTGCCTTTCGTGGAAGCCCTAAACTCCGGCCACTAATCCTTTGCGGATTGGCCGGAGTTTTGTCGTGGATGAGTTGATAGGGCAGTTGGTTCCTTGGCTAGGTGCGCTAGAGCAGCGAAGAGAGGAAATCCTTCGTGCGCTGGTGCTGCGGATTGTCCAAGACTTGCTCGGGGGTTCCGGTTTCAATGACGCTGCCGCCGTCCATGAAGACGATGTTGTCGGCGACTTCACGTGCAAAGCCCATCTCGTGAGTAACGACGAGCATAGTCATGCCATCGGCGGCAAGCTCCTTCATAACGCGGAGGACCTCGCCGACCAGCTCGGGGTCGAGTGCGGAGGTGGGTTCGTCGAAAAGCATCAGCTTTGGATCCATGGCCACAGAGCGGGCAATGGCGACGCGCTGCTGCTGACCACCGGAAAGCTGCACCGGGTACGCATCTGCCTTGTGCGCGAGGCCCACCTTTTCCAGCAGTTCCATCGCTTTCTTCTTTGCCTGCTCTGGATTCTGTTTCTTCACCTGGACGGGGGCCTCGATGATGTTTTCCAGTACTGTGCGGTGGCTGAACAGATTGAACTGTTGGAACACCATGCCGATGTCTTGGCGCTGAGCGGCGGCTTCCTTTTCGGAGATTTCATAGAGCACGCCGTTGCGTTCACGGAATCCAATGAGCTCGCCGTCGACGTAGAGGCGGCCGGCCGTGACCTTCTCTAGGTGATTGCAGCAGCGAAGGAAGGTTGATTTTCCGGAACCGGAGGGGCCCAGTAGGCAAGTGACCTCGCCGGGCATGACGGTGAGATCGATGCCCTTGAGAACCTCGAGCTGACCGAAGGATTTATACACATTTTGTGCAGAGATCATTGGGGTGGTCATTAGTTCTTTACCTCCGGGATGACAGACACGTTGCGGGGAATGGTTCCTTCAGCATCCGCCAGCGCAGCCAGCTGGCGGCCGGTGAGCTCGCGGGTGGCGCCACGTTCGAAGCGGCGCTCCAAGAAGTACTGGCCCACCATAAGAAGCGAGGTGATGGCCAAGTACCACGTCGCTGCCACCATGAGAAGCGGGATAGGCTCGAAAAGCGCAGCGGAAATATCCGTGGCGCGGCCGAAAATCTCTGCGGTGTAGGGAATTGCCACCACAAGGGAAGACGTCTTCAGCAAAGAAATGAACTCATTACCGGTCGGCGGAATGATGATGCGCATGGCTTGCGGGAGAACCGTGCGGCGCATGGTCATCCACCAGCCCATACCCAGGGCCTTGCTGGCTTCCTTCTGGCCCTCGGGAACCGAGGAGATTCCGGAGCGGACGATTTCCGCCATGTAGGCGGCTTCGTTCAGGCCCAAACCGAGCACGGAGAGTAGGAATGCATTGGTGAGTACCTCTGTGAGAGAAATCTCCGTAAACCCGAGGTTGATGGATTGGTAGAGCGCGGAGAGCAGACCCCAGAAGACGAGCTGCACGTAGATCGGGGTTCCTCGGAATAGCCACAGGAAGAGCCAGGACACACCGCCGAGCACGGGGTTGGGGGACATACGCATCACGGCGAGAGCGGCGCCGCCCACGACGCCGATGATCATCGCCAGAATCGTAATCGCGATGGTATGCAGCGCGGCGGTGGCGATGCGAGTGTCGAAGAGGTACTGGAAGTAAGTGCCCCATCCGAAGGCCTCGTTGCGTGCCGAAGAGATGACGAACCACACAGCAAGGAGAACGAGGAGGGCGGCGAAGACCCATCGCCACGGGTGGCGAAGTGGCCGGGCTTCGATCTTTGGTGGGGTAGCCGAAGCCGCAGAATCCGATGCTGCCGGGAGAGAGGAATTAGTCATTGATCGGCCTTTCATTAATCATTGCGTGTTCGACGAGCCCCTCGGTAACGCCCCATTTTTCGAGGATTTCTGCGTAGGCCCCGGTGTCAATAAGGTGCTGGAGCGCGGCCGCCACGGCAGGCCCGAGCTCGGAGTCCTTAGGTACGGCAAACCCATAGGGAGCGGCGTCAAACATTTCGCCGACCATGGACATACGCCCATCCGAGCGGTTGACCGCCCACGCAGAGACTGGTGAGTCCGCCGAAAGTGCGTCCGCGCGGCCCATGAGTACCGCAAGGGCGGCGTTGTCACTCGTGTCATAGGGAAGGATGGTTAGGTCCCCATCGCAGGCTTCTTGCTTCGGACGCAAGTCGTCAGTCTCAGACACGGTGGTGCGCTGCACCGCGACGGTGAGGCCACAGGGATTCGATGGATCAACCTTGTTGGGGCTGTCGGTGAGCTCCGCCCACTGAATGCCGGCGTAGAGGATATCGACGAAATCGAAGTTCTCACGGCGCTCATCGGTATCGGTAAACCCAGACCCGCCGAGATCAATCTGCCCGGACTGGACTGCCGGCAGGATCATGGAAAAGTCCTGCTCCACCGGCTGGAATTTGAGGCCCATCACTTGAGCGACTGCATTGGCCAAGTCCATTTCAAGACCGATGAGTGAACCATCGGAATCCTTGAACTCGAAAGGCGCAAACGGTGGGTTTGTGCCTACGGTGAGGACCCCATCTGCGTCCTGGTACATCGCGGCGATCTCGGGCACTTCGTCCACGTTAGGCTCTGACCAGCCTTCTGGCAGCGCCGGCTCCTCGTTGGTGACGCAGCCGGAGAGGGCAACAGAGGCCAGCGCTCCGACGGCGCCCACGACGGCCTTCTTCTTATTCATGCTTTAACTCTCTTGATAACTTGCGGCTTTGCGCCTATCCACGACGATGAAAATGGCGACGATGATGCCGCCGAGCGCGAACATGAGCAGGATAAGCGGTGTGGAAGCATCCTGGTCCGCGCCCCACGGCCATAATGCGCGAAGTGAGCCGAGCATAAATCCGGCCATGGCGGCCAAGGTCGGATCGCGGTGGGTATCGAGCAGGTAATTCAAAACCTTGACGAACGCGGCAAGGCCGCACACCGCGCCAAGGGCGAAGACGCCCACGACGGTCATGTTCCGGTCAGAGACCGCGCCAATGACAGGCTGGTAGAGGCCCATCGTCAGCAAGATGAGTGAGCCCGACACGCCGGGGAGAACGAGCGCGCATACGGCCACCATGGCCGCCAAGAACACCACAATCAGGCTGGGGTTTTCGACGGGAGTTGAAGTAAAGCCGGTAACGAAGAAGATCGCGACGGTGGCGATGATGAATGCAGCTATGGACGCGGGCGTAAAACGCGACATCATGCTAATCGGAACGATGATGGACACGGCGACCATGCCGAGGAATAATGCGCGGGACAAGGATACTTGCCCTTCCACAAAGTTGTGGAGCAGCGTGGAAAAACCGAAGACGGCAAGGAACATGCCGGCGGCGACTGAGACGAGGAAGCCCCATTCAACCTTTTTGAAACGGCCGGAAATCAGATCATTGGCGTTGTGCAAGGCGCGTTCATAGATGCCTACGATGAGCGCGACGGTGCCTCCGGAAATTCCGGGGACCAGCTCGGCCATGCCAATGAGGGCGCCGCGAATGGCGTTAAGAATATAGTGCATAAACCGAAAGTAACGTTGACAGTCTCCTCGGTGGGGATGCCGTGCCGAGGGAGAGGAATGAGCAGATGACTCCTTATTCTCTCACTCCGCGACGGGCTTATGCAAACTATTCAGCCCATAGAAGGTTATACGTTGTCTACATTGGCAAGCGCTTGGCCACTTCGCCATAGATTGAGCCCAAGATGGCGAAGGCGGCGAGGCCTACGAGGCCGTCGAGAAGCACGGTGTAGAGGGTATTCAACTGTGGGTCATCGGAGGAGGCTGCGGACTTTCGCAGCTCCTGGTAATAAGAGGAGCCTTCCACCTTGGAAGAAACTTCCTTGTCGGTGCTGGATTCCGCAGCGGTAGCAACGGTGGTACCGCCCAGAGTAAGGGCGGCTGCGGTGCTCAAAGCGATGATCGTGCGACGCATGATGACGGGTTCCTTTCGGTTGAAAACGCTAATACCCCACAACATTCTCTGTTGCGGGGTGGAATTGTGCCCCTGGTGAGACTCGAACTCACACTACACGGGTTTTGAATCCGTTGCCTCTGCCAATTGGGCTACAGGGGCGCACAAGCAACGATACTAGCGCAGCTGACCAATGGGAACCTAATTGCCTGCCTAAGGGTGTTATGTCCATAGGGTTTTTGGACATGGAGT